>JBBQNT010000096.1:0-12855 GCA_038330215.1 Gemmatimonadales bacterium
CATCGCTGGCGATGGACGGCAACCGGCTGGTGGTAGGCGCACCGGGCCGCTCGGCCGCGAAGGGTGCCGTCTACGTGTTCACGCGCACCGGCAACGATTTCGTGCAGCAGGCAATGCTCGTGTCGCCGGCCAGCGCCGATGGCGCGCAGCTTGGCGCGAGCGTCGTGATCAAGGGCACGCGCATCGTTGCAGGCTCGCCAGGCGCGTTTCCCGCCGCCGGTCGCCGCGGCGCGACGCTCGGCAGCGTGACCACGTTCGAGTACAGTGACATTTCCGAGATCTGGCGCGAGCGCAAGTCGTTCGTGCCGTACGAAGCGAGTGCGGCGCGCTTTGGCAGCAGCCTCGCCATGGCCGGTGACGAGCTCTGGGTCGGTGCACCGATCAGTCAGTTCTCGGCGGGCCGCATCTATCGCATTGTACCCGACGCGAACAACGGCGCCGCGTCCATGCGCGTGTTGAACGTCGGTGATGTCGAGGCCGGCGCGGCGTTCGGGGCGACCATGGCGGTCGCGGGCAACACCGCAGCCATCGGCATGCCGAACGATGGCGGTGGAGGCGGCACCGTGATGTTTCTCGCACGCAATGCCGCCGGCACGTGGAGCAAGTCAGCCACGGTGTTCCCGGAGAGCGATCTCAAGACGTACTCGGCTGTGAAGGGCAAGGAAGTGCTCTGCTCGGACGGCGGCAAGGCGGGCGAGTTCGAATGCGGCAACGCATCACTGCTCTCGTTCCTGCCGATCTCGGCGATCGGTGGCAAGCGCGGCACCAGCATGAACGACAACTGGGGTTGGACCGATCCGGTCAGCAAGCGTGAGATCGCAATTCTCGGTCGCACCGACGGCACATCGTTCGTGGACGTGACCGATCCTGCGAACCCGCGCTATCTCGGCGACCTGCCCAAGACGAAGGGATCGCCTTCGGCCGCGTGGCGCGACATGAAGGTTGTGAAGGATCATGCGTTCATCGTCGCGGACAACGCTGGCGAGCACGGTATGCAGGTGTTCGACCTCACGCGCCTGCGCAACGTGCGCACGCCGCAGACATTCACGCCCGATGTCACGTACGACCGCATCAACAGCGCGCACAATATCGTGGCCAATGAAGAGACCGGCTTCGTGTACGTGGTGGGCGGTTCAGGCGGCGGCGAAACATGCGGTGGCGGCCATCACATGATCGACGTCAACACACCCAAGAAGCCGAAGTTTGCGGGCTGCTTCGGGGACGACAAGACCGGTCGCGCAGGCACGGGTTATTCGCACGACTCGCAGTGCGTGCTCTACAAGGGTCCGGACACGCGCTACGCCGGCAAGGAGATCTGCATCGGCTCCAACGAGACCGCCATCAGCATTGCCGACGTGACGGACAAGAAGAACCCCGTGGCGATCTCTCGCGCGTCGTATCCGAACGTCGCCTACGCGCATCAGGCGTGGCTGACGGACGATCACAAGTATCTCTATCTCAACGACGAAGGCGACGAGTCGTCGGGACAGGGTGAGGCGGCCAAGGGCACGCGCACCCTGGTGTGGGATGTGCAGGACCTCACCGATCCGGTGCTGGTCAAGGAACATGTCGGCACGACAAAGGCGATCGACCACAATCTGTACGTCAAGGGCGATCGCATGTATCAGGCGAACTACACGTCGGGACTGCGCATTCTCGACATCAGCGATCCGCGCAATCCCAAGGAAGTCGGTTTCCTTGATACGCATCCGGGCGATGACGGCACGCCGTCGTTCTCGGGCTCGTGGAGCGTGTATCCGTACTTCAAGAGCGGCGCGATCGTGGTGACGAGCATTGGCGAAGGCGTGTTCTTCGTGCGGGATCGCACGCGTCCGATCGTACAGTAAGCGAATACATGATGCGACTGCGCACGTTGCTCGTGGCAGCATTGCTGAGCGTCGGTGGCCTTCGGGCGGCCGACGCTCAGGATCGCCTGTACGTGGTGAACCAGGCCGGTGCCACCATTTCGATCATCGATCAGCGGGCGCTGAAGGTGGACACGGTACTCGACCTGCGCACGCTCGGTTTTGCGGCCAACGCCAAGCCGCATCATGTGGCCGTGGAGGACGACGGCAGTTTCTGGTACGTGTCGCTCATTGGCGCGGGCCGAGTGCTCAAGTTCGATCGCGACAACAAGCTGGTTGCTCAGGTGGAGATGGAAACGCCGGGGCTGCTCACGCTCGACCCGGTGCACGACACACTGTATGTGGGTCGGTCCATGACCGCCGTCAGTCCGCCCAAGGCGCTCGGTGTGATCGCGCGAACGCCGTTCACGCTCGTGGACGAACAGGAGATCGTGATTCCGCGTCCGCATGCGCTGGTCATGTCGCTCGACGGCAAGTGGGTGCATACGGCGTCGTTGTCCGAGAATCGCATTGCCAGTGTCGAGACGGCGACAGGGCGCGTCACGCTGACAACGATTCCGGGCGCGACGCGTTCGCTGGTGCAGTTCGCCGTTTCTCCAGACGGTCGTACGATGGTGGCCGGTGGCGAGTTGTCGAATACGTTGCTCGTGTTTGATCTGACCAAGCCGCCGCCCTTTGTGCCGGTGCACGAAATCAAGGTTGAAGGCAAGCCGTGGGAGCCGAGGTTTTCTCCCGATGGTCGCACGCTGTACCTCACGCTGCTGACCAAAAATTCCGTCGCGGAAATCGATGCTGGCACGTGGACAGTCAAGCGCACCATCGACGGTCGTCTTGCGCAGCCCTACGGCATGATCGTGGGGGCGGACGGGCGCTACGCGTTCATCAGCAACCAGAATGCTGGCGCCGTGAAGGAAGGCCACAGCGGCCACGAGATGCACGGTATGGATGGCATGTCGGCGAGTGATGGCTGGCTCACCGTGCTCGATCTTGTCACGGGCCGGGTGAAGACCACGATCATGCTCGGCAATGGCCCGACCGGCATGGGCGCCGCACGGGCGCGATGATTCGTGGCCGTGAGCGCGTGACATTCGGGTTGCACACGAGCGCCATGATGCGGAGATGTGCGCGTGCCGGTGTCGTCGGGTTGTCATGTCTGCTCAGTGCGTGCTCCGCTGCGACCACTGCTGCAACGACCGGTTCGCCCGTGCTCGGCGCGCAGACGGCTGGCTCGACCGACAGCGCGCGGTTCGTACGTCGCGTCGCGCCATTTCCCGTGGCCGATGCTGACGGACGCTCGATGATCCAGCCGTTCCTTGGCGGATTCGACGTGCCGCGTCCGCAACTCGTGGACATTGATGGCGACGGCGACCTCGACCTGTTCGTGCAGGAGCGCTCGAACGGCGTCATGTTCTTCGAGAACGTCGGCGGCACCTTCACTTGGCGCACCGATCGCTTTCTCGACCTGCCCATCGGGGAGTGGTACCGTTTTGCGGACCTCGACGGCGACAGCCTGCCGGATCTGCTGAGCGAGTCGCCCGTGAGCTACATCCGCGCGTGGCGAAATGTGGGCACACGACAGCAGGCCCGCTTCGAGATCGCCGTGGATTCGCTGCGCGACAGCGACAATGTGGCGATTCCGGCAGACCGACAGAACATCCTCAACATCGTCGACATCGACTGTAACGGCCGTCTCGACCTTTTTCTCGGACGTGTGGCCGGTACGGTCGATCGCTACGAAGCCGTGCCCGGGACGGAACGCAACGGTGTGCCCAGATTTGTGCTGCACACCGAGCGATTCGAGGACATCGAAATTCTCGGGCCCGTGCCCGGCGGCACGCCCGGGCTCGAACGCGGCAGCATGCGTCACGGCGCGAATACGCTCGCGTTCGGCGACATCGATGGGGACGGTGACGTCGATCTCTTCTGGGGCGACTACTTCGAGCCCGGCGTGCTGCTCATCGAGAACACGTCGAACGGCTGCACCATCCCCAACATGCGAACGCGGCCGGTGCAGTTCCCGCGAAACGCTCCGGTGCTCACGAGTGGCTACAATGCGCCCACGTTGGGCGATGTGGATGGCAACGGGCTCATGGACCTCGTGCTCGGCGTGATCGGCGGCTCGTACACACCGCGCACGACGTCCATTGAGAATCTGCTGCTCGTCACGCAGGACACGCGCGGCGAGTTCTCGCTTGCCACACGCCGGCTGTTGCCCACCATCGATGTCGGATCCGAAGCCATGCCGCACTTCGCAGACCTCGATGGCGACGGCGATCTTGATTTGCTCATCGGCAACAAGATTGCAACCGATTCCGACGCCTCGGGGAACATCAGCGTGTTCGAGAACGTCGGCACGTCATCGGCGCCGTCGTACGCCGACCGCGGCCAGCTCCCCATGCGCGGTGAGTTTCACTATGCGCCAGTGGTCGCCGATCTCGATGGCGACGGACTCCCCGATCTCGTGCTTGGCACATGGCGCGATAAGGTGCAGTGGTGGCGCAACACGGGAACGCGAGCGAAGTCCGCGTATACGCTCGCCGACAGCGCGCTCATCACGCTCACGCGTGGCAGCAACACGGCGCCGTCGCTGGCCGACCTGGATGGCGACGGTGATCTCGACATGATTGTCGGCGAGGCGTCGGGACAGCTGAATCTCTATCGCAACACCGGCACGCGGTCGTCAGCGAGGTTCGAGCTCGTGAGCGACGTCTTCCAGGACATCGATGTGGGCCGGCGCAGCGCGCCGGTGCTCGCCGACATCGATGGCGACGGACACGTGGATCTGCTGCTCGGCAGCGAAGATGGAGGTGTTCAGTTTTGGCGCAATGCAGGAGAAGCGAGCGGCATTCGTTTCGAGCGTCAGGCAGATCTCGGCATGAGCACTGGTCCGTTCTCCACGCTCACCGTTGGCGATGTGGACGGCGACGGAGACCTCGATCTGCTCATCGGCACGTCGTCGGGCGGCTTGCTGTACTTCGAAAACGTGGGCGGCGTGTTGCGAGCGCCTCGCTGAGGCGACGACGCATACGTTGCCACGCGACTACCTCCACACGCAGATCTCGCCGAGCGACTTGCGTGCAATGTCCGGGACCCGTGCGTCGGCCGCCGGATATCCCACCGGCATCACGAGCATGGCTTTCTCGTTGACGGGTCGTTCGAGCAACTCGGAGAGAAATCCCATCGGGCTCGGCGTGTGCGTGAGCGTGACGAGGCCCATGAGGTGCACGGCGGCAATGAAGAACCCCGCGGCAATACCGCACGATTCCTGCGTGTAGTAGAAGGTGCGCTTGCTGCCGTCCTCGTTCATGCCGTACGCCTGACGAAACAGCACCACCACCCACGGCGCGTCTGTGAGGTGGGTCTTGTGCTCATCGGTGCCGAGCGGCGCGAGCGCGGTCAGCCACTGTTCGGGTGCCTTGCCGTGATAGAAGGCATGCTCCTCCTCTTCGGCGGCGTTTCGCAGCCGCTGCTTGAGCTCGGCGTTCGAGATGGCCACGAACGTCCACGGTTGCTGGTGCGCACCCGAGGGAGCCGTGCCCGCGGTCCGGATCGCCCTCTCGATGAGTTCGCGCGGCACCGGATCGGTGGAGAACTGCCGCGTCGTGCGGCGACGGTCCATGCGCGCGAAGAAGTCCGCCGCGCTCTCGAGCGAATCCTGCGTCGACCGGCGGGTGAACTGCAGAGGGACGAACGGGGCGGGCTGCGGCGACGTCATGGGTTGAGGCGTGGGTGGGATTGCAGTCGGGGATTGTCGGACGGGCGAACGGGTTTGCGATGCTAGATTGCTTCGGCATGGGCACTCCGCGTTCAATCTCGAACCCAGCCGTTTCCGGAGCATGACGTTGGTGCGTGCGGACCGCCAGACCTCCGCGCGTCCAGCCTCATCGCTGGCCGGCGCTCTGCTCGCAATTCTCTTGCTTGCCTGTCTCGGCACATTGGCGGAACTCGTCCTGCTCGAGCACTACGAATACTGGCAACAGTGGATTCCACTCGCAGCACTGGGCTTGACGGCAGCGGTGCTGCTCTGGCACGCACGACGTCCCGGCAGGGTGTCGGCTCGCGTGCTGCAGGTTATGATGGGCGCGCTCGTGATTGCCGGTGTCGCCGGCGTGATCCTGCACCTCGAGGGCAACCTGGAGTTCGAGCAGGAGCTCAATCCCGGACTGAGTGGGTTGGCGCTGTGGCTCGAAGTCGCCCGTGGCGCGACGCCCGCGCTTGCCCCGGGATCACTCATCCCGTTCGGTTTGCTTGGTTTGTTGTTTGTCGTTCGTGTATCTCCCCCTCCACCCAAGGACTCGTAATATGCGCTCCCGCATGCTGCGCGCGTTGTGCGCGCTCGTCGCTTTCACTGTGGTTCCGTTGGTTGCGCAGGCTCAAGTCGGCAAGCCTTCCGGCGTGCAGGACATCAACATTGCTGCCGAGGCCGACATCGCCCGCATGCCGCACCTGAATGCCGCGCTCGCGAAGGAGATTGTCGCCAGGCGGCCGTTCCTCTCCATGGCCGACGTGGACGCGTTTTTCGGCAGCAAGCTGACCAAGGAGCAGCGGTCAGCGCTCTATCCGAAGTTGTTCCTGCACATCAATCTCAACAGCGCCACGCGCGAAGAGATCCTATTGGTGCCGGGCATTGGTCCGCGCATGCTGCGGGAGTTCCTCGAGTACCGTCCGTACAAGGCGATGGCGCAGTTCCGGCGGGCGATGGGCAAGTACGTGGATGACGCCGAAGTGGCGCGCATGGAGCAGTACGTGCTCGTGCCCATCGACCTCAACGCCGCAAGCGACGCGGATATCCTGACGATTCCCGGCGTCGGACCGCGCATGTTGCGCGAGTTCAAGGAATACCGCCCGTGGAAGACGAAGGAGCAGTTCCGTCGCGAGATCGGCAAGTACGTGGACGCGAAGGAAGTTGCCCGCCTTGAACGTTACGTGGAGATTCGTTGATGCGCGTAGCGCTGCCCTTCATGAACCTTCGCGGCGCACTCACGTGCCTGATGTTCTCGGCGGCCGCGCTCGCGAGCGTTGCTTCGTCTGCGCGCGTCCTGCATGCGCAAGTCACGCCGCGTCCGGAGCGCACCATCCGTCGCGACATCCCGCTCACGAACGCCATCCGGCGTGCCTTCGAAGCGGGAACGCGTGACTCCACTGGACGACCGGGTCGCAACTACTGGAAGCTGCGCGCGGACTACACCATCAACGTCCGGCTCGATACGTCCACCTCTCGCCTGTCGGGCCGAGAGTCGGTGGTGGTGCACAATACCAGTCCGGATACGATGACGATGATCGGGCTCAGGCTCGATCCGAATCACTTCATCGGCACCGTACCGCGCGCCGCGAGCTGGGTGCCCGCGGAGAACACCGACGGCATGGTAATCACGCGTCTGACGGTAAATGGAGTGAACGCCGCGCTCACACCGCCTGTCGGCGGACCCGCCGTGCTGTCGGCACCCACGCAGCAACCGTTCCTCACCGGTGCGAAGAGCACGGTCGCGCGAGTGCGATTGGCCACGCCGCTGCCGCCGGGTGCGCATGCAACGCTGGAGATCGAGTGGAACCACAAGCTCCCGGGCGGACCCGGTGTCGGACATCGCATGACGCAGCGCTGGGCCGACTCCCTGTACCAGCCCACGCAGTGGTTTCCGCGAATCGCCATGTACGACGACCTGCGCGGCTGGGACGCTGAGCTTTACCTGGGCCCGTCGGAGTTCTTCAATGTGTTCGGCCGCTACGACGTGCGTATCGACGTACCGGCTGGATGGCTGGTGAGTGGCACCGGCGTCCTGCAGAATGCGAACGAAGTGCTTACGGCTTCCGCCCGCGAACGACTCACGCGAGTAACGGCCAGCGATGCGAATACGATGATTGTAGGACCTGACGAAATCGGGCCCGGACGGGCTACAGCGCAAGGCGATCCCAATGGTCGTCTCGTCTGGCACTTTGTCGCCGACACCGTGAACGACTTCGCGTGGGCCACCGCGCGCAAGTTCGTGTGGGAGTCCACACGCGCAACAATTCCCGGCAAGGGTCCGGTGCCGATTCATATGTTCTACCTACCGGGCCGCGCAAACCTGTTCGCGAATGCCGGGAGCAGCACGCGCCACGCGCTGGAGTTCTACTCCAACCTGTGGTTCCCCTACCAGTTCCCGCACCTCACGCTGCAGGATGGGCCCAGCGCAGGCATGGAGTATCCCATGGTGATCAACTCCAACCAGGGCGCAGCCGATCACGAAGCGGCGCACCAATGGTGGCCCATGGTCGTGGGAACGAACGAAACGTGGTACGGCTGGATGGACGAGGGCTTCGACCAGTACATGAACATCCTCTCCAACGCGCACTCTGCCGGTCGCGAGCCGGTGTTGGATGGACTCGGTCAATCATACGGCCGCACGGCGGGCAACGAGGCGGAACCGCCGATGATGTGGAACGCGAACTACGCCGGGCCGCAGTTCTACGGGTTCACCACGTACCAGAAAACGCCGCTCATGCTCTCCATGCTCGGCGGCATCGTAGGTGACTCGGCTGTGCAGCGTGCGCATCGTGAGTTTGCGAATGCGTGGATGTTCAAGCATCCGTCACCATGGGACTGGATGTTCTTCATGAACCGCGCGCTCGGTCGCGACCTGGGATGGTTCTGGAACGGATGGTTGTTCAACACGCACAGCGTCGATGGCAGCATCGCGCGCGTTGTGATGAACGGCAATCGCACCAGCGTGACCGTGCGGCAGGACGGGGACATGCCGTCGCCAGTAGTGCTCGAAGTGAAGCTTGCGGCGAGCGGTCCGGCGGTGCGCGCCATGCCCAACGCCGTGATGACCGATGATGTGACGGCACTGCTCACGTACCCGGTGGACATATGGTTCGGCGGCAGTCGCACATTCGTGGCCGAGCTCGATTTCGGCGGTCGTGCGATCGAGCGCATCACGTTCGATCCCGGGTGCCGTTTTCCCGACCGTAATCCTGCCGACAACGTGTGGGCGCGCGGATCGGGAGACCGTGGCACTGCCGCCGCGGCCTGTACGCGATGATCAAGGCCCTGCGCGTTCCCGAGCGGCTCTTCAGGCTCGCGATGTGGGCGGTATCGCTCGTGTTTGCGAGTTTCCTGATCGGGCTCGGTGGAAAAATCGTCGGTGACCTGCCTGGCGTGGACCAGCGCATCACGATTGAGCAGTTCATTGACGCCGATGCCATGGCGGCGCTGAACGCGCAGGTGGATTCGCTGCTCCGCGCCGAGCGTAGTCAGTCTGCGGCCCGCGAACGTGCGCAGCTTGCGCTCACCGCGTCGGAAAATGCGTACACGTCCGCGCGCGCGAGCTTCACGAACTGGATTGCGACACGCACGGCCACTACCGATCCGTCGCAGGATCCCGAGGTCATTTCGCGAACGCGCGCGCTCGATGCGCTGGGTGCCGGGCTGCGGAGCGCCGAGACCACACTCGAGGACATCGATGCGCAGCTGCTGATGCTGCGGCAGGCGCAGAGTCAGGCGATGGTGGCGAGCGACGACCTGCGTGACGCCGCACGAGGCGCGTACGACCGCGCGTTGTTCTGGCATGAGCTGCGCATCTTCGCGATTCGTCTGGCACTCACGCTTCCGCTGTTGCTCATTGCCGCGTGGATGATCGCGCGCAAGCGGGGCACTGATTACTGGCCCTTGTACCGTGGATTTGTGTTGTTTGCCGTCTTCGCGTTCTTTGTGGAGCTGGTACCATACCTGCCAAGCTATGGCGGCTACGTGCGTTATGGCGTTGGCATCATCGCATCGGCGATCGTCGGCCACTACGCGATTCGCGCGATGCGCCGATATCTCGCGCGAAGGCAGGCGGAAACGCAGCGTACGGAGGTGGAGCGGCGACACGCGCTCGGCTACGAGGAGGCGCTCAAGCGCATGGACGCCGGTGTCTGTCCCGGATGCGAACGCGCGATCCCTGGTGGGAAGCTGGGCACCAGCAATTATTGTGTGCACTGCGGCATGATGCTGTTCGATCAGTGCGGCGTGTGTGACACGCGCAAGAACGCGTTCTTTCAGTTCTGTCCGGCATGTGGCGTGATCTCTGATCTTGATGCGAACGCCGGGGGGAGAGGTGCATCTCCTCCATTGGGGCAATTGCTCACTGATACGTAAACGGGCGACACTGCGAGAGACGCAGTTTGGCTTGTCTGTCAGCGAGGAATCATCATGGCTCACGATATTCAGGACAGCAGTGGCGTGCGTGTAGTGAGCACAGCCATTACGATTCGGCGCCCGCAGCAGGAGGTATACGCTGCGTGGCGCAATCTTTCGGAGCTTCCACGATTCATGCAGCACGTGGAGTCCGTCACCGAAAACGGCGAGCGATCCCACTGGGTGGTGAACGCGCCGGTCGGAACGGTTGAGTGGGACGCCGAGATCACAGCGGATATTTCGGGTGAGGTGATACGGTGGCAGTCCATCGGCGATGCCGATGTGCCGCATCGTGGCGAGATCCGTTTTGAACCATCGCGCCAGGGCAGCGGTACCGAGATCTATGTAACCATCGGCTATCGCCCGCCTGCGGGACGTCTTGGAGTTGGCATCGCCAAGCTGATGGGGCAGGGACCCGGTCGGCAGATGGACATCGATCTCCATCGGTTCAAGCAACTCATGGAGTTCGGCTCGATCGCCACCACACATGGACAGCCGCGCGGCGCTGCGCAGCATGACGAGTGGAAAGAGGAGCAGCAGCAGGGCCAGCGAGCGGTCAGCAACCCTGATGTTGTGGGGGTGCCCGCATGAAAGCCGTCTGCTTCGCAGGATTGCGTGACATCTCCGTGGAGACGGTACCGGATCCGGAGATCATTCTGCCGACTGATGCCATCGTGCGTGTATCGAGCACGGCGATATGTGGGAGCGACCTGCACCTCTACAATGGCTACAATCCGGCCATGAAGAAGGGCGACATCCTCGGTCACGAGTTCATGGGCGAGGTCGTGGATATCGGTTCGGCCGTGAAAAAACTCAAAGTCGGCGATCGCGTCGTCGTGCCGTTCAATATCGCGTGCGGTGCGTGCTACTTCTGCGAACGGCAGGAATTTTCTGCGTGCGAGCTCAGCAACCCGAACGCCATGGACGCGGCCGCGCTTATTGGCTATCCCGCGGCGGGACTGTTCGGATATTCGCACATGTTCGGCGGATACGCGGGCGGTCAGGCTGAATACGTGCGCGTGCCTTTCGCCGATGTCGGTCCGCTCATCGTGCCAAACGGCATCGGCGATGATCAACTCCTGTTTCTCAGCGACATCCTGCCCACGGGCTACATGGCGGCGGAGAACTGCGACCTGCGCCCAGGTGCAACGGTGGCGGTGTGGGGCGCAGGTCCCGTTGGACTCATGGCCGCGTTGAGCGCGCAACTGCTCGGCGCGGAACGGGTGATCTGCATCGACGAGGTGCCGGAGCGTCTGGAGCTGGCGTCAACGCGTTGTGCAGCGGAAACGATCAACTTCGCCGAGTGCGACGATGTCGTGGAGCGCATCAAGGAGCTCACGGGCGGGCGCGGACCCGACTCGGTGATTGACGCCGTGGGACTCGAGGCGCATGGCACCGGCCTGATGGAGCTGTATGATCGCACCAAGCAGGCTCTGCGACTGCAGACCGACCGTCCGAATGCGCTTCGCGAAGCGATCCAGGCCTGCCGGCCGGGAGGCACGGTGTCGATACCGGGGGTCTACGCCGGCATCATCGACAAGATGCCGATGGGGTCGGCGTTCGGCAAAGGCCTCACATTCAAGATGGGGCAGACGCACACACACAAGTACATGCCGATGCTGCTGGATCATGTGCTGGCCGGTGACATCGACCCCAGCTTCATCATCTCGCACCGCCTGCAGCTCGACGAGGCGCCGGATGCGTATCACGCGTTCAATCAGAAGCACGATGGCTGCACAAAGGTCGTGCTGAAGCCAGTGCCCGCGTGAGGAAGCGCTCGGATCATGATGTGGCGTAGCGGTTAGCGCCGGAGCCCGAAGTACACCGCCGCGCAGGCGATACCGCAGGCTTCCGGCGGCAGCTCGGCGGAGCCTCGATACACTTCCATGGCTTCGATGTGGTTGGGATTGAACCAACTCAACATGTCGTCAGCCATGGCAGCCTGACGGGAACGGAGCACAGGGCAGCCAGCATGATCGCGGAGACTCCCACCGGAAACCGGTCGACGATTCGCATTTACCACCGCACGTCCACATCGTAGCGCGCCGCGCCGCCGCTGCGATCTTCGATGCGCACGACCGCAGTGAATGCATTCCAGATCGACGGTTGCTGCACGATGCGCACGGAGCCACGACCGTCGGCGCGCGCAAGTTGCACATTCACAGATTCGCGCGGCAGCGCGCCGCTGAAGCTGGCGCGTGCATCACGCGTGCGCACACCGCTGCGCTCCACGACATCCACGCGACGGCCCTGCACCCGCAGTTCAACGACGTCGTCAACGACACCACTCCACCGCAGGCCTTCGCTACGACGATCACCGTCGCGGCCCCAATCGCCGTCGCCTCTTTCGTCTCGGCCTCCGTCGCGGCCTCCGTCGCGCTGCGGATAGTCGCGGTCGCGGTCATCGCCGTCATCGCGGTCGCGATCGTCGCGATCGCGGCCCCAGTCGTCGTCACGATCTCCGTCGTTGCCCCGGCTTCGTTTGCCGTTACCTTTGCCTTTGTCTTTGCCGTTGCCATTGCCGGCGCTGCCGTAGCGAGCATCGGGCGCCCAACTCGCGGCGATGCGATAGCGATCGCTGCCGCCCTGCGGATCGCGCACACGCACGATGGTGGTGTAGTTGTTGCGCGACGTCGGTTGCTGCAGCACAATCGCCTGGCCCCGACCATCGAGCACGCGCACACGCACATCACCGTCGGTGCGGGGCAGAGCGCCCGTGGCGCGCGGACGCTCGCTGCGCGACGCATAAATGTCACGCTCACCGCGCACCGTGAGATCTTTGCCGCGCATCACCAGCGTGACTTCGCGATCCACCACACCCGACCAGGTGAA
>JBBQNT010000097.1:0-12816 GCA_038330215.1 Gemmatimonadales bacterium
GCCGTCTCCAGCACGCGATTGCGATCGGTCCCGACGAGCTGCGATAGCCGAGCCCGCACCTGCTCCACTTCACTCGGTCCGGCTCCGTCGAACAAATGCACCATGACCACTCGACCCGTGCTCACCTCTTGCCCACTGTGCGTCCGCACCCGACCATCTACGGCTACACACTTCAGCAATCGGTATCGGGCGTGGAAGTCGTCGCTCATCAGGCCAGCCGGGAAGGAAGGAACCGCGCGTAGGGGACACGACCGAGCGGACGCAATCGATCATGTATATTCTAAACTTGCACTTCGGGTCTGAATGCCAAGCTCGTCGTCAACTCGTATTCTAAAGCTTCACGCGCACGCGATGACACGCAATGACACGCAATGCGCGCCCCGCCGTCACTCGTCCTTCTCCCGCCGTCCGATGCGCTCCCTGCTTCACTTCTGCGCGTCCCTGACCCCCATGCCGCGATGCCCCTGACCACCGCACCCGCCAGACGCGTCGTCTGGGAAGACGGCATGCACCTGGCGCCCCAGCACTTCCAGGCCCAGCGACGCTATCAGGAGGATCAGGCCAGCCACACGGTGGGGCTGCTCTTCCCGTTCGCATACGGACTGTCGGCGATCGAGCTGGACGCCGACGCCCTGCACAACGGCAGTTGCGCGCTCGCACACGCCCGCGGTGTGCTGCCCGACGGCACAATGTTCGACACCCCGGATTCCGACCCCGCGCCATCCGCGCTCTCGCTCGCCGAACGCTTTTCGCCCGCTCGCGACTCGCACGTCGTGCACCTCGCGTTGCCGCGCTGGCAGACGGGCAATGCGAACGTCCAGGCGATCGACGGCAACGGATCGCTCGGCGGCGGCGCAAGCAGCCACACGCCCACCACGCGCTTCCGTGTCATCGAGGAAGTGCTGCCCGACGACGCCACCGGCACCGACCCGCTCCCGGTGCGCTTTGCGGTGCGCAACCTGCATCTGCTGCTGGATGACGAAGTCACCGACGACGTGGTCTCCCTGCCCGTCGCCCGCGTCAAGCGCGACGGACGCGGACAGTTTCAGCTCGACGAGACCTACATCCCGCCCACCCTCCAACTCGGCGGCAGTGCGCGGCTGCTGGAATTGCTGCGGCGCACGGTGGGCATGCTCGAGGCCAAGGGCGCGGCGCTCAGCGCCGCCGTGCAGCAGGCGCCGTCTTCCGCCATGGGCGGCGTGGCGGCCTACGTGGGCAACGAACTCGCAACGCGCTGGCTCCTGCACGCCGTCCGCTCCGCCGACGCGCCGCTCCGGCACCTGTTGCTCACCCGGCGCGCGCACCCGGAACGGCTCTACATGGAAATGGCGCGGCTCGCAGGCGCGCTGTGCACGTTCTCGCTCACCACACATCCGCGCGACCTGCCGCCCTACAATCACGACGACCTCACCTTCTGCTTCGACGGGCTCGAGCGGCAGCTGCGCGAGTCACTCGACACGGTGATTTCTGCGCGAGCCGTGGTTGTCCCACTCCAGAAGACGCGCGAACTGCTGCACACGGCGGCCATCAGCGATCCGCGATGCTTCGAGCCGGGCGCACGCTGGTTTCTGGCCATGCGCGCGGGCATCAGCACCTCCGACCTCATCGACCGCGTGCAGCGACTCACGAAGACGTGCGCGTCCAAGTTCGTGCTCGAACTGGTGCGCCGCGCCTTCAACGGGCTGCCCACGGAGTACATCCCCGTTCCGCCAGCGGGACTGGCGCCCCGCAGCGATCTCACGTATTTCGAGTTGACGATGACGGGCCCATGCGCGTTGTCGCTCGCCGAAGCACGCGAGATCGGCGTCTACGTGCCCGATGCCCTGCCCGAAGCGTACGTCGAAGTCGCGATCCTCGTGCCGACCTGAGTTTTCCCTTCCCGAAGGACCCACCCGTGAGTGCCATCGCCTCCAGCGCGCCGGGACGGCTCGCGAGCGCACTGCAAGAAGCCATCACCGCCGTGCTGCGCGTGCGGGCCAACCGCCAACCGGTCACCGACGCTGTCGCCTTCCGGGCGCAGATGCTGCAGCTTCTTGCTCGAGCCGAACAGGACGCACTCGCGCTTGGCTTCAACACGCAGGATACGCGGCTGGCCATCTTCGCCGTCGTGGCCTTTCTCGACGAGTCCGTGCTAAACACCGGATCGCCGGCGCTCGCCGACTGGGCCAGGCGCCCCGTCCAGGACGAGCTCTTTGGCGGCCACATGGGCGGCGAGTGGTTCTTCCAGCACATCGAACAGCTACTCACCCGCCCCGATTCGCCGCAGCTCGCCGACCTGCTCGAGGTCTACCAGCTCTGCCTGCTGCTGGGTTTCCGCGGTAAATACGGCGCCGGCGACCACGGTGCGCTGCACGCCATCTCCGCCCGCGTGTCCGATCGCCTGTCGCGGCTGCGCGGTCCGGTGGGCGATCTCGCGCCCTCGTGGCAGCCGCCGTCCGATCGCGTCGAAAGCCGAGATCCCTGGTTGCGCCGGCTGACGGTCGGCGCGATCACCAGCGTCGTACTGCTGCTCGCACTCTGGGGCGGCTATTTCTACCTGCTGCGTAGTGACACGCGCGCGCTCGCGTCACTCGGCGCGCCCTCCCTCGCCGCGACTTCGGTCCCGGCGCCCACTGCCCGCTAACGCACGGCCCCGGATTTCTCATGGCGGCTCGAAAATCCTACGTCCGCTGGCTGTTCGCCGCGCTGACGCTGCTGTTCTTCATTGTCGTGCTGGTCGTGCTGGAGCGCGTCGTCTCGCTGACCCCAGGCGCCCTCTGGGGGCTTCGCATCGGCCTCATCCTGTTGGGCCTTATCGCTGCTGGCGCTATTCTGTGGTATTTGCGACCCGATCATGGCGCTGAAACGGTGCTCGATATGGGCGACGATGTGCTGGCCACGCTCAACGGTGCTAGAGCGCGACTGCCTCGCCGCAACCTGACCAGCCTGCCGCTGGTGCTGGTCGTAGGATCGGAGGGCAGCACCAAAACGTCCCTCGTGGCGCGCTCCGGCGGCGACCCCGAACTTCTGGCGGGCTCCTCCCCGTCGCAGCCAGGCGAGCTGCCCGCGCCCACCACGGCGGCAACCGTCTGGGCAATGCAGCACAGCATCGTTGTGGAGCTCACCAGCCGGCTGCTCACCGACTCCACCCGATGGGGCAAGGTGCTTCGCGCGCTGCGGGCGCCGCGCGCCGCCGCGGCCGTAGGCAAGGGCGAAGCCGCGCCACGTTCAGTACTGCTTTGCGTGCCATGCGACCTGTTCTACGCCGGTTCAAGCGGACAGCAACTTGCCGCTTTGGCAACACAAATGCGCCAGCGACTCGCGGAGGCATCACGCGAACTGGGACTCGCGCTTCCCGTGTATGTCGTATTCACGAAAATGGATCGTATCCCCCACTTCGAGCAGTGGGTAGCGCCGTTCAGCCGCGACGAACTGCGCGCGCCTCTGGGCGCCACGCTGCCGTTCGATGCGACGTCGGACAGCGGCAACTACGCCGAACGCCTCACCCCCCGGCTGAACGCTGCGTTCCAGCACATCGTGGACAGCCTCGCCAACCGCCGCGTGGACGTGCTCGGCAGAGATTCGGTGCAGGAGCGGCGATACGCCGCCTACGAACTGCCGCGGGAACTACGAAAGCTGATGGACCCGGCCATTTCGTTTCTCGTGGATCTGTGCCGTCCTACGCAGCTCGGATCGAGTCCGCAGCTGCGAGGATTCTATTTCGTGGGCGCGCGGCCGGTGCTCGTGTCCGACGTCGAGTCGACGCCCACCGCAGCGCGCGTGCAGTCGCCCGTGGCCGCGGATGCGACGTCAATCTTCCGGTCCGCCGCAGCCCCGCCGGTGGCGGCACCGACTGCGGCGTCCGGCGCTACGCGCAAGATTCCCGAGTGGGTGTTTCTGGACCGCCTGCTGCGCGACGTCGTGCTCTCCGATGGCGGCGCCGCATCGGTAGCCAGCGGCGGGGTGCGCGTGCAGCGCTCCCGTCGGGTGCTGCTGGGAGCCGCGATTGCCGCCGCCCTGCTGCTGCTTGTCGGCGTCACCACGTCGTGGCTGAGCAACCGCGCCATGGCCACTCGTCTCTCCCACGCCGCCGAAGCCGTCGCCTCGCTGCCGGTGGTGCAGTCATCGCCGGGCACGATCGCCTTCCCGTCAGCCGAGGCGCTGCGGCGTCTGGACGCGCTGCGGGCGCAGCTCGATACGGTGGGAGACTATGTCCAGGAGGGTCCGCCGCTCTACATGCGCTTCGGACTCTGGCAGGGGCCCGCGCTGGTCGAGGCCGCTCGCCCCGTCTGGTACGAGGGCTTCCGCCGGCAGCTCTTCGGCGACGCCTTTGCGGCGATTGTCGACTCGCTGGAGGCGCTTCCGCCCACGCCTGGTCCATCCAACGACTACGTGACCACGTATTCGTGGCTCAAGGGCTACCTGATCACTACGGCCGACGCGGAGCGCAGCACAAGCGAGTTCCTGGCGCCGGTACTGCTGTCGAGCTGGCAGCGCGGCGTAGAGACGGACGCCGACGTGACGTCACTGGCCCGTCATCAGTTCGAGTATTACGCCGACGTGCTGCCCACCTACAATCCGTTTCCCACGGCCGCCGACGCGGCGCTGGTCAGCAAGGCGCGTGACTTTCTCGGTCGCTATACGGGCGGTGAGCAGATCTACGTAAACATGCTCGCCGAGGCGAACAAGCAGATCCCGCCGGTCGCGATTCCGCAGGCGCCCGGCATCATCACGGTGAAGCCACAGGTCGCGGGCGCATTCTCGGCCGACGGTGCAAAGTTCATGAGCGAAGCATTCACCAACTCGGATCGGTTCTTCCAGGGCGAGACGTGGGTGGTGGGTGAGGCGACTGCGTCGCGCTCCGTCGACCGTGCGCCGGTGATCGCGGCCATTCGTGAGCGATACCACGCCGACTATGTGCAGGAGTGGCGTCAGGTGCTGCAGTCGGCCGGCGTCGTGCGCCCGTCCAACGTGGGCGAAGCCGCCGACAAGTTGGATGTCGTGGCCGGCACGCAGTCACCGATTCTGCAGGTGCTGCGCACGATCGCCGTGAATACGAGTTCCGACTCGGCCATCAGTGCTGTATTCCAGCCCGTGCACGAGGTCACGCCGCCGGCCGTCGTGGACAAGTACGTGTCCGAGAAGAATCAGCCGTACATGGAAGGATTGCTTGGGCTGCAGGCGGCGCTCACGCAGGTGCGCAACATGCCACCCGTCGTGGACACCGCGTCGGCGCAGGCGGTCTCGCAGGCTGCGCAAACCGCGGGCGGCGATGTCACGCGGGCACGCGTTGCCGCCAAGCGAGTAGCGCAGGGCTTCACGCTTACTCCCGAGGCGGCGCCCGTGGCGAGCGCCGTGGAACAGTTCATGACCGCACCGATTACGGGCGTGGAAGCGGTGCTGCGCACGGCCAGCTCCACGCGCCCGCCGACGCCGCGCGCCGTGGCAGTGGTGCCGCCGCCCGCCCCGACGCCGGCACCCGCCGCCGGTGGCGGTGGCGGTGGCGGTGGCGGTGGGGTGAGCGTGGCGGTGGTGCTCAATGAACGAGGCCGCGCGCTATGCAGCGCCATGACGCCGGTGCTGGCCAAGTTCCCGTTCAGTCCCGACGCCCAAGCCGAGGCATCCATCGCCGAGGTCACCGCGCTGTTCGCACCCGGCACGGGCGCCATCGCCGCGTTCCAGCAGGAGCGGTTGGCGCCATTCCTCGAGAGGGACGGTGACAAGTACACCGCCAAGCCGGTGGGCGACGTGGCGCTGTCGGCGAACTTCGTGAGTTTCTTCAATCGCGCCGCGCAGGTGTCGACCGCGCTCTTCCCCGACAATGCCAGCACGCTGCGCCTGCGCTGGATGGCCCGTGGCATCACGTCGGACGAGATGCCCCTGATCCTGCTGCGCCATGGGGCAAGCGACGCGCGCTTCGACGCACGCACGCCACGCAATGAGGTGGTGTGGCCGTCAGAATCAGGCCGCGAGGCGAGCCTTCAGGCCACCTTCAAGCGCAACAAGCCCGCTGACGTCGCGAAGGCCTCCGGGGAGTGGGCACTCTTCCGGCTCGTAGCCCAGGCCACCCGCTTCGACGGTGCCGGGCGCGTGGAATGGACGTCCACCGCCAAGGATGCCGTGCCGGTGGTGGTGGAGTTCGACCACCCCAAAGGAATTCCCCTGCTCAAGCGCGGCTGGCTGGGCGGTATGTCGTGCGTTTCTCAGGTCACGCAATAAGACGCGCTTAGAACCCTATCTTCCTTCTCGGTAGCCCAAGGCCACCCCCCCTTGGGCGCGGTTGCCGTTAGGTCGTCCGGCTGTGAGTTACCCTAACTCAGCGTATCCGGCGGAGATGGCGGTCGCACAGCTGGCGGCACCACCACCCTTGGCGGCGCGCCCAAAACCGGCACGTTCGCCCCAGAACCTTCTGGAACCGCGCCCGCGCCCGGCCCACTGTCCACCGGCTGTGCAGCCTCGTTCGCCCCTCCAGCCGCCGCTCCATCCGCCGCTCGGGCCTCCCGCCCCACAGCCGGGCTCCCCCCTGGAATGATCCGCCGAGCATCCGCCTCCACACCCCGCGCGACGGACGTCACCCGTCGCACCGCGCGTCGCAGGCTACCCTCCGTAATCAGCAAATACGCGAACCAGATCACGAAGAGCGTGCCCGCCCACCGTACGATCGGGAAACGCGGAAGCCGCGGCAGTCGCCAGCGTCGCTTGCGAGGCTCCGGTGGCGCAGTCACCGGCGGGTATCCCGGCGCATTCATCGGCGCACCTCCGGAGTACCCATGGGGATACCCTGCGTGCGGCGGTGTCGAGTACGGCATCGGGTACTGCGCATTGGGTGGCGCAAAGCCCTGGGGCGGCGTGCCGGGTGGCCAGCCTGGCGGTGCGACATTTCCGCCGGCCGACATCGCGACCGGTGCCGCCGCCTTTCCCGCCGACTCCTTCGCCTTTCCGCTCGGCTTGTCCGCCGGCTTCTCGTCAACCTTCGCATCGGGCTTCGCCGCCGACTTCTTCGCCGGCTTCTCCACCGGCGCCACCTTCGACGCCGCCGCGAGATCGAAATCGTCAGCAAACGCCAGCGCGGAGTCGTGCCGCCTCTCGCGATCGCGAGACAGCCCCTTGTTGAACACCACCTGCAACTGCTCCGGCCAGCGCTTGTCCGGTCGCACCGTCTCGAGGGCGCGCGGCTCGCTGGTCAAACGCGCCATGAGGCCGCGGTCCGGTGTGTTGCTGTCGAACGCCGTCTGGCCAGTGAGGCACTGATACGCCACCAGCGCGAGCGCGTACACATCGCTCCGGTGGTCGATGTCCTGTCCCAGCAGTTGCTCGGGACTCATGTACTCCGGCGTGCCCACCACGAAGCCCGTCTGCGTCAGCGAGCGCTCGCCGGAGCCGATGGCCTTGGCGATGCCGAAGTCCACCACCTTGCAGCGGTCCGCGCCACGCTCGTCCCGCGCCACGAGGATGTTGTCCGGCTTGAGATCGCGGTGCACGATGCCCAGACGATGTGCCGCGTCCAGCCCCTCGGCGATCTGCCGCACCGCGCGCGACGCCCTCACCGGCGGCATCGGCCCGTCTTCCTCGAGCAGTCGCTTGAGCGTGCGACCCTCGACGTACTCCATCGCCAGGTAGACGAGTCCGTCGCTCGTCTCGCCAAAGTCGAACACACGCGCGACGCGATCGTGGTCGATGCGGCTGGCGTTCGTGGCCTCGCGGTTGAAGCGCGCGATCGCGTCGGCGTCCTTCACCATGCGCGCGTGCAGCACCTTGATCGCAGCCTGACGCGGCAGCTTGACGTGACGGGCAAGGTAAACCTTGCCCATCCCGCCCTCGCCCAGTAGCTCGGTCACCACATAGCGATCGGCAATGATCGAGCCGACGAAACTCGAGGCGACATCGGTGGCGCGCAGCGCGGTTCCGTCCGTTGGACAGAATGCCTGCGCGTCAGCGTAGGTCTTGTTGCAGACAGGGCAGACTTTGGACATGGGAGAACGTTACGCGTCGCTGTTCGCTTTCGCACCTGACGCTGCGAATGTGTTCCGGTTGGAGTTCCGACGTCTACCGGATCCCCGCCCCTGCCACCGGCACCTCATAGCTCCACGGCTGCCGCACCAGCTTGCGCTGACGCGGGTACAGCTCGTCGAGCGTATTGCCGTCGTACAGGCGTCCGTTCAGCATCACCATGCGAATGCTGTTCGTATTGCGGATGTTCTGCAGCGGATCGCGGTCGAGCACGAGCAGGTCGGCGAACTTGCCGGCTTCCAGTGAGCCCACGCTCGCGCCCAAGCCGATCGCGTCGGCGCCCACGATGGTGGCCGCACGCAGCGCATCGTGCTCGGACATGCCGCCACTCTGCACCAGCCAGAGTTCCCAGTGCATGCCGAGTCCCTGCAACTGACCATGGCTGCCCACGCCGATCCGTCCGCCGGCGGCGACGGTCTTCGCGAGGTCCTCGGCGTGCTGCCACATGGCGTACTCCTCTTTCACCGCAAATCCCGCCGGCCCGGGGGCGTTGCCCGTGCCCCGTCGGCGCACCTTGCCGTCAAAATCCACCGGATGTGTGAAATGACGCAGCTTGGCATCGCCGAGCAGGTCTTCGCTCTGGTAGAACCAGCCTTCGCCAAACGGTCCGCCGTATTCGACCACGAGCGTGGGTGAGTTGACCGTCTGCGTGGCCGTGTACCAGGCGAACACATCATCGAACTTGGGCGTGATCGGCAGCGTGTGTTCAATGCCGGGATAGCCGTCAATGCCGTGCGTGATGTTGAGCTTATGATCGAGCCCGCCCTCAGTGGTGGGCATGATCCTGAGCTCCTTCGCAGCCATGATGAGCCACTGCCGCTGCTGACGGTTGCCGCTCATGTACATCTTGAGCGTCTTGGTGTCGTAGTAGGTGGCGTAGCGCTGCATGATCTCGCGCGCATGATCGAGATCGCGTACCGGTTCGGCGCTGAAGACACCGGGGCCTGTCGTATAAATGCGCGGCCCGATCATCTGGCCGGCGTCCACCTGATCGTTGTAGCTCAGGAAGTCGGTGGTGGCCGTTTGCGGATCACGCGTGGTGGTGGTGCCGTATGCGAGCGTCGCGAGGTACTGCCACGTTTGTGTGTTGTGGATCTGCGGCGTGAGCCACTGTGGATGGTAGTGCGTGTCCACCATGCCGGGCATGATGATCTTGCCACTCACATCCATGATCTGTGCACCATCGGGAATGGGCACGCTGCCGCGTGCGCCAACTGCGACGATGTGTCTATCGCGAATCACAATGTCCGCATTCTCGATGATTTCATTGCCTTTCATCGTGATCGTCTTCGCGCCGCGCAACACGAGTGTACCACGCGGCTGGTCGCGCACTGCGGTCACGGTGATGCGGCGTTCGTCGGGCTTGTAGCCGGGCTTGTCCTTCTTCGTGGTATCGGCCTTGGCGATGGAATCGGCGCGCGCGATGCTGTCCTTCTTCGTGGTGTCCGCGCGCAAGACGGCCACGCGACGTCCGTCAGCCTTGAGCGAATCGTCCACCACTTTCGCGCGTTCGAGATCAAAGTTCCAGAGCGCGTTGCCCAGCGACCACATCACGTGCTTGCCGTCAGCGCTCCACGCCGGAAACTCGCCGCCCACGGTGTTGAGCTTGCGCACCGGCACCGACGATGAAGCCGGATTGATCACCGACACCGTGGGCGGTGTGCTGCCGGCCACGGGTACAGTCACCGTGTAGAGATCCATGCCCACCATCGCCAGCGCCTGATCACCCGTTGGCGCCATGAGCACGAGCGACGCAGGGCGCGGACGCGGCGGCGCGGGCTCGTTGTCATCGAGATGCGTGGGTACGGGAGCAGCGAACGCATTGCCGAATCCGCGCGTGCTCTCGAAATCGATGGGCCGTGCGCCGCGTCCGCCAATCCACTGCTGCGATGCACGCGCCACAAGATCGGCATCGAGTCCGATCGCGCCGCCCGCGCCCGGAGGCAACGGACCCGTCACTTTCAGATGCGTCTTGAGATCGGTGCCGTCCCAGCGGAATGACTGCAGTCCGTCGCCGTACGCGAAGATGCGCTCCGCGTCCGACGTAAAGTGCGGGTTGCCCAGGCCGCCCGTAGGCATGATGCGCGTGATGTCACCGCCATTCGCGGGCACCCAGATGAACTCGGCCGCTGCGGGACCAAAGAATGCACCGCCTGCTTCGAGCAGTTCGCGCGACGCCGCACGCACGGCCACAATGCGATCACCCTTGGGCGACCATGCAAGGTCGCTGTACAGCGCATTGCCGTTGCTCAGCGTGGTTGCGCGCCATGTGTTGCCGCGCGGCGCGCGTGACGCTTTGCGAATGGATCCGCCCGCCGCGTCATGCCACGTCACGTATCCAACACTCGCGCCGTCCGGCGACCACACAGGGCTGAACTCACCGACGGTGTCAGATGATACACGCACCGGCGTACCGTTCGGCATGTCCACCACGTACACACGATCCATTGACACGAAGGCAAGCCGCTGTCCGTCGGGCGACGGCGCGATATCGCGGATCTGCCGCGCCGTGAACGCGGACATCGTGTCGATCGTATACGCGAACTTCACTTCAGGTCCCATCTCGAGCTTTACTTCCGCTTCAAACGGAATCTTGCTCGGCGCGGATTTGTCCACCGGCACGCGCCAGATTTCGCCACCGTATGAGACAACCACCGCGCGCGAATCGGGCGTGAATGAAAAACCCGGATACGCATCCATAGGTGCGCGCGATTCGATGTCGTCGCGCTGCACCGGGAATGCGAGCCAGTCTTCCTGCTGCGTTTCGAGATTGCGCAAGCGAAGACCGGTCTTTGTCTCAAAGCGCGTGCCGTACACGAGATACTGTCCGTCGGGCGACAGCGTGGGGCGGAATCCGGAACCAAAGCGCGTAGTCATCTGCGACGTGCGTCCGTTCTCCTTGTCCCACACATACAGTTGGTACTGCGGGCCAAGCGCGTTGTACTGCCAGTCTCCGGTGCGCGCGGCAAACCATGTGTAGCGCGGGTCCTTGCCGAACGCCGCGCCGAGCATCTTGAGATTGGCCGGCGCGGCCGGCTCGGTGGTGAGTGGCAGTCCGCTGCCGCCGTCCACGTGGTACATCCACAGCTTGGCCACGCCGCCCAGTCCACCCGATTTGGACGCCACGATGTACTTGCCGTCCGGCGTCCATTCGGGCGACACGTACAGGTTGTTGTTGCCAGTGGTGAGCTGCGTGGTGTCGCTGCCATTGGCCTTCATGTGCCACACATTGTCGCCGCCCGATCGATCGCTCACGAACACGATGCGCGACCCATCGGGCGAATAGCGCGGCTGCACATCGTAGGCCATGCCCGATGTAATGCGCGTGGCTTGGCCGCCGGCGATTGGCAACGTGTACAGATCACCGAGCAGGTCGAACACGATGGTCTGCCCATCGGGCGACACATCGAGCGACAGCCACGTGCCCTTGGTGGTGGTGAACGTGTGGGTGCGTTCAGCCTTGAGCGGCAGGGACACGGGCTTGACCGCAGCGGGTGTCTGCGCGGCCAGCGGCGCGACCGGCGGCGTGACCAGCAATACCGCCGTCACGGCTGCGGCTGTGAGCTCGCGCCGTAGAAACTTCGAGGAAGCAGGCATGATGAAGAGAGTCGGGCTGCGGGTGATTGTTGCGTCGCGAATAGCTGGCGCTTTGATGGGGGCGCGCGGCGTCTCCAAACCCTCGGGGCGCGCCTACCAGATGCCTTTCAGAATCTGCACCGAGTCATTTGAGAGCCGGAGCGGCGGAAGAGACACCGAGCCTGCCTGGATCTTGTCCCCGTCGGGAGAATCGCCGAGAACCTTCTGGAACACCTGCGCCATGAGATGGGAATTGTGCCCGTCGTGGCCGAGTGAGTGCACCAGTTCGTGCGCCGCAACCACGAGATAGATGCCCGGACCGGCGGGCCTTAGCCCGTTCGGGGTGTTGATTTGGATCTGCGGCGGCAGTTTGACGTCGGAACGCACCAGCCGCCCGGAGCTCGTGCGCTCCGTGCGCGCGGTGCCGTGCACTGCCGTGATGCCGATGCTCGGATCGGTCCTTGCCGAGATCACCGGCCCCGAGCCGGTCATCGAGAGCGTCACCGCGATGCCCTTCTGATCGAACAGCGTGTTGAGCTGGGTCACCGCCTGGCTGAATGCCGTTGTCCAGGTCGCGCCGATCTGCCCATCCAGCGTCACTTTCACGTTCGCCATGGTTCAGCTCTCTCCTGAGTGGTTCTTTTGCAACGGCTCCTCGATCTTCGCGAGCGGTGTTGACCCAACTCAATCGCCTACTATTCGACCGTGTGCTCTCAGATCCGGCGGCCTGCGCGCGAAGCGAAACCATGGTCTATTCTCTCTGAACTCGCGCGGTTGCGCCAGAGTCTGAGGGAGGCTAGTTCAGTGTAGACTTGCCGCTCGGCACCGTCGCGATCCGGCCTTTCAGCCGCGCAGCAATCGCCCACCTTCTCGACCCCGGACCTCCCATGCGTCGCCCATCGCTTGTCTCGTCCCTGATCGTGCTCGCCTACCTCGCGTCGGGCTGCCGTGCCACCGGGCCGGAGATTCCCGCCAGCGTACGCGCCGAACGTGCGCCCGGACCGGAGATGCCAACGGGCGTCACGGTGGCGATGCTCAACGAGGGCGACTCCCTCTTCAACACTGGTTCCTGCCAGCGCTGTCACGGACAGAAGGGAGTCGGCGGCACCAATGGACCGCCGCTCGTCGTCGGTCCGTGGTTGCAGGTGGACGGCAGCTACGAGCAGATCGTGCAGCTCATCACCACGGGCGTGCCGCGTGAGAAGCTCAAGGACCCGACGCGTCGCCCCATGAGTCCGCACGGCGGGCCGA
>JBBQNT010000098.1:0-12677 GCA_038330215.1 Gemmatimonadales bacterium
CTGCACCACCGCTTCCCCCTCGAGGTCCGGGTTCGCGACACTGACCGCGCGAACGGTATCGACGGCGCCGGGCGTGGCGCCGCTCGGCACCGTGTACATCCCGTCGCTCGCCATGTAGCCCCGCGCCGAACTCCACGTGACCGCCTGGTCCGACTCGCCCACGACTTGGGCCGTAAACCGTTGCTGCGCCCCTGCGTCCAGGCAGACGGACGACGGCGAAATGATCACGGACCCCTCGACGATCTCGAGCGTCGCCACACGTGGTTCCGTGCTGTAGGCGCGTGCGCCCGTCGTGGCAGTGTTGCGCACGGTGAGCAGCGCCGGCAGTGTGCCCAGATCCGCCGGTGTCGTGTAGATCACGGTGTGCGTGCCCGCCGACGGCCCGTCGTAGGTCATCGTGGCGGTGCCGATCGTCGGGGGGTCAAGCGCCAGTTGCTCTGGATAGCGGGCGTTCTCCACCTGGATCTTGAGCGTGTACGGCTTGAGCGCCGAGTCCACGACGAGTTTGTCAACGCGGACGTTCTCGTAAAGGAAGTCGAGATCGATCCTGAGCACCTCGATCGGCACAAGATCCGCCTGGATCTGCTGGCCGCCGAATGCGCCGCCGCGCGTGCGTACCCGCAGTTGGGCCACGCCCGGCTCGCGCGGGGAATGTTCAGTGTGCGACGTCAGCACCACCGCCGCGCCCTCCACGAGATCGGCCTCGCTCCACGCCTGCTCGGAGACGTCCGCGGGACCGAAGGTTTTCGGCTGCTCTTCCACGACGCCGGAACCGGCGGTGGTATTGATCATTTGCTGCACAAAGGTGTTGAGGACGAGCCCCGTGATGTCGTCCTTGAGGCTCGCCGGCAGGAATCGGTCCAACCAGCCTTGATGGGCGCTCAATCCCCCGGCGATCTGGAAGAGCACCTCGAGCACGAGCTGGTCCATCTTCCACCCCTTGCTCGTGGCCCACACCTCCGCCGTCCACGTGCCCGGCCCGTCGCGATCTTCGTCGTACTGAGCGGGCGTGACCACGACCTTGATCTGGGTGAACTCGGACGGCAACAGGTTGGCGGTGCCCTCCCGCACCTTCTGGAACGCCCACATGGCCAGGCCGGCGGCGGCCGACGCCAGCTTGGTGCCGGGATTCGGGATCAGCCCCGCCACGCCGAGTGCGAGCCCGAGATCGTTGAGGACCCTGTTGCTGACGCCATCCACGCGGAAGGCTGCAGCGGCAGCGAGCGCCATGCAGCGGTCGAGGTCCGCCGCCACCGTGAGCGTTGAGGTCGCACACGCGATCGCGTCGAGCGTGGACATGGGCCGGACACGGCCCGGGACCGGCGCGGCGGCCCGGCGGCCCACGCGTGCCGGAGCCGCGAGCGACTGTTCCAGGCTGGCGCGGAAGCCGGTGCGTGCCATCAGTCGATCCAGCAGCTCCGCATTGACGCCGGCGGCGAACGGTGCCGTGCCGGCGGCAATGGCGGCCATCGAGTTCGGGTTGGACGGATGGTCGATGACGCTCTGCGCGATGGCCAGCGGACGCAGGAGCGTCGGCAGTGAGGCGGCATCCGTCGTGCGCAGTGCCTCGACCGTCGTACCGAGCAGTGCGGCCTGTTCCGCCACCACCGACTGCATGAGAGCGACGACCGCCGCGAACTCCCCGGGTGCGCGCGGAAGCGGCTCGACCGTGAACGCGAACGGCTGGCATGAGCGCTGCTCGTCGGAAATACGGATCATGACCGCCCCACCATCGGGACTGCCGCTGGGGTGCAGCGGCACGATGAGGCGCGCACCGGCCGAGTCATTCACGAACGTGAGGGTGGCCGCCGTTCCGTCCACGGTGCTCACGCGCGCGAGCACCGGCGGCTGCAGCACGCCGGGCAGCGTGCCGATCGAGACCTCGCCGAGCGGCATCCCGCTGGCTGCCGCGGGTGCGAGTGAAGCGCACGCCACGACGGGCAGCGTGGAGCCGCCCAGGTCGTACGCACACGCCACCTGGAATGCAGCGCTGGCGTCGCTCGCATTCGCGCGAACCGGTACGGTTGCGCCACCGACGACGGTGCAGTTCGGGCTCACGCCGTCGATGGCCACGGTGTAGTTGCCGGCCTCGAGGCCGGCGAACACCACGGACCCGTTGGCCGCGACGGTGCGCGTGCTGCCGCCCACGGTGACGGAATACCCATCCGGATCCAGCGATTCGCCCGTCGTGGTTGCCGTGACGGTGATGCGTACCCGTGGTGCTTCGGTGGGGCCGGCTCCATCCCCCCCGCAGGCGCCCAGCACGACGGCGACCAGAAGCAGCGGTACGACCGGGCCGCGTATGACGGCGGACGGCGAGGGAACGAACACGGGAGCGCGGCAGCCTGGGATCATACGGCCAGAACCTCGGGGATGGGTGGCGAGAGCGCGGGCAGTGGGTTCACCATGAGTAAACGGCGTACTTCGTCCCGACCCGCCACAATCCCAGCATTCGCGCGCCGGGTTCCGCGATCGCCACCATGATCTCCAGCGTTCGCGACTCCGGATCCAACCGATTCTCGGGTACCGCCGAGAGACCGCGGGTTACCGCAGCGGTCACATCCGTCGAAACGGGAAAGGGGCAATCCGTGACCCTGAAGGTGGGTAGGGCCTGCTACAGCGCTCGCGCTGCCACGGATCTCGCCGCATACTCAAGCAACGCCATGTGAACTGCGCCACCGGCATCGTCGAACTCGCGACCCGACATCGCATTCCAGCCCGAGCGACTCATGAACCATCGCAGACCGCTATCCGCGTTCGTCGCCGTCCTCGCGCTCAGCCTCTTCATCCCGCCCCTCGCCGCCCAGCGCCCAATTGCCGTGGCGAACGACAACCGCCAACCCGCGGGCACGTTCGTCGATGGCGAACTCCGGATCGAACTGCACCGAGGCCGATGCTCGCGCTGTCTGCAACCTTCACCCGCGTGCCCAGGCCCGAGAACTGACGTCAAACCATTGATCAGGGGCAGACTCGACGCGATTGACTGATCTGCGTCTATCCACCTGACGCCAACTCAAAAAAGGAGCCAGACTGATGAAGATCCAGAGCATGCTGCTTGGCGCCGGGCTCGCGTTCTCCGCCTTGGGAGGATGTGACGACGGCAACCCGGATGCCCGCGCCGGCGTGGATGCCGACGCCGCGGTGGCCACGAACCCACCCGCGTCCGCGAACGGCAGGGAACAGATGTTCGATCGCGCGGCAGTGAAGGCCAAGGGTTGTCCCCTGCTTCGCGTCGAGGACGTGGCCGCGTCGGTGGACATCGCCGCGACCGCCGTCAGGCCGAATCCAGCGCTGGACTGCCTGTATGCGTGGGACGGTGGCACGGCGATGCTGGGAAACATCCGCGTGCATGGCAGCGTCGAGGCCGCACGAAGGGATTTCGCACGCACCACCGAGGACCTGACCGCAGCAGAAATGCAAGCGGGCGCCGACTCGCTCGAAAAGCGACTGGAAGCCGAGGCCGCCGCAGGATCGATCGACCGACGCGCTGCCCCTGTCGGCGGCGCGCTGGCCAGGTCGATGGCCGGCAGCGACGTGACCAATGCCGCGATACGGGGCATCGGCGAGCTTGCCAGCCACGATGGCAACCGGCTGAAGGTGCTGGTCGGCAATGTCACCTTCGACCTGGCGGCCGATCGTGGCGACGAGTTTGATCTCGAGCTCAGCCGGTCCATTGCCCAGCGCGTGGTGCGCAATCTCGAGCGGTTGTAGACCCTGCCGCGACGTTGATCAGTCCCGCAGCGGCAAGCTGATCAGGACGGTGGCTATCGAATGTAGACCGTCTTCGCGTTCTGGAACTCGAGCAGACCATGGCGTGACAGTTCGCGACCGAACCCGCTCTCCTTGATGCCACCGAAGGGGAGCCGTGGGTCGGATTTCACGAAGGCGTTCACGAAGCACGCCCCCGCCTGCAGTTCCGTGGCGGCAATGCGTTCGCCTCGCGCCACGTCGCGCGTGAACACGGCCGCTCCCAACCCGAATGACGTGTCGTTGGCGACCTTGATGCCGGCACGCTCATCCTTGACCGGAATGATTGACGCGACCGGTCCGAAGAACTCCTCGCTGTACGCGGGCATCCCTTTGCACACGTCGGTCAGGACGGTGGCGGGATAGTAGAAGCCGGGACCGCTCGGTACCGTGCCGCCAAGCAACAGGCGCGCCCCCGCGGCGAGGCTGCGTTGCACCTGATCGTGCAGGGTGTCGCGCAGGTCGGCGCGTGCGAGCGGACCCAGATCGATACCGTCGCGAAACGGATCGCCCACGACCGCACGAGCCATGCGCGCGACGAACCGTCGTTCGAACTCGGCGCGGATCGGCTCGACAACGAGAAACCGCTTCGCCGCGATGCAGCTCTGTCCGGAGTTCAACAGACGGCTCGTGGCGCAGGCTTCGATCGCCAGATCGAGATCGGCGTCTTCGAGGATCAGATACGGATCGCTCCCGCCCAGCTCGAGCACGCACTTCTTGAGACGTGCCCCTGCTTCCTTCGCGACGGCCTTGCCTGCGCCGGTACTGCCCGTGAGCGTCACGGCGGCAACGTGCGTGTGGCGGATGACCTGCTTCGACTGCGGCACGGAGATGAAGAGCGTGCGGAACAGATCCTCCGGAAAGCCCGCGTCGCGAAATATCTGTTCGATCGCCAGTGCGCATCCCGGCACGTTGGGGGCGTGCTTGAGCAAGCCGGCGTTTCCGCCCATCAGCGCAGGCGCGGCGAAGCGGAAGACCTGCCAGAGCGGGAAGTTCCAGGGCATGATGGCGAAGACGATGCCCAGCGGCCGGTATGTCACGTAGCTGCGGGAGGCGTCGGTAGCGACCAGCTCTGGCTCGAGGAAGGCGGCGGCGTGCTCGGCGTAGTATTCGCACACCCACGCGCACTTCTCCGCTTCCCCGCGTCCCTGGGCCAGCGGCTTCCCCATCTCGCGCGCCATGAGTTCGGCCAGCGATGCGGCGCGCTCGCGCAGCAGGCGCGCGGCGGCGCGCATGAGGTCGGCACGCGCCTGCATCGGCACGCGCTGCCAGTTCAGGTAGGCGCGATGCGTGGCCGCGATAACCTTGCGCAGCTCGGGCGAGGTCAGGTCGGCGTGAGAGGCGAAGGACTCGCCTGTCGCAGGATTGATTGCAGTATGGCTCATGTCTGTCTCCGCTAGCTGCCGGGAGAGGTGCCGAACGACAACGTCACGGCCCGTTCCTGGAAGGCATCGATGGATTGCTGGAGCGACAGTCCGGGCCAGTGCAGGGCCATCCCTCGCGAGTGTGGCTCATAGACGGCGGTGTACAGCGTTCCCCAGCCGCCCGCGAACGACGCCTGGTAGAGCGGCGGCTCGAGAAATCGCGCGACGAAGCGCGACGCGCTCTCTGTGGAATCGTCGAGCCGTGCGATCAGGTGGAGCTCCCGGTCGATGCTGGCCGTGGCCTCGGCAAACGCCTTCCAGTCGTTGTGACGCTGGTGGTTGGTGGCGAAGGCGCGATGGGCGACGTACGGCGGCCGGTCGGGGGCAACATATACAGTCTGATAAGCGCCCTGCGCATCGAGCAGGGTGACGTTGTACGACATGTGACTCGGAATGCGCCGCAGCGCGGCGACTCCCTCATCCACGGTGCGACATGTCTCGAGCACATACCGAAGGATGAGCGGCATTCCGAATCCGACGCCGACGGCCTTGCGCCCACCAAAGGCGAGCGAGACGGCGAGGCCATCGTCGTTCACGCCGTCGAGTAGCCCCCAGAGCGAGTCGGTCATGCCGACGACGCGTCGTCCGGTCCAGCTCGTTGCCAGCTGCACCGCATCCCACAGCATCGGGTTGTAGTCGTAGTTGCGCACGAGCATTGGCGGACCATTCCGCCAGACGGCTTGCGAGCAGGCCGTGAGATACGGGGTCGGACACCAGAGCGCGAGCATCCGAGCCACGCTGTCGGTGCCGCCGGCGAGCTCGACGAGTCGCTCGTACGTGGGCACCAGCTCGGGCATGTGCGCGCGCAGGGCGCGCAACGAGACCATGTACGATGGTCGCGCCGCGTCACCCTCCCGCAGGAACCATTCGCGGTATCCAGGCTCCAGCTGACGGAACAGCGCAACCCATTTCGGTCCAGGAAGTGGTTCCCCGACCGAATACAGCGTCCGCTCGCTGGGAAAACTAGAGAATCTTGAAATTGCCGACCTCGGCCACGCTGGCGACAACGGCGGCATCCTGGGTCGTCACCGGCGCGCTCACGTACTGCGCGTGGAGCGCTTCGATCCATCGGCGCGCCCGCTCATTGAGTTCATGCTCTTCCGTCATGAGTCGCCCCGGCGTGATCAGGATGCCGAGGTCGGCGCCCTCGTACAGGTAGTCACCGGTGTTGGTAATTCGCAGGAAGAAGGCCTCATTCTCGGTGTCGACCGTTCGCCGATGCGTCTGGATGCGAACAAAATGGGCATTTCCCTCCGCATCGAGGCGCCAGACGCCCGAGGGCGGCGCCGAAGTCACGACGCCGGTGGTGTCGGCGGTGTGCTTCATCACCAGTTGTCCCCACGGGTCGATGTTGGCCGGATCGGCCCAGCGCGCATTGAGCTCGGCAACGTCGAGGTCGAAGTCGATGTCCGAGTACTCCAACAGGTGGAAGAGGAAAAGAGGAGCATCGGCATGGGCGAAGGCGGCGAGGTTGGTCATCGCGCTCGCACCGGTGATCCGGGGATTCACCTCGCCAAGATAGAGATCATTGGTATCCTGGTCGTGCAGGAAATCGAGCTCGAAGTAACCGCGATACCCCATCGAACGCAGTTCCTCGCCGAACGCCTCCGTGGCTTTCGTCGCCCGATCGCGCACCGTGTGCGGAAACGCTTCAGCGTTCACCTCGTTTCCGCACCACCCGCCGCGGTATGGGGTGAGCCGCTTGAAGCCGATCAACTCCGTCATGAGCGGGCCGACAATGGTGCCGTGCCGGGTGACGCAGGCCTCCAGCGCCGAGCCGCGCACGTTCACCCGCTTCATCACCTTTACCTCGTCCTCGGCGGTGATCTCCTCGGCGTGCTTGTCGTAGTCAGCTTCCGAGGCGATGAAGAACGTGGTGTGCCCGGAGTCGCCAAATGCCGTCTGCACCACGAGGTCGGTGCCGAGGGGCTCGGCCACCTTCATCAGCTCCGTCCACGATCCGACCTTGGCCAACACGTGCGGCACCGATTTCACACCGGCCCGATCGGCGATGCGCGTCGCCTCGACCTTGTTGTCGACGGCGCGGCGCAAATCGGCAGAGGGGAAGCAGAGCTCGAGCCCGAGCTCCTTGCAAAGCGCTTCGGTTTCCTCGTCAAAGAAGAGAAAAACGGCCTTGCCACCCGGCCCGCGCGCCTTGATAAAGTCCACCACTTCCTTGTGACTGAGGAGATAGTTGTTGATGTCCTCAATCGACGTGAATGGGCGATGCGGGGCTTCGGTCGGCACAAACACGTGCGGATGCTGACCATCGAAGCAGTCGATGTAGTTGATGAAATGGAAATTCCGCACCCACTCATCGAGGCCCAGAAGATTGAACGGCGTGGCGCTGATGAAGTAGATCGGGTCTTCATTCCGGTGGAAGTGTCGCCGAATGTCTGACAGGCCCGACAGCTTCGTTCGAGGGCGCGACTTCTCTGATTTCGCGAGCGGTTGTGGTGCGTCGTTGCTCATGCTACTGCCTCCGTCAAGTGAAGGGTTCCATTGGTCTTGGTGGCCAGCTGCGCGTCGAGCGCGGCGTTGGTGAAGACGCGGAGCCCGTAGTCGGGTTCGTACCCATGGATCTCCTTCACGTCGAGCGCGAGGAGGTAGTCGAGAATTTCGGACGTGACGACCTGCCCGGGGACCAGCACCGGGAAACCGGGCGGATATGGCGTGACGAACCGCGCGCACACCACCGTACGTCCGGCCGCGACGGCCCGCGACAGCTCACGATCGAGCGCTACGAACTCGCACGCTGCGTCGTCGTACGCCAGATAGAACGCCGATCGCATGTCGCCTTCCGGGGTCGTGCTGTCTGGCGTCTGCAGGAACGCCGGGTGAAAGCGGCTGAAGTCCGGAAGTGGTGGGAGCTCTTCAACGAGCGCGCGCACGCGGGCATCATGCACCCGTCGCTCGGCGGCCCCGGCGTGCTGCAGCCGGTCGTCCAACTCCTCGGCGATCTTGCTCAACACCGAGACGAGATGTGCGATGGCGCCGCGGGACATTCCGATGTGCACCATGAACAAGACGGAGTTGCGCGACGTTTTGTTGATCTGGATGTCGTACTTGTTCATGAGCAGCTGCTTGAACTGGTCGCCATCCAGTCCGGTCCGCCCCACGTCGACGGTCACACGCGTCGGGTCCAGCACGAACTCGTCACCGGCCCACGCGGGCTCGAGATTCCGCCAGCCCGTTTCCGGCATGAAGTACGCATCGAGTCCTGACGGTCGATACTGATCCGGGATCATCTCTTGTGGGCCGAGGATGCGAAAGTACCGGTTGAGTCCCGGGTCCGAGCGCACGCGTTCCCGCAACGTCATCGCCAACTGCAGGCTGCGGCGCACCATCTCGTATCCCTCGAGCTCCACCTGGCGGCGCCCGGCGTCGAGTGATGCCAGGATCTGGTAGTTCGGCGACGTGGATGTATGGGTGAGGTATGCCTCGTCGAATACCGTGCGCACGCGGTGCTCGAACTCCTGGTCGGCCACGTGAATCATGGAGCCCTGGCGCAGCGATGTGAGGGTCTTGTGTGTGGAATGCGTGGCGTAGACGCGCACCTGTGCCGTGTCCGGGTCGGGGCGCAGTCGATGCTCCAGTGCCGCCTCGTCCAATCCCCCAGCGGCGTCGAACTCCTGCCGCCAAGCCGCATACTCCGCCCGGTACGCCGGCGAGGCAAGTCGCTCCCTCAGACGACGCGCGGCGTCCATTGCCGTGCGCAGGCGCAGCGTCGGGACAAAGCGACCATAGGCGAACCACGCCTCATCCCACAGAAAGACCATGTCCGGCTTGATGGCCAGGACCTCTTCCATGACGCGCATCGGGTCGTACGTCAGTCCGTCGAAGGTGATGCTGGTCAGCAGCAGCAACTTGACTTTGTGCAACTTGCCCGCGGCCTTGAGGCGCAGCAGCTGCTGCTTGATCTCGCGCAGTGGCACCGCCCCGTACATGGAGTACTGCGAGAGCGGATACGCACTGAGGTACACCGGGTACGCCCCGGCGAGGATCACCGCGTAGGGATGTGACTTGTGACAGTCGTGCGACAGCAGGACAATATCGCCCGGCTGCATGAGCGCTTGCATCACGATCTTGTTGGCCGTCGACGTACCGTTCGTGACGAAATACGTGCGCCGCGCCCCGAAGGCGCGGGCGGCCAGCTCCTGTGCGCGCTTGATCGGCCCCACCGGCTGCAGCAGCGAGTCGAGTCCGCCGCTCGTCGCCGACGTTTCGGCCTGCAGTGCGCGAGCCCCGTAGAACTCTACCAGGTCCTGCACCCAGACCGAGCGGACCACCGACTTGCCGCGCGAGATCGGGAGTGCATGGAACATGCCGGTCGGCTTGAGGCTGTACTTGCGCAGCGCCGTGAAGAACGGCGTGTCGTATCGCTCGTGCACCCCCTTGAGGATGCTCAGGTGCAAGTCCTGGTAATCCTCGGCGTGGTAGAACACGCGGCGGAACTGCCGGCTCTTGGCCCCGACGACATCCTCGACCGGGGCATCGGACACGAGGAACAGGTCCAGCTCGGGGCGCAACTCACGCAGCACGCGCCCAAGGGCCAGAGTGCGATCGCCTGGCATCATCGCCGCGATCTCGTCCATGTCTTGTCCGTACGCGCGGCAAAGCTCCGCCACCGCCTTGCCAGCCCGCGGACACGAGAACGGGAACGAGAAGCGCGCCACCACGCTCTGGATCGCCGGGTTGGCCAGCACCGCCAGTACGGCGTCCTCGAACGTGCCGGCCACGATCGTCTCATACACGAAGTCGTCGTCGGAGCGGCGATGCCGGCGCAGCTGATTCTGCAGCTCGAGTTCCTGCGTCGGGTTGAGTTCGTCAACGACCAACGTGACGAAGTACGGCCGCTTCTCCTGACCGAGCCGACGGTAGACGTCCTCGGTAAACTCGTCGAGATCCAGCAGGTCCGAATAGCCGGAGATCTTGAGTTCGAGCAGGTCCAGTTTGCGGAACGCACCAGTCGTCAGCAGTCGGTTCAGCCGGATCGTCTGCCGCGAGAGCACGCCCCAGGCCTTCTGCTCATGCAAGGCCTCAAGTCTTGCAAAGGCCCGATGGCCGGGGAAGGCGAAGTACGGCTCGAGTGGCGCAAGTGCCGCCAACGCACTGCCGCACATCGCGTCGAGTCGATCCGCGTCGTGCTGCGTGGCCACGCCACCATGCAGCCGTCGCGCCACGTCACGCAACCGATTCCAATTGTCGGTTCGCGTGCGCCACAAGTTGTAGAGCGGCTCGCCGTTGTCGAGCGCCTGTTGCGGCGATGGTGCTGAACTCATCGAGTCTCCAGTCAATTTCAGGATTCGCCGGACAGGTGCGCAGGCGCCGGCTCGTAGTGCGCGGCCACCGACGCGGCGTGCGCGGTCCCTGGCGCAAGGCTCGCGCTGCCGATCATTCCCGCTGGCGGGATCGTCCCATGTTCCGGAGAGGGGAGGATCCCTCGGATCCCGGCCTGCGTGCCCCGTTCGGGGCGCGCCAACGGTCCTAACGTCTCGAGATACTCGCGCGTCTCCCCGGCGTACACGGGAAATCGCACCGTGCTGTCGCGGAAGCTCTTGAGCGGTTGTCCCAATCCGCGAAGCCCCACTTCACGGCTTCGGCGAACACGGGCGAGGTCGACCTCGATTGGGATGAGCTCTTCCGACGTTCCGGCCTGGTAGATGACGTCTCCCGCTGGGCCGACGACCACCGACCGTCCGTTGCCGACGTCGCCGACGCCGTTGATGTCGACCATGAAACACTGGTTGGTCGCCGCGGTGGCTCGGGCGATCGACAGCTCCACGTCGCGATCGATCGTGCTGGTGAGCGTCGGATGGATGATGACCTCCGCACCCATGGCCACGAGCTGCCGCGATGTCTCCGGAAACCACATGTCATAGCAAATCGAGACGCCGAAGCGCCCAACATCGGGAATGTCGAACACCAGGAAATTCGATCCGGCGCTCACGCCCTGCTCGTACGGGAGGAACGGGAACAGCTTGCGATGCCGCGCCACCACCGCCCCGTCCGGGTTGATCACCGATGCCGTGTTGTAGATCTTGCCGCTCTCGGCGAGCTCGAAGTGCGAACCGGACACCAGCCACACCTTGTGACGGAACGCCATCGCCTGGAACTCTTGCTCTGCGGGCCCCGGCATGGGCTGCGCATGCACCGGCGACCAACCGCAAGCGGCCAGTTCGCTGAACACCACCATCTGCACCCACGGAAAGACTGCCATCAGGAAGTCGAGCCGCTCGTGCATCCGGGGAAGGTTGTTGCCGTGTCCCGAGAGCTGCAATTGCAGCCCGGCGATCGCAAATGGTTGCATGTTTTACGCTGGATTCAGGTATGTGTCAGGACGGCGCGCGTCGATGTGACCCGACTCCACGCCGCGAGTACTTCTTCCTCGAGGATCGTCAAGCCCCGGTCCAGCTCCTCGTCGGTGATCACGAGCGGGCTGAGGACCCGGATCACGTTACCGTGAATCCCCGCCGAGATCGCCAGGACGCCGCGCCGAAGCGCATGTGACAGCACCTCCTTCACGAAGGCGCCGGCCGGACGCGACGGATCGCCATCCTCCACGAACTCCACACCTATCATTGCCCCAAGCCCGCGCACGTCGCCGATCATCGGGCAGCGCGACATCAGCGCCGTGAAGCGTTCGCGCACGGCGTCGCCGATCTCCGTCGCCCGTGCGTTCAGCTGCAACTCCTCCATCGCGTCGATCGCGGCGAGCGAGGCGGCGCACGCGACCGGATTGCCGCCGTACGTGCCGCCCAGCGTGCCCGGGGCCGCGGCATCCATGACGCTTGCCCGCCCGATCACGCAGGAGATGGGAAGGCCACCTCCCATGGACTTGGCCCACGTCGACAGGTCGGGGACGACACCGTAGTGCTCGTACGCCGCCCAACGACCGGTGCGGCAGAATCCGCTCTGCACCTCGTCGAGAATCAGCACAATCCCGTGCTCGTCGCAGATGGCGCGCAATGCGCGCAGCCACTCCACTGGCACGGGAATGAACCCTCCCTCGCCCTGCACCGGCTCGACGATGATCGCCGCCACGTCCCGGGCCGACACGGTGTCAAGAAATGCCTCACGCAGACGCCGCACCTCGGCCGCCACGTACGCCTCCAGATCCAGCCCCGACCCGTTATGGAAATAGTCGGGAAACGGCAGGCGATAGATCTCGGGTGCAAAGGGACCGCACCCAGCCTTGTATCCAACCTTAGAGGTGAGTGACATCCCGAGCAGCGTACGCCCGTGAAAGCTGCCCGTGAAACAGATCACCGCCGGACGCCCGGTCGCCTGCCGCGCGATCTTGATTGCGTTCTCGACCGCCTCGGCGCCGCTGTTGAGCAGCACGACCTTGGTCTCGTCCCCGTGCGGAAAGAGGGACGCCAGCCGCTCGCACAGTGCCACGTACGGCTCGTAGGTGGCCACAAGGAAGCATGTGTGCAGGAGCTTGTCCGCCTGTGCCTTGATGGCCGCGACGACTCGGGCGTTCCCGTGCCCGACGTTCATGAC
>JBBQNT010000099.1:0-12485 GCA_038330215.1 Gemmatimonadales bacterium
TCGAAGGCGTCGCTCACCAACTGCGCCTTGGCCGAGCGCTGCGTGCGCATTGCGAGGTGCTGCCACTGACACCCGCCACAGTTGTCGCGCGTGAAGTGCACACACGGTGCGTCCACGCGATCTTCCGATGCGACGAGCACCGATTGCAACGTGCCACGCGCAAACCGCCCGTGATTGCGCACCGATGCGCGCACTGTATCTCCGGGTGCGGTGCGCGGAATGAAGACAGCAAGTCCATCCAACCGCGCAATGCCATCGCCGCCTGCGGCCAGTGCGACCACCTCGAGATCGGCGAGCGTCGGCGTACCTGCGGCGGCGCGAGCTGGTGTCGTGCCCTCGATGCGCGCCTTCACAGTCGTTCGCGGCGCGCGACGGCACGCCACCCGTCACCGTGAGCAGGCGCGGCAGGCGAGTCTGACGAAGCAGGCGTGGTCGGTATCGCTCGCACGTTGCGATCGTGGTCCGCCGACAGCGCGGCGGCGATGGCCGCAAGCCGGATGGTCGCTGTGCTGGCCGGTTGGCTCGTGAGCTCGGCCAGGTGCGCTTCGAGCCACTGAATCGTGATGTTGCCGGAGCGCACGTCCTCGTGTTCGAGCAAACGCAGATGAAAGCCGCGAGAGGTTTCCACCCCTTCGATCACGAGCTCACGCAGCGCACGTTGCATGCGCGCGATGGCGAGTTCGCGCGTGGGCGCGTGCACGATCAGCTTGGCGAGCATCGGGTCATAATTCAAGCCGACCTCACTGCCATCTTCGATACCGCCATCCCAACGCACACCCGGTCCACTTGGCACATGCAAGTGCGTGATGCGACCCGTACTCGGCAGGAAACCGTTGGCCGGATCTTCGCTGGTGATGCGACACTCGATCGCCCAGCCGCTCGGAGCAAACGATTTTTGTTCGAACGGCAGCTTCTCACCCGCTGCAATGCGCAACTGCCACTGCACCAGATCGATGCCCATTACCAGCTCGGTGACCGGATGCTCCACCTGAATGCGCGTGTTCATCTCGAGGAAGAAGAACTGTCCGTCCTTGTCGAGCAGGAACTCGCACGTCCCGGCGTTCACGTAGCCGGCCGCGCGTGCTGCGGCGGCGGCGGTCTCGCCCATGCGCGCCCGCAACTCACTCGATACTGCGGGACTCGGGGCCTCCTCGAGCATCTTCTGGTGACGTCGCTGCAGCGAACACTCGCGTTCGCCGAGATGCAGCACGGTGCCGTGCATATCGGCGAGCACCTGGATCTCCACGTGTCTCGGTCCGTCGATGTACTTCTCGACGTACACCGCATCGTCGCCGAAGGCGTTCTGCGCTTCGCGCTGTGCCGAGGCAAGCGCACTTTCCATTTCGGACGCGTTTCGCACCACGCGCATGCCCTTGCCGCCGCCACCGGCTGCGGCCTTGAGCAGCACGGGATAGCCGAATGTCTCGGCGATGGCTTCGGCTTCCTTGGCATCGCGCAGCGCTTCGGTGGTTCCGGGCACCACCGGTACGCCGGCCGCGATCACGAGCTGTCGTGCAGCCGTCTTGCTGCCCATCGCTTCGATCGCCTCGGCCGGCGGACCCACGAACACAAGTCCGGCATCGCGCACGGCGCGCGCAAACCACGCTCGTTCGGACAGAAAACCGTAGCCCGGGTGAATCGCTTCTGCTCCGGTACGCTTCGCGACCTCGATAAGGCGATCGCCAAGCAAATAGCTTTGGCTCGACGGCGGAGGACCGATGCAGATGGCTTCGTCGGCTTCCCGCACGTGCGGTGCACGGGAGTCCGCCTCTGAATACACGGCCACGGAGCGCACGCCAAGTTCCTGGCACGCGCGCACCACGCGGAGCGCAATCTCGCCTCGGTTGGCGATCAACACCTTGCTGAACATCGGCGACTCAGAGCGGAATGTTGCCGTGCTTGCGCGGCGGATTTCGGTCCCGCTTGCTGCGCAGCGTCGACAGCGCGTCAATCAGCAATGGCCGGGTGTCGCGCGGGTCGATCACGTCGTCGACGTAGCCCCGCGCAGCCGCATTGTACGGATTGGCGAACTTTTCCGTGTACTCGGCAACGCGCGCGTCGAGTGCGGCCGCCGGATCCTCCGCCGCAGCGATTTCCTTGCGATAGAGAATCTCAACGGCGCCCTTCGAGCCCATGACCGCGATCTCGGCGGTGGGCCACGCAAGATTGAGGTCACCGCGAATGTGCTTTGAGCTCATGACGTCGTAGGCGCCGCCGTACGCCTTGCGCGTGATGACCGTGAGCTTGGGCACCGTGGCTTCGCAGTACGCATAAAGCAGCTTCGCGCCATGCTTGATGATGCCGCCGTGCTCCTGCGTCAGGCCGGGAAGGAAGCCGGGTACGTCTTCGAACGTGATGATCGGAATGTTGAAGCAGTCGCAGAAGCGCACGAAACGCGCGGCCTTGAGCGACGCATCGATGTCGAGCACGCCGGCGAGCACCGCAGGCTGGTTGGCCACGATTCCGACGCTGTACCCGCCGAGATGCGCGAAGCCAACAATGATGTTGGCCGCATAATCGGGTTGGACTTCGTACAGGTCGCCGTCATCGACGATGCGCCGCAGCACGTCGCGCATGTCGTACGGCTGATTGGGATGATCCGGCACCAGGTCGATGAGCGCCTCGTCGCGACGCGATGCAGGGTCGGTGCCGGGTCCGCGCGGAGGATCATCGGCGTTGTTCGACGGCACGAATCGAAAGAGTTGTCGGATCGCGTGCAGGCTTTCGAGTTCCGTATCGTGCGCGAAGTGCGCGACGCCGCTGGTTCCGGCGTGCGTGTCGGCGCCGCCCAGTTGCTCCATCGTCACATCTTCGTGCGTGACCGTTTTCACGACGTTCGGACCGGTGACGAACATGTAGCTCGTGTTCCGCACCATGTAGATGAAGTCGGTGATCGCCGGCGAGTAGACCGCCCCACCGGCGCACGGCCCGAGAATCGCGGAGATCTGCGGAATCACGCCGGACGCCATCGTGTTGCGAAGAAAGATGTCGGCGTAGCCGCCGAGCGACACCACGCCTTCCTGAATGCGCGCGCCACCTGAATCATTCAGGCCGATCATCGGCGCGCCATTTCGCAGCGCGAGATCCATGACCTTGCCGATCTTCGATGCGTGCGCCTCGGAGAGTGAACCGCCAAAGACGGTGAAGTCCTGCGAGAAGACGTAGACGAGGCGGCTGTCGATGCGTCCGTATCCCGTCACGACGCCATCGCCGTACACGGGGGCTTCCCCCTCCCCAAGCGACCGCGACGTCACGAAACGGTCCAGTTCGGTGAACGAGCCCTCGTCGAGCAGCACATCCAGACGCTCGCGCGCCGACAGCTTTCCCTTGGCATGCTGAGCGGCCAGTCGCTCCGCACCGCCGCCTTGCTCGGCAGCCACGCGGGCGGCAGCGAGTCGATCGAGTTTCTCACGCATGGACATGGGGTGAGAAGCTAAGGGACGTGCGCGCCGGATGCGACCGCAGGAAGGGCCCCGGCATCTGCGTGATGCCGGGGCCCTCGATGATGCATGCGCCAGTTGCGTTGCTGTGACCTACTTGGCCTTGTACACGATCGGTAGTACCACCTTGGTCTTGACTGCACTGCCGGCGGCCTTGCCGGGGCTGAACTCGAGCATCTCGACGACCTTTCTGGCCGCTTCGCCGAGCTGCGTCTGCGTTGCGTCGAGTACTTCAACGCTGCCCGGCACGACCTTGCCGTTCGCGTCCACAATGAACTGCAGTTCGACCATGCCGCCCACGCCACGGCTCTTGAGGTCAGCCGGATACGATTCGGCGATCAGACGGCTGGCCGTCGTCGCCGACTTCAGCTTGGGTGGCGCCTGGACCTCGGCGAGCGCGTACACCTTGTCATCCTGCGCGTGCGCGGTGGTCGCGGAGGGGCCAACAGAAAGCATTGCCACGGCGACTGCCGCGATAAACGACGTGCGAAGGACGAACGACTGGGCCATTCTGGAGCTCCTTGTCGGGACGAATCGAATTGATGTCCGCAAACGCAGCCTCGACACGAGGAACAACCGTCGGGCGCGCGCGGCACACGTAGGCCTGTCGGCACGTCCGTCGCAGACCTTTAGCGTTCGTCACGGAAGCCAGAGCGTTCGTCACGCCGCTGGCAAACGCACGACGCCCCCGGCTCGCGAGAGGCGAACCGGGGGCGCGTGCGCTGAGCGCGAAACGAGTGCTACAATCCGAGCTCGTCTTCGGAGCTATGCACGATCGACGGCGTTTCCGGACGCGGTGGCTGCTCTTCCGGAATGCTGACGACCGTGAGTACGATGCGGCGGTGGATGGGATCCACCTCGAGCACGCGCGTTACGAGGCGCATGCCCTCAAACGCAAACTCCGCTGGATCGGTAACCGTTGCATCCGGGTTAAGCTGGCTCACCGGCACGAAGCCTTCGATGTCGTTGCCAAGGTCGACGACGACACCCTTGTCCATGAGACGCACGACAGCGCCTTCGATGTCCATGCCAACCGGGAAGTTCTCACCGATGCGAAGCCACGGATCTTCCTCGGCCTGCTTGAGGCCGAGCGAGATACGCTTGTTCTCGCTGTCGATGTTGAGGATCACCACGTCAACCGCATCACCCTTCTTCACGACTTCCGACGGGTGCTGAACGCGCTTGGTCCAGGACATATCGGAGATGTGAATGAGGCCGTCGATACCGGGTTCGATTTCCACGAACGCGCCGAACGACGTGAGGTTGCGCACCTTGCCGTTGATGCGCGTGCCCACCGGGTACTTGAGGGGCAGCACAACCCACGGATCCTGCTCCGTCTGCTTCATGCCGAGCGAGATCTTCTCTTCGCTCTCGTCAACCTTGAGCACCACCGCCTCGATCGCCTCACCAATGGAGACAATCTTGGACGGATGACGGACGTTGCGCGTCCAGCTCATCTCGCTGATGTGCACGAGCCCTTCAATGCCCGGCTCGAGCTCGATGAAGGCGCCGTAGTTCGTGATGGACACGACCTTGCCGTTGACGCGCGTACCCACCGGGTACTTGGCGGCCACGTCCTTCCACGGATACGCCTGCAGCTGCTTGAGACCGAGTGAGATGCGCTCGCGCTCCCAATCGATGTCGAGCACCTTGATCTCGAGCTCCAGCCCGATCTGCACCATTTCGCTCGGATGCGAGATGCGGCCCCACGACATGTCGGTGATGTGCAGCAGGCCGTCCACGCCGCCGAGGTCAATGAACGCACCGAAATCGGTGATGTTCTTGACGACGCCCTTGCGGACCTGATCCTTGGCCAGCTCCTTCATCAGCTTCTCACGCTTGCCGGCGCGTTCGGTTTCCAAGATCACACGACGCGACACCACGATGTTGCGGCGACGCTTGTTGAGCTTGATGATCTTGAATTCGTACTTGTGGCCGAGCAGCTCGTCGATGTTGGGTACCCGACGGAGCGCGATCTGCGATCCCGGCAGGAATGCATCGACGCCCATGAGGTCAACAACTACGCCGCCCTTGATCTTCTTGACCAGCACGCCTTCCACCGGCTCGTCGCTCTCGTACGCCACGCGGATGCGTTCCCACACGCGCATGAAGTCGGCTTTCTTCTTCGACAACACCACGGAACCTTCAGAATCTTCCAGGTGCTCGAGCAGTACTTCGACTTCATCGCCGACCTTGAGATCCGGCATGTCCTTGAATTCTTCGAGCGGGATGGTGCCTTCGGATTTGAATCCGATATCGAGCACCACCAAGTTCTCGCGAATCTCGAGGACGGTGGATTTGACGATCTCGCCTTCTTCAATGGACGCCAGCGTGCCGGCGTACAGCTCCATCATGCGCTCGTATTCGTCGGACGAGAACTCGTCCTCCTCATAGAGCTCGGGGCGGCGGTTGGCGAGCGGACGCAGCTGGCTCTTCTGCAAGTCGCGCTTTTCGCGCGCCGTGAGCTTGCTGTGTCCAGCGTCGTCGTCGTCGTCGGAGTCGGACTCGGCAGACGCGTCGGCGTCGGCGGTCATCGTGGCTGCGGGCGTGGGCTCAGCGGGCGCCGATGCCACGGCGTCGGGGGCAGCATCATCAGCAGGCGTCGCATCGGCGACGACTTCGGTATTCTGGTCAGAACTCATGCGAATCGGGTCTCCACATCGCGGTTGCCACACTCGCCGCGCCGAGAAACAGGGAACGAAATCCAGTGCGCGCCCTGTGAAAGGAGATCCGGTGCTAGCTGTCTCTCACCTACCGCGGGATGCGGGATGCTGGAGCCGACGACGTCGGCGCCCGGCCTGAAACGCCGGAACCTTGAAACATAGAACAATAAATGCTGCCGGTCAACGACGGGCGGCTCTGGCGAGGGCCACAATCCGATCCACCTGCTCTTGCTGACTCAGGGCGGTGGTGTCAATCGTGATGGCATCTCGCGCCGGCAGGCTCTGCGACGCATCCCGTGCATCCCGAGCCACTAGGAGCTCTGTTTCACGGGCAATCTCGGCGTCCGTGGGCCGGCGCCCCAGCCGCTGCCGCAAGCGCCTCGCCGCCCGCTCCCACGGATCGGCAATCAGAAAGATCTTGAGGTCCGCCTCCGGAAAGACGGCCGTGCCGATATCCCGCCCGTCAATGACCACGTCGGCGGTTTGCGAGGCCTTCCGGACCTGTGCGTTCACCCACGCGCGCACCAGAGACATTTGGGCCACCCGCGAGACTTCCCTCGTTACGTGTGCATCCCGAAGTGCTTCGTCTACGTCGTTCCCGTCCACCGACGGCAGCACCGACCGTTCGGTCAGCCGTTGCCCGATGCGATGGGCATCCTGGAGCAGGCGCTCTGCCGTCCAGGCGTCCGGTTCCATCCCACTGGTAAGCCCGAGGTGCGTCACGGCCCGATAAAAGGCCCCTGAGTCCACGTGGTGCACGCCAAGCCGCTGGGCCACCCACTGTGCCGTGGAGCTCTTACCGGAGGCGGCAGGCCCGTCAATGGCGATAATGAAGCTGGCTCGCGCTGGTATCGCTGACGCCGTCAACGGTGGTGTTGACGACTGCGGCATCGCCCTAACCGTGGTCTGCGACGTCGGCGGGGCGATGACCCGCGCCAAGTCGGTCCAAAACCCAGGATATGAGACTGCGACGCAATGGGGATCATCGATCGTGATCTGATTCCCGGGCATCGCGGACAAGATGCCGAACGCCATGGCGAGTCGGTGATCCCCATGTGTGCGCACGTGACCGCGGAGCGGTTGCGTGGAGCCTACGATGCGCATGCCATCGGGATACTCCTCTGCCTCTACGCCCAGTGCCTGCAAGTTGGCCACCACAGCGGCGATCCGGTCACTTTCCTTAACCCGCAGTTCGGCGGCATCGGTGATCCGCGTCTCCCCAACCGCCCGCGCTGCCACGCAGGCGAGCAGTGGCAGTTCGTCGATGCAGCGCGGCACTTCGTCGCCCCCGATGCGCGTGCAGGTCAGTCGCGACGGGCGCACGATAATGGTCCCTACGGTCTCCCCTCCCACCACGCGTTCATCCTGCGTCGTGAGCGCAACGCCCATGCGCCCGAGGATGTCAAACGCACCCGTCCGCGTGGGGTTGAGGCAGACATCGAGCAAACGCAACTCGCCCGCGGACGCCATGGCCGCCAGTGCGGCGAAGAATGCCGCCGATGAAGGATCGGCCGGCACATCGACATCCATGGCCTCCAACCGCTGCGTGCCACCAGCCATTCGCACACCGTGGGGCAACACGTCGATTGCCACACCGCGCGCGGCCAGCATGCGTTCACTGTGATCCCGCGAGCGAGTCGGTTCGGTAATGGACACCGATACGCCGGACGTCAATCCAGCAAACAGGATAGCACCTTTTACCTGCGCACTGGCGTGCGCATTATCCCACGTGACGGGTTCGAGCACGGCGCCCCGCACGCGCATCGGCAATCCGTCGTGACCATCGCCTCCCTCAAACTCCAACGTGGCGCCCATTGCCCGCAGCGGCGCCGCAATGCGCTTCATCGGGCGCCGGGTGAGACTCGCGTCACCGACGAATCGCGTCTCACAGCCCGCCAGTCCCGCCACCAGTCCGGCCAGCAACCGGGTGGTCGTTCCGCTATTGCCGCAATCGAGATCCTCGTCGGGTGTGTGCAACCCATGGAGTCCGACACCGGTGATGGTGAAATCATCCGATAAGGGTGGCACGGGCGCGCCCATGGATCGCAGCGCGCGGGCCGTAGACTGGATGTCATCGGATTGCAGGATGTAGCGCACCCGCGATTCCCCCGTCGCCAGCGCACCCAGAATCAGGGCGCGGTGACTGATGGACTTGTCGCCCGGTGCACGGACGGCCCCCTGCACCACGAGGCGTGGCATTTCGGCGTCGATGTGCGTCACCGCAGCCAAGCTTCGAGTGCCGTGGCTGCGTCGGTGCGATCGTCGCGATACTTGACGATCACCGGCGTTTGCAAGGAGATGCCTTCCTGTTCGCCGAACGGCGACGTGACGCGTCGCGCCCCGGGCACGACGACTGCCCCAGCAGGAATCTCGAGCGGTCGGTCGGCGGTGGCGCGGTGCACGGTTTCTTTCACGAGGTCGTACACCGGCGTGCCACGCGTCAGGATCACGCCGGCTCCAAGGACCGCACGGGCGCGGACAACGGTGCCTTCGTACACGCCGCAGTTGCCGCCCACCACCACGTCGTCCTCAATGATCACCGGCGAGGCATTGATGGGTTCCAAGACGCCGCCAATCTGTGCCGCCGCACTCAGGTGCACCCGCTCGCCGATTTGCGCACACGATCCGACCAGTGCATGGGAATCGATCATGGTACCGCGACCGACATACGCACCGACGTTCACATACATCGGCGGCATGCACACCACTGACGGGGCCAAGTAGGCACCACGCCGCACGGTGGATCCACCGGGCACGATACGGACCTGATGCTCGGCCCGAAACTCGCGCGTGGGGAACGTATGCTTGTCGAGGAAATGGAATGCCCCGCCCGAACCCGACGACATTTCCACCACGCGGCCAATACGAAAGCCGAGCAGGATGGACCGTTTCACCCACGGCACGGCATGCCAGCTGCCGTCGGCATCCTGGTGCGCGGCCCGGATATCCCCCCGTTCCAGCATGGCGATGCACTGATCAAACAACTGTTGCGCATCGTTCGGCAGCGCTGCGCCCGAGTCGAGCAAGAGTGGATCGCTGAGGCGACTTTCGAGTTCCTGCAGGGAGAAGGCCATGGGAGTGATCGAGGCGGAGGGAGAGCGTTGGTCAGCTGTGTATGATGCCGGCGTCCATCAACGTGCGATGCACCGTGTCGTGATAGACATCCGCCATGGGCACCAACGGCAAGCGCAGCACATTCTGCATGCGCTGCATCATGTGCAACATGGCTTTTGCCGGTATCGGATTGGATTCGATGAATGCGGCGTGCACCAACGGCGCGAGTCGAGCATCCAGCCGACGAACGTCGGCAAGGTCGCCGCGCATGAATGCGCTACAGAGGGATGTTACCAGGTGTGGGACGATGTTGGAGACGACGGAGATGATCCCTTCCCCGCCAAGGGCCATCACGGGCACCGTGAGCCCGTCGTCACCGGAGAGCACGCCGAACGATTCCGGTCGCTCCCGCAGGATGTCGGCGATTTGCGCGATGTTCCCTGACGCTTCTTTGACCGCCACGAAGCGCGGGTCACGCGCGAGTTCGAGACAGGTACGCGCCTCCAAGTTGACCGCCGTGCGTCCCGGTACGTTGTACAACACGATCGGCAAGTCGCAGCCATCGGCAATGGCGCGAAAGTGGGCCAGCAACGCCCGTTGCGGCGGCTTGTTGTACATCGGCGTCACGTGCAACAGGTGTGTCGCGCCAATGGCCTTCATGTCGCGCGACAGGGCGATGGCTTTCTGCGTGTCGTTGGACCCAGCACCGGCCACTACGGGCATGCGGCCGCGCACCTGATCCACCACGACTTCCACCACTCGCCGGTGTTCTTCCAGCGTGAGCGTGGCCGCTTCGCCGGTAGATCCGCAGGGCACCACGAACTGCACTCCTTGCGCTACTTGCCACTCGACAAACTCGCGCAGCGCTTTTTCGTCAAGCGCACCCGTGGCCAAGAACGGGGTCACGAGGGCCGTGCCGCATCCATGTAGCATCGTCATCGGTCTCTCTCGAGGCATAGGCCTGGCATGATCATGGCATGGTCAACGCGTAGTCATGGCATGGTCATGGCGCCGTCGGCGCCACGGGTGCCAACATGTCCTGCATCGTGTACAACGCCGGCGGGCGATCGGCCGCCAACCAGCGTGCGGCCGCCAATGCGCCGTCCGCGAACACGCGACGATCCCGTGCCTCATGCACGAAGCGCAGCTGTTCGAAGGGTGCATCAAAGAGCACCGCGTGCGTTCCCGGAACGGACCCGACGCGCACGCTGGTGATTGGCACGGAGCGTCCTAGGCCAGCTTCCACAGCCTCGCCGATCGCCAGTGCCGTGCCCGAGGGCGCGTCGCGCTTGGCCGCGTGATGTGTCTCCACGATTATCGCGTCCACATCGTGCGCTTCGACGAACTGGCGTGCCACGTGCTCGATTGCGCGCAAGAATCGCTGGACTCCGAGCGAAAAGTTGGGCGACCAGAGTGCGGCACAGCGATGCGCCGCAACGGCCGCTTCCAGTTCCAATCGCCGGTCTAGCCAGCCGGTCGTTCCAATCACAACGGGACAGCCAAGCGTGAGGCAGGCGACGGCATTGTCCAGGGCGGCGTCGGGTGTCGAGAAATCAATGGCCACCTGTGCACCGTGCAACTGGGCCTTCGCGAGCCCGGCGTGCATGTCCGTCCTCGCCAGTCGTGCCACCACCCGGCACCCACGCGCATCTGCGAGCGCGTCCAAGGCCTCGCCCATGCGCCCCATGCCGATCAGCGCGATCTGCACTGCCGCGCCCGAGTCGCGCTCTGTGTCGCGCTCCGTGTCGCGCTCTGTGTCGCGCACCGCGGACGTCATAGTGCTTCCGTGAAAAACGTGCGGTGCAATCGCTGCATGGCAGGCACCACCTCGGCGTCGTCGATAACGAGCGTAAAGTTGATGCCGGTAGCACTGAGCGATGCCATGTACACGGGTATGGCGCCTAGCGCCGCGATGGCGTCGGCGATGGCGCGGCTGCCGTCGGCAATGCCAGCGCCAACAATGGCCACGATGCCTCGCTCGCGCTCCACGGCCACGTCGCCGAATTGCATGAGGTCCGCCACCACCGCTTCTAGATTTGTGGCATCATCAAGCGTGACCGAAATCGACACCTCGGATGTCGCCACCACGTCCACCGACACGCGGTGCGCTTCGAACACGGCGAACACACGCCGCAGGAACCCGGGGGCCAGTAGCATGCGCGCCGACCGCAACTTCACGACCGTGGTGTGCCGTTTGCCGGCGATGGCACGCACGGCCTTCCGAGGCGCATCAAACGCGATCATCGTGCCGGCGCCACTCGGATTGCGGGAGTTGAACACGTATACCGGAATGCCGCGTTGCACGGCGGGCGCAATCGTGCTCGGATGCAGCACCTTGGCGCCGAACGATGCCAGCTCCGCCGCCTCGTCGAAGCGAATCCGCTCGATCAATCGCGCGTCGGGCACCACGCGCGGGTCGGCGGTCAACATGCCGTCCACATCGGTCCAAATCTCAATCGCCTCCGCGCTTACCGCGGCACCCACCAAGGCCGCCGAGAAATCGGAGCCGCCGCGGCCAAGCGTGGTCGTGACGCGGCCGGGCGCGGCACCCACAAAGCCGCCCATCACTGGCACGCGTCCGGCGGCGACATGCGACATCAGATGGATCTGCGCGGCCCGTTCGAGCTCCACCACATCCGGTTCCGCGCGGGTGAACGCATCATTGGTTTTCATCACGTCTCGCGCATCCACAAACACAGCCGGCAACCCGCGATGTCGAAACGCCGCCGCCACCATCTGCGATGATAACAGTTCGCCCACAGCGGCCACGGTGTCGAGCGAGCGTGGCGTGAGATAGCCCAACGTTCGGAGCGCTTCCGCCAGGTGAGCGAGTTCGTCAAAGCCCGCACTGATCTCGGTGGCGATGTCGTCGGACTCCGACGAATCGACCAGCAATGCCGCCGCTTCCCGCAGATGCCGCTCGCGCAGTTGTTCGATCAGCTGCAGCGCGACCAGCAACTCGCCGGCAGCTGCCTTGTGCGCGATGTCCAGCAGTTGGTTGGTGGCACCGCCCAACGCCGACACCACCACGATCGGATGGCGCCCCATGCGCGCGCCCATGATGGCCGTGGCGCGATCGATGGCGTCCGCGTCCTGAACCGAGGTGCCACCGAATTTGCAGACGATCACGGTCGTGACAGCCCGGCGATCATACCAGACGATAGCAACAGTTCGGCGTTCAGAATGGAACCACCGGCCGCACCGCGAATCACGTTGTTGGCCATCGCCACCAGGCGAATATCAAACAGGTGGTCAGCGCGCACACGTCCGATAGTCACGGCCATGCCGCCTCCCTCGTGTTCATCGCGACGGGGCTGCGGACGGTCGG
>JBBQNT010000100.1:0-12481 GCA_038330215.1 Gemmatimonadales bacterium
TCTCGGCACGTACGTGAATCTCCGCGATTCCGTCGTGCTGCGTCAGCAGATCGAAAATGGTCTGCGTGCCCAGCTCCAGATGGAAAGCATCGTGACCGGACTGCTGTACATCGAGCTCGCGTACCGCACCGACTCCACGCCGCCGCGGCTGGCGGATGCTTCCGACAAGTGGCCAGAGATTCCCACCACGCCGTCGCTCATGGCGGCCATCGGAGGCGGTGCGGGCAGCTTGCTCGCCGATGTGATGAAGATCCTCAATCGCGTCAACGACATGCTGGCCGAAGTCAACATGCCCGAGATCAATCGGGCGGTCGTGCAGTCGGCTCGTGCGATTGAAGAACTCGTGGCATCTCCGGAAATCAAGGCGGCGCTCGATGAGATCCCGGGTCTCACGGCGCAGATCAATCAGACCATGACCGATGTGGGCCGACTCGCCAACCGCGCGGAAGCGGCGATCGATCCCATGACCACACAGATCACCGGCGCGTCCACCGAGGCAATCGCCACGCTGCAATCGCTGCGCAAGACGCTCGACGAAACACAGGGCCTGCTCTCAGCCGACGCCGGTACCGGCTACGCGTTGCAAAGCGCGCTCACCAGCATGCGCGAAGCGGCGGACGCGCTGCGTCTGCTGATCAACTCGCTGGAGCAAAATCCGGACATGTTGTTGCGCGGCAAGAGGCCGCCGCCAAACTGATGCGCACCACTCACTGCCCTCCATCATGATGCGAACTGCCCGGTTTCTCGTCCCCATGGCGTTGCTCGCGCTCGCGGGCTGCTTCAAACTCTCGCGCAACTCGCCGGAGCTGCAGCAGTACGTGCTCAGCGGGGCGCGCACGCCAACCGCCGCGTCGACGGCGGCTGACACGGTCGGCCTGACCATCGGCATTCGCCGCATGGATCTGGCGCCGTATCTCGCGTCGCCGGCCATCGTCGTGCGTCGCGGCACGCATGAGATCGTCACCTCGCAGTTTCACCGCTGGGGTGAGGACCTCGGCGAGGGTATCAACCATACAGTGGCCGCGCACCTGACCAACGTCCCCCCAGTGAAGGCCGTCACGGTCGCCCCGTGGGCGGCGCGCTCCCGGCACGATTTCCTGCTGCAGCTGCGCGTGTCTCGGTTTGAAGGGGTCGTGGATTCCGCCGCCACGACCGGTGCCGTACATGTGCTCGCCCGGTGGGACATCATCCGTCCGCTCGACGGAGCGGTGCTCGTGCGCGGCACCACGGACTACCGCGACGGCCGCTTCACAATGGGCAATTACGAGTCACTCGTCGGCGAACTCAACACGGCGCTCGATCGCGTCGCCCGCGACATTCGCACGTGCCTGGGTCAGTTCCGTTCGGACTCTCTGCCGCCGCCGAGCTGTTGAAGCCCCGACAGTTCGAGCGACGGGGCAACGCTTGAGTAGCCTCGCGCGGTTAGGTTCACGGCAACCCTGACCGCCCTACATGAAGCCACTCGAACGCCTTGGCGAAGCGCGAACGCCCAACGGGACCGTGCTCGCCCTCTTCCGCCACGACGGTGCGTATCTCATTCGCGCGGACGGCGTAGAGCTCATGTCCACGCGTCGGCACCTTTCGGAAGATCGCATGGCCGAGGTCGCGTGCGAACAGATTCGTACCCTCACCGCGCCGCGCGTACTCATCGGCGGGCTCGGGCTCGGCTTCACGCTGCGGGCGGCGCTCCGTCAGTTGCCCGCGCAGGCCGAGGTGGTCGTCGCGGAACTGGTCGCCGAGGTCATCGAGTGGAACGCAAACCCGGCGTATGCGCTCTCCGCCGAGGCGATCGCGGATCCGAGGGTGCGCGTGTTGCACGACGATGTGATCAATGTGCTGCGTGCGAGTCCCGACGGCTTTGACGCAATCATGCTGGACACGGACAATGGGCCCGACGGCATGCTCATCTCGGAGAACGCCTCGCTGTACGCCGCCAAGGGCATCGCGTCCACGGTGGGCGCCCTTCGCGAGGGTGGCACCATCGTGTATTGGTCGGTGGGTGACGACCCCGGATTCCTGCACGCGTTGCGCGTGGCAAAGCTGGATGTGCAGACGTTGCGCGTACGGGCGCACGATACCGCTGGCCCGATGCATACGCTGTATGCCGCGAGACGACGCGGCAACCTGTAGCATACAGGCCACACTTGCTTGAAACCGTCAGACCGAGTGGCTTGGCAAAGTGTTGTCCTGCAAGCAGTTACAAAAATTATCCGCAACGAAGCTACCGGGTACGTTTCGTGCTACTACGTTACGTATGGGCAGGCAGGTCTGGATCGGCCTGGTTGCCATTCAGCCCCCGGTTACTAGTCACAACTCCAGATCATACCATGCGCAAATCAGTGTTCTCGGCCGCAGTCGCCATCGTGTTCGTTTCCAGCTCACTGTTCGCACAGGGCAATAGCGGCAAGGGTGGCAGTCAGGGTGGTGGCAACAGCGTGGACCTCGATCCGAATCCCGGCACCTGCGACATTTCGCAGGTTGTGGCCTTCTTTGGTGCGACGAGCTACGACGCAGTCGCTTGCTTCGGCACGTACCAGGGCAACACCAACAACGCTACTCCGTCGATCGCCGAGTTCCTGGGCGAGCAGTATTCAACCGAGACGTTCAACTTCCTCGGCAAGACGCAGAAGCCCGCGGTTGGGGCTGATTGGGGTGGCGTGCTGAATCCATACGGAGACGATACCAAGAGCGGCGACTTGACCTTCAGTTCCGGTACGACGGTCAGCGGCTTCTCGGGCCTGGCGCTCAAGTACGGCAACTTCTTCGATATCTGGGTCTTCAACACGCCCACGACGCTCGATGGCTTCCGCATCACCTCCAACCTCGATTTCGGACTGTCGCACGCCGAAGTCTTCGGCGTAAGCGAGATTCCGCCCGACTTCTTCCAGGTTGTTCCGGAGCCAGGCAGCATCGCGCTGGCCGCCTCGGGAATGCTGCTGCTCGTGGGTGCGGCACGTCGCCGTCGCAACTCGACGATCTGAGCTGTTTGCTCTGAAGCAAGAAAGGGCCCCGTCTGATGACGGGGCCCTTTTTTGTTGGTTGATGTCGCGCTGCGGTTATACTCTCGTTCGGTAGCTAAATTGTGGCTGATGCGTGTGGTGGAGGAGGCGATGCGAAGTTGGCCGTAGTGAACGCTTGGCACACGATGAACGCCGCGCAGGTCGCGGCCGAGCTGCGGACGGATGGCGCAACCGGTCTGGCCTCGGACGACGCATCAGAGCGGCTGGCGCGTGGTGGCCCGAATGAGCTGCGCGCGACGCGACAGCGTTCACTGCTCTCCCTGCTCGCCCATCAGTTCCGCAGCCTGATCGTCGCGCTGCTGTTGGTCGCGGCAGCGCTCGCGTTCGTGCTGGGCGATACCATCGAAGCGTTCGCGATCCTCGTGGTGATCGCGCTCAACGCCGCCATCGGTTTCGCGACCGAGTGGCGCGCGGCGGTGGCACTCGAGGGACTGCGTCGCCAATCCGTGGCGGTGGCGCGAGTGCGCCGAGACGGCGAAGAGCGGCAGGTACCTGCATCTGAGCTCGTGCCAGGTGACGTCGTGATGCTCGCGGCAGGTGATCGGGTGCCGGCGGACGGACGTGTCACGGAGCTCGCGCGTTTGCAGGTTGACGAGTCGGCGCTGACGGGTGAGTCAGTGCCGGTCACCAAAGGCACCGATGTCATCGACGATCCCGACACGCCGATAGCTGACCGTGGGAACATGGTGCATCTCGGTACGGTGATCACGGATGGACGCGCCACGTTTCTGGTGACGGCAACCGGTGCCGCTACGCAGATGGGCCAGATCGGCGCGTTGATCGAAAGCGTGGACGCCCATCGCACACCGCTCGAGGACAAGCTCGCGGAGCTGAGCCGCGCGCTGCTGGTGATCGTGCTCGCGCTCTGCGCCGTCATCGTGTTCGTTGGCTGGCTGCGCGGCAACGAACTGCTGTACATGATCGAGGTTGGTGTATCGCTGGCGATTGCGGCCGTGCCTGAGGGATTGCTTGCGGTCACCACGATGACGCTCGCCGTCGGTATGCAACGCATGGCGCGGCTGAATGCGCTGGTGCGTCGTCTTCCGGCTGTGGAGTCGCTGGGTTCCACCACCGTGATCTGTTCCGACAAGACCGGAACATTGACGCGCAATGAGATGACCGTGCGCGCGTACGTGCTGGACGGAAAGCGCATACACGTGACCGGCACGGGCTACGACGCGGATGGCACGTTTCAGCCGAATGACATGCCGGGTAGCAGGCCGGGTAGCATGCCGGGTGACATACCTGCGGATGGGCAGTCCGACATGCCGGAAGCTACGCCGCCCGACATGCATGAGGACACGCCGCTCGCGATCGCGCTGCGCATCGGCGCGCTGTGCAACGATGCGATCCTCAACCGACACGACGGACACGTCGAAGTGCTCGGCGATCCGACGGAAGCAGCCCTGATCGTGTCGGCTGAGAAGGCGGGCTGGAATGTGAGCGAACTCCGGGATGCGTATCCACGAATCTCCGAAGTGCCATTCACGAGCGAGAGCAAGCGCATGATCACTACGCATCGCGCACCAGACGAGCGCGTGATTGCGTACGTGAAGGGATCGCCAGCGGCCGTTCTCGACGCCAGCGAGTTCCTGCTCACTGAGGCTGGTGCCGAGCCGATGACTCCTGCTGCGCGCGCGCGTCAGCTCGAACTGAACAACACGCTCGCAGCGTCGGCGCTGCGGGTGCTCGCACTGGCCTATCGAGCGCCACCACTCGATCCCGAGGCCGACGACTCAACGCGCGATCTCACTTTCGTTGGCTTCGTGGGCATGATCGACCCACTGCGTTCGGAGGCGCGCGAGACGATCGATGTGTGCCGCCGAGCCGGCATTCGCGCGATCATGATCACGGGCGATCAGCAGTCCACGGCGTCGGAGATTGCGCGGCAGCTTGGGCTCGCGATCGATGCGAACGGCAAGCCGCTGCGCACGGTGCACGCACGCGAGTTGAACGACCTCACGGACGAGGCGTGGCAGGCCGTGGTGAAGGATGCAGCGGTCTTCGCGCGTGTCACGCCGGCGCACAAGCTGCAAATTGTGAAGGCGCTGCAGAGCGCCGGCCATGTGGTTGCGATGACGGGCGACGGCGTGAATGACGCGCCGGCGCTGCGTCAGGCGGACATCGGCATCGCCATGGGGTTGCGCGGCACCGAGGTGGCCAAGGAGGCCGCGGCCATGGTCATTACCGACGACAACTTCGCGACCATCGTGTCGGCGGTAGAGCAGGGACGGATCATCGTCCACAACATTCTGCGCTTCATCCACTTTCTCTTCTCGTGCAACCTCGCCGAGATCCTGACAGTGTTCGTGGCAATCATGCTTGGCTGGCCGCTGCCGCTTGGCGTGCTGCAGATTCTTTGGCTCAACCTGGTGACCGACATCTTTCCGGCGCTGGCGCTCGCGCTCGAGCCGTCAGCACCAGATGTCATGCAGCAATCGCCGCGCGATCCAGACGCGCCACTGCTGACTCCACGCTTCGGCTGGCTGATTGCATGGCAGGGGGTGCTGCTGAGCGCCTGCACGCTCGTGGCGTTTCAGGTCGCCATGCGGTGGTACGGTGCCGACGGTGCCGGGTTGCGCCATGCAATCACGATCGCCTTCATGACGCTGGCGCTCGCGCAGACGTTTCATGCCTTCAACGCACGATCCCGTACGCGGTCGGCGTTTAGCGTGCAGCTCGCCAGTAATCGCTGGCTCTGGGGCTCCACTGTGGTATGCGTATTCTTGCAGATCGCCGCCGTAAGCTCACCGTTGTTGCAGCGTGTGCTCCATACGGTGCCGCTGACATCCGCCGACTGGCTGCTGGTCTCGGGCGCGGCCCTCGTGCCGGTGCTGGTGGTGGAGACTGTCAAGTTCGTGTCGCGAGCGACAACGCCATGACGCGGTGGGTTTGCAGCTGGCTGGTTCGGTCCCGTGAAGAGTTGATGATGTGCGGCAGAAACACGCCGGTCCGATGCGTTCGCGCACAATCATGCGTGCTATGTGCGAAGGCTCGCTGAGCGTCGTTGCTGGTGCGAGGCAGGCATCATCGTCTCGCACGAGATCACGCTAGATCATCGCGATCACAGCGGCCTCGGCGGTGCGGCGGTAATGCTCAGCGTACGAGACCTTCTGTTCCAGAGCGGAAATGACCGTGCGCGTAAAGTCCACTTTCTCGAACGATTCGGCGCTGCCCAAACCGCCCGGACTAAATACGTTGATCTCCATCAGCTTATCACCGACGATATCCAGGCCAACGAGAAACATGCCATCCATCACGAGCTTGGGGCGGATGAGATCGGCGATGCGCAACGCAACGTCGTCGACTTTGGCTTTGGCCACGCTACCCCCGGCGGAGATGTTGCTGCGCATATCCCCGCCTGAGCGCACCCGGCGAAACGCGGCGTACTTCCCGCCTTCCATCAGCGGCGTGCCGTTCATGAGGAACATGCGGGTATCGCCCTTCTCCGCGGCCGGCAGGTACTCCTGCGCCACGATGTAGCCGTCCCGACTTACAGCGTCGATCATCTGGTTCAGGTTGGACGAATCTTCAGGGCGCACCAGAAAGACGCTCTGACCGCCTGATCCCTGCAACGGCTTGAGCACGATCTTTCCGCCCGCGTCCTTCGCAAAGGCCTTGATGTCGGCGCGGTCTCGCGTGATGATCGTGCGCGGCCGGACCTCTTCCGGAAAATCCTGGAAGTACATCTTGTTGAGGGCCTTGGCGAGCCCATCGGGATTGTTGAGCACCAGCAATCCCTGTCGCATTGCACGTCTGGAGAACAAGACGCCAGCCTGAGCCGCCCATGGCCGTTCGATCGCGTCGGCGGACGGATCGCTGCGAAGCAGCACCACGTCAAGATCCGCGACGTTGATGCGCTCCGTGACGCCCTTGTCGCCACGCATGGCAGCCAGGAACGTGGCACCGGCGGTGTACTTGCGACCGGGCGCGGAGTGAGCGCAGGCCACGATCGTGCCGTCCGGATCGTACGCAAAGTCTGCGACCGCGATGTACCACGCTTCGTGACCCATACTGAGTGCGGTGACGGCGAGGCGCGTGGTAGTGTAGTCGTCGAGTTCGGTATCGAGCTCGTTTACGACGAATCCGATTCTCATTGGAGCGTTCCGGTGAGCAAGTCGTGGATGGAAGAGGCACGGCGCAGCCGCATCATCGCGTCAGCGGCGCCGGGATTGGTGAGAAAACGTGGTGTCAGCCGGGGCGGGCGTAGATACTCGCGCCAGCGCAGTTCCTCGATGGCGGGTACGTCGGCAAGTGAGATCTTCCCGAGCAACAGCGGCTCCAGGTCGTGTCCATCGCGCAGGTACGCCAGCACGTCGATTAGTCCGCGCAGATAGATCAGGTCCTTCGTGAGACCGCCGCTACGGTAAATACGCATACAGATCGTGAAGGCGGTTCCACTGCCGAAGCCGAAGTCGCGCGTGAGGCGGCGGTGACATTCCACGAACGTCGCTCCGTCCACCAGTGCGTGTGCAGCGACCACTCGCGCGGACAGCACGCGCACCCGAGAGGCGGTGAGTGCACCCGACAGAAACTCGGCGGTGACCGCAAGACCTTCCTGCGTTTCCTCGTAACCAGCGAGGCCCGTTGCCAACTGGCCCAGCGGCTGTGCCAAGCCGTTCGAATAGCTGATCACATGGGTGCCGATTTCATGCTGCAGCAGCGCGATGGCGCGCAGCGGCGTGGCACTGAACTGCCTGCTGATCAGCAGATCACCGTTGGACACCAGCACGCCGGCCACATCATCCCGGATGTGCACGCTGGCCGACAGGTCTGCGAAGTGCTTGCGATACAGCGCGAGTTCGTCTTCTGCCATCTGCGCAAAGGCCACGGCGTCGACGCTCGCGCGTGGCGCCGCTTCGTGCTCACCGGTCTCGTGCGTCCGGTTGGCGGGACAGGCGCTCAGCAGCTCCAGCGCAACGTTCAAGAGCGAGTCGGGCACGACGCCGTATACGCACTGGCTGCCAAAGCGGAATCTTGGCGTGTTGCGATCGGCGAGCATCGTGAGCTTGCGATCGAGTTCGTCGCGCGACGCCGCAAGCAGGTGCGCAATCGTCGGGTCTTCCAGCCGATCGAGCGGAAGGTTGTACAGCCGGCGCTTGAGCAGCGGCACGTCGACGATGAGCGGTCGGTAGTCGAACTCCGGTGCGCGTTGACCCCCGTGCCGGTCAAATACTTCTCGCGCCCGTTCGGCATTGACGGGCGTGACCTGCAACAGGAAATCGAACGAACGTGAAATCTCGGTGAGGCCCTCGTCCGCCGCAGATGCCGCCCGCACCGCCGTGCGGCGTCCGAGCGCATGATAATGCGTGGGCTCGTGACCTGTGTGCAGCATGGCGAAGTGATATGCCGACTGCCGAAGCGCGAGCGACAGCCCGCGCTGGAGCGTTTCGAAGAGCACCGGATACGGGGTCCCCGTGCGCGCCTGGCGATAGACCGGCTGCACCTCGATGCCCACGTAATGAAGGCCCGCGATCGCTGCGCTGCGCCGCATATCGCTCTTCTCGGCGTCCGCACGGGCGGTGGTCGTCGCGGGCACCGTGCAGTGCGGCACCAGCGGCGGTAACGAGGGTGGTGCGGGTTCGGCGTCGGGCACCACCTCGACGTCGAGTGGCGGCGGGCGCAGCGGAATCGCGCTCAACGCCTTGTGCAACTGACGCACGGTAGCATCGTCCTGGTCGAGCATCGGCGCGATGATGCGGAACGTGGGGACCGGCACCGTCTTCTCTCCGGTCCGCACCTGCGGTTTGTCCGCCGTCCAGACTTCAAGAAGCAGGAAGGCATCGAACTGTTCGATCATGACGGACGCAATGCCCGCCACCAGCGCACACACGCCATCTTGCAGCTCGTCGCTTCCTGGCACGATCAGGTGAGCGGCCTCTCCGATCACGAGTTGCGCCGTGTGTCCCACCCGAGTGGCCGCGCGCTCACGATACACGCACAAGAATGGCAACGCGCGATCGATGTGCAGCCGACCACCACCCGGCAGCACGCGCCGCACCGGCATACCTTCGGCGAGCCGCTCACACACCTGTGCAATGAAGCGGGGCGAGATCGATGTCCGTGCAGAGACGCGAGTCGTCACCGGACGGGCAGCACGGACCGCGTCAACCCGGGAATCGTCTGCGCCAACGCGTTGCCGATCGCGTCGATGTGCGCCGCATCGGCTTCGCCCGTCCATTCGTTCATGAAGGACTTGCGGAACTCAACCGCGATGCAGCACGCGTGATCCGGAAACGTGTTGTGCACCCACTGCGAAAAATGGCCACCGCGAAACTTCACGTTCTCCCGTACATCCAGCGTTCGGCCGAGCACGGGCGTGGAGGCGAGATCAAGCATGAACTGATCGACAACGGGCGCCCAGCGCTGCCGGTCCATGCTGCCGGTTCCCACATTCACTTCCGGATTCAGCGCCGGATCGGCCGCCGGCTCATCGGGCCCGTTTCGACGGTGATTGTAGCTATGCAGGTCGAGCACAACGAAGCGATTCCAACGGCGCTGCAGTGTGGACAGGGCCGCGTGCGCAGCGAGATAGAACGCGTCGTACGCGGCCAACGACGCATCGATCACGTCGTCCCCAGGGGCGTGCTTCCAGATATCAAGTCCCCACGCGTCAGCAGGCACGCGATATACGGCCTTCTCCCGCGGGCGATTGAGATCGACTTCGAACCTCGACTGTCGTCCTACGATGCGCGTGCCCACGATCTGCGTCCACTGCGCGGTCCACGGATCTTCCTCGCGCAAGCGTGCCGCGTCATCGAGCGCGATGCTGGCAGCCACGTCCGTACGCAACGCATGCCCATCGTGCACGGCCGCGGTTGCCACAGGCACATCGATTGCGATGTTCACCAGAAAGCCGTCTGACAAAAGCAAGATCTCCGTTGAGGTCGTCCCGCCACGATCTACACGTTATCAAGACGGACGGTCCGCAGGTGCGAACGGTGCAGCTTGCCTGGGTTCGGCGACCTGCGTCGGATCATGCACAGTTCAACCAAACCTGCAAACATAGCTTCGTCCGTACGTGTCCAACTTGCTGAACGTACTGCACAGATTTCGTTGGCCGACGTGAGTACAATGAACGAACGAGCGCGTGCCGGGGCCGGGACTCACCGTCATCGGGCTGGCGGTGCGCGAAGAAGAAGTCTAGTCTGGTATCATGTCTGCTCAACTTCTCCTCAGACGCGCGGCGGCTATCACGGTCGCTGCGGTGATGTTGCTCGGCTGCGCCGCCGCTGAGGTTACGGCCCCGTCCGCGGCAGCACTCAGGGCGGACCTCGATGGCATTGCATTCGTGGCCGACTCAAGGTTGTCGGGTTTTTCGCTCTACGGCAACGGCACACGCTTGTCCGTGGCCGGTGTGGAGACAATGGGCGATCGAACACGGCAAGTGGCGGTGGACGTCGGCGGCTGGCGAGGAGTTGGAACGTACGCCATCGACAGCAACACGGGCGTCGGTTTCATTGTGCAGAACCAGCCCATCACCGGCGGCCCGCCCACGGCACCAACGAGTCGTCGCTGGGAAACGAAAACCGGCGATGTCGGGGAGTTGGTGATCACCCAGTTCGACGCTGGCCGACGCCGGATTGCGGGCACGTTCCGCTTTCGCGCGGAGAATGCCTCAGGTGAAGTGATCGAGGTCTCCAAGGGTACATTTTCCGGAACGCTCGTCATCGATCCGTAGCGCGTTCGTCAGCTGCGACTGCGAGAGGCTCTGCGGCTCGGATGTAGTGCGCTCGGGACTACATCTGACCAGTCCGGCACGCCGGTGCCGACCAGGCTATCTGGCATGACGTCGATGCGGCGCGCAGGAACGACAAAGCGGCCGACGCATGGTGGCGTCGGCCGCTTTTGTCGCTCGCTGTAGCGGCGAGGTCGCTGCAGCAGCGAGGCTCAGGCGGAGTGACGACGGCGACGGGCGATGACGCCGAGTCCGAGCGCACCGATGCCGAGCAGCAGCACTGAGGCCGGCTCCGGAACCTGGTCAGGAACCACTTCGCGTCCGATCTTGCGGGCGATGGCCTGTCCGAAGGCATCGAAGTTTGCCGCAGACTCGAGGAATCCACCAGCCGTGACCGCGTTTGTGCCGTACCAGTTGGCAAGACTCAAGTCTCCGCACGAGCCGGTCGCGGTGCCGATGGTGATGGCGTTTATCGTGATACCTAGCGCCTGCGTCGCGGTACGCGCAGCCGCGGTGTTGGCACCGGCGTTCTCGCAGCCGTCGGCAGCAATGTCGATGACCTGACGCCCGCCGGCAAAAGCGTTGGTGGCGAACTGCGGGGTGATCCAGTTGATCGCGCTACCTGGGGCTGTCAGGTCGTCAAACGGGCGACTGAAGCCCGCGATGGCCGTTGCGAACGTTTGCGCGGTTGCACCGCTGTTCACGAAGTACCAGCCGCCTGTACCACCACCCATCAGCGACTGCTGGCTGGATCCTGACCAGTACGAATACGAGACGGCCAGACTACGGCCGCCGCTGCCGAACGCGTCCCAGAAACCCAAGTTACTGAACGCGTTGACATAGCCCGTCCGAACCAGGTTGAACTCGCTGTCGCTGATGCTTCCGGATACGTCCGAAATCAAGGCCAGCTCGAGCGTGACAGCCGTCGGTGGTGGTGCTTGCGCGACCGCTGGGCTCGCTCCTGCAACGGATAGCAGGAGGGAAGCGGCGAGGAGTGTTCGAAGTCTCATGGATGAACCTCGGATGGGGGAAGGGAGTCCGACGGTACGAATTCCACCCACTAAGTCACGCAAACTATGTGCCGTGCCTCACCAAACGCATGCATGCGTCGAAGCTGCCGAACAGCAGTACGTTGCGAAGCCAACGCATCGCGCGCGCCTTCCCCGTATGTTGCGGCGATGCAACACGGGTGGGGGGGGAATGCTGCACACGAGCTCAACTGTTCGATGCACAACACCGTGTTCTCACGGACTCGTCTTCGCTATCCAGCCAATGCCAGTGGAGTTGGATCCAGACGGCGGCATCCACCTGTCCACTGAGTGCGGCGCGCAGAACGAACTCCAAGGATCAGTACTCCACGAAGTAGCGCTGCAGCTCACGCGGGTCGCGCGACTTGGTGAGTGCGAGCATCAGGAGGATTCGCGCCTTCTGCGGCGTGAGGTGCTGCGAGACCACGGTGGATGGTGCGGCGCGTTCGGCGCGTGCGGCGGAATCGGCCGCTGTGGTGTCTGCGCGCTCGGTCATGCTGGCGACCGAGTCTACGCGAGGTGGCGTCGCGCGCGGGATGCCACTCACATTGTCGCCTGAGGGAAACGCGGTCACCAGCACGACGCCTTGCTGGCGAAGCGCACGATACGGTGCGCCTTCGCCGGGCGCGAATCCGGTAGTGGCTACCACCACGCCCGCCGGCAGCGTATCGAACGACGGGCCACTGCCGCCAGGATACGAAAACGTGAGCTCCACACGCGGCAGCGAATCAATGCCTGCGAGATCGAACTCGCTG
>JBBQNT010000101.1:0-12450 GCA_038330215.1 Gemmatimonadales bacterium
CGAACTGCACATCGTGTGCGATGAGACGCGCGTGGCGTGCACCGAGCGGTGCGGGCAGCGCGTCGTCAGCAACGCCGTTCGCGGCCATCGCCGAGTACCGCACCACCTCGCGCGTCGCGTCCTGCGGCAGTCGCGCCGCACCGTCGTCATCGTTGCACAACACCACGGCGCGCGCGGGTTGCATGAACGCCCGGAAGGTGGCGTTGATATCGCCGAGGTCCGCGTAGATATCGAGGTGATCAGCCTCGATGTTGAGTACTACAGCGACGGTCGGGGTAAGCGCGAGGAACGAACGATCATATTCGTCGGCCTCCACCACGTACAGGTCAGCGCGTCCGGCGCGCAGGTTGCTGCCCCACGCGTCTACCCGCCCGCCGGCGATGCCAGTGGGATCCTGTCCGGCTGCCGTGAGCGCTTCGGTGGTCATTACCGTTGTCGTGGTCTTGCCGTGCGTGCCCGCCACCGCGATCACCGTGCCGCCGCGAACCGCTTCTCCGAGCGCTTCGGCGCGGCGGATCACCGGCAGGCCGAGCGCCCGCGCCGCGACCAGCTCGGGATGCGTCGCCGGCACGGCCGACGTGTACACGATCGCGCGCGCGTGTTGCACGAGCGACGCATCGTGCGCGTGCACAGCCACGCCAAGACGCACGAGGTCAGGTGCGCCAGCCGGATTCGCATCTGTGCCCTGCACTGTCGCGCCACGACGCACGAGCAACTCCGCGAGTCCGCTCATGCCGGCGCCGGCGATGCCCACGAAGTGTACCGGACGTGAATCGGTCGGGTCGAGCAGCGGCGTCATGTCACTTCGAGCACAAGGGTGGCAATCGCGTCCGCTATGCGAGCCGCCGCATCGGGTCGTCCGCGCGCGATCGCGGCCTCGGCCATCCGTTGCCTCACGTCAGGCTGCTGCTGCAACTCGCGCATTGTGGCATCGAGTGCAGGGCCGCTGAGCTCGCGCTGCGGTAGGTGAACAGCGGCTCCGGCCGCGGCAAGCGTGCGTGCGTTGTGCGCCTGATGATCCTGCGCCGCCGTGGGAAGCGGCACGAGCACCGCCGGAATGCCCCACGCGCACAACTCAGCGATCGTCATTGCACCGGCGCGTGTGACGGCAACATCGGCGGCCGCATACGCATCAGCGATCGGTGACAGATACGGCTCAATGCGCACGCGATCAGAAGCGAGATGCGCATGGGTGTCGTAGTGCGCGCGTCCGGTTGCCCAGATCACGGTCATGCCATCGGGGACGCCACCTTCGCACCAGTCGGCAATCGCCGCGTTGAGCGCCGCCGAGCCCTGGCTGCCGCCTACGACCAGCACGGTGAACGTGTTCCCGCGCAGCCCCCATCGCGTTCTTGCGCGCTCCCGCCGTGCCGGTGACGCGTCCGGCGGTGCGATCGGATTGCCGAACGCCGCGACACTCGTGCGGGCGCCGGGCGACAATCGCGATTGTGCTTCGGGGAACCCGAGCGAGACGAGCGTGGCACGCGGCGTGAACAAGCGCGTGACCTTGCCGGGAAAACTGTCGCACTCGTGGAGGACGATGGGCACATGATGCAATCGTGCCCACGCCAGCGCGGCCGCTGCCGCATACCCGCCCGTGCCTATCACGCACGCCGGCGCATCGCGTTCGGCAAGCCGCGAAATCGTGCGCAGCGCCGACATACCACCGGTGACCGTGCGCCAGTTGCGAATCGGCGCAGTGCGGTAGAGCGGATGCAGCTCGAGCAGCGTGTGCGGAAACTCGGTGGACGGCAGCACATCACGCTCGAGGCCCCGATGTGCACCGATGAAGTACGGACGCACCTGCGGGGCGCGTTGCACGAGAGCGCGCGCGATTGCCAATCCCGGATACAAATGTCCGCCCGTGCCGCCGCCGGAAACGAAGACGCGCATACGGTCAGCTGCTTCCCGACGCGAACGGATCGGTCGCGGACGTGCCGAACCGCCGTTCGCGCACGCTGCCGATGTTCACGAGCATGCCCGTCATGATCATGGTGAGCACCAGGTTCGAACGCCCCCACGAGATGAACGGCAGTGTGAGCCCGGTGTTCGGCAGCAGGTTGATCGTCACGCCGACGTGCACGAAGGCCGTCAGCACGGTGATGTACGTCAGGCCGATCGCCACGAGTGACTGGTATGGTGTGCGCGCCGTGCGCGCGATGCGAAAGCCGAGCCAGCCGTACGCCGTAAACGCCGCAACGAGCAGCGTCATGCCGATGAACCCGAACTCTTCGCCAACGACGCTCGCGATGAAGTCATTGTACGCGAGCGGCGTCCAGCCGCGCTGCTGATTGCCCTCTCCAAAACCGACTCCCAGAATGCCGCCGCTACCCACCGCGATCAACGACTGGATCTGCTGATACGCGAGGCCGGACGCGTTGGCACCGCCTTCGGTGATGCCCGCGAAAAAGCTGACGAGTCGATTCCAGAAGTACTGTTGGCCAACGATGCGCTGCGCGAGCAACGGAATCGCGAGCAGGCCCAGGAACACGAAGTGCGCCATGCGCGCGCCGCCCGCGAACAGGATCACCGCCATGAGCAGACAGAATGTCATCGCCATGGAGATGTCCGGCTGCATGAGCGCAATGAGCGAGAGCGCGCCGATGACCACGAGAAACGGCCCCAACCCCTTGCCAAGCCGGCGCAGCGCGGGGCCCTTTTTCACGAGCAGCATGGGGGTCCACAGGATGACCGCAAGCTTCGCGAACTCCGCCGGCTGCAGCGACCGACCGAAGAGGAACCGGCGCGACCCGCCGATGCGAGGCGCGATGCTCTCGGTGAACGGCAACACCGTCACGAGCATGGCCAGCAGGCTGATGATCATGATCGGCCACGCGAGCGTGCGCCATCGTTCGGCGTCGATCTTGGCCACGATGGCGAACGCCACGAGTCCTGCGAGCACGCCTTGCGCCTGCTTCACGAGGAAATGGTGCGGCTCGAGCTCGGAGTCGACAGCCGTGAGCGCGCTCGCGCTGTAGAGCACGACCAATCCCAGCGAGACGAGCACCAGCATGACGATCACGAGCGCTCGCGCCTCCACGCCGGTGCGCCACCGCTCGCGCACGCCCCGCACGGGCGCTGCCCCCGCGCTCTCGCGCGCCTCCTCGCGCGCGCCGCCGACAGGAACGCCGAAGCTCTCGAAGACCGGGCTCGTCACGCCACACCTCGAGCGAGTGCTCCGAACCGCAAGCCGCGCTCCGCATAGTTCCGGAACATGTCGAAGCTTGAACAGGCGGGTGACAAGAGTACGACATCGCCCGCCAATGACATTGCGCGCGCGGCGGCCACGACGCTGTCGAAGTCCGCGTCCCGCATCCACTGCACGGCCACCGAACTGGCGCCAGGAGCACCGTGCAACTCACGAGCGGCCTGCTCGCCCGCTTCGCCGTAGCACAACACTGCCTTTGCGCACACGCCGAGCGGCTCCGCCAGCGAGGTGTACGGTTCACCCTTGTGCCGACCACCAAGCAGCAGGATGGTAGGGCGCGTCATGCCCTGCAGCGCAACGAGCGTGGAGTCCACGTTCGTCGCCTTGGAATCGTTGATCCACAGGACGCCGTCCCGGTCCGCCACAGGCTCGAGCCGGTGCGGGAGCGCCGCGAACCCGGCCACCGCCCTCGCCATGGTCTCGCGCGAGACGGTCGTTGCGTGCGCCCGATCCGCCCGTACTACGGCGAGCACCGCGCCCAGGACATTTGCCACGTTGTGATCGCCGAGCAGCGGAATGTCGGCGCGCGGCATGAATGGTGAACCGTCCAGCATCAACAGTTTTCGGCCGCGATCATACCAGGCATCGGCCTCGTGCTGCACGGAGAAGCGCGCGATCTGTCCCGGGACAGGCGCCACCATCGCTGCGATCTCCGCCGAGTCTGCCGACACCACCCAACGCGAGGAGGCATCGGCGTTGGCGAACAGGCGCTGCTTGTCGGCGTAGTAGGCTTTCACCGACGGATAGCGATCGAGGTGATCAGCACTGAGTGTGGTCAGCACGCCGACATCGGGCCGAAGACCGGGGGTGTCACGCAACTGAAAGGATGACAGCTCGAGTGCCGCCCATTCGGGTCGGTGTTCACGGATCGCCACATCACACAGCGGAACGCCGATATTACCGGCATCGACCGCATCGCGGCCAAGCGCACGCAACAGGTGGCCAATCAGCGCCGTAGTGGTGGTCTTTCCATTGGTACCAGTGACGGCGATCGTGCGCAGCGCAGGCATGAGCCGAAGCGCGACCTCGATCTCGCTAACGATCGGCACCCCAGCGTCACGAGCCGCGGCCAAAGGCGGCACTTCCGGTGGCACACCCGGACTCACGATCACGAACGCTGCGCGTGCCACGCGCCGGAGGTCGTGCGTGCCGACATCCACCGACACGCCAAGCGTACGCAGCAACTCGGCCGATGAACGGGTCGCCTCGGAGTCGGTTCGGTCCGACGCGTATACGCGAAAGCCAATTTCGCGCATCAGTCGCGCGGCCGACGCTCCACTCGTCGCGAGACCGATGACGGCGACTTCTCCAGCCCGCAGCGACAGCAGGCGCGCGACATCGGACGCGGTCTGCCGGTCGCGCGTGGCATTGACGGTGTAGAGCGAGTCGGAATCGGCCATGGCGTCAGCGTAGCTTGAGCGTGCTCAAACCCACGATCGCGCACATAATGCCGATGATCCAGAAACGCACGACCACCTGCGTTTCGGGCCAGCCCAGCATCTCGAAATGATGATGCAGCGGGGCCTTTCTGAATACCCGGTGCTGCTGTGCGTACTCGAGGCCGTGGCGCTTGCGACGGTACTTGAACACGGAGCGCTGAATGATCACCGACATCATCTCGGCCACGAACACCGCGCCCACAATTGCGAGCAGGAACTCGGATTTGAGCAGGATCGGAATCGCGCCCAGGGCGCCGCCGAGCGCGAGCGAACCGGTGTCGCCCATGAAGACCTGCGCCGGATGGGCGTTGAACCACAGGAACCCGATACAGGCGCCCACCAGTGCCGCGCAGTAGACCGTGAGTTCACCCGCACCGCGCAGGTAGAAGAGCTGCAGGTATGCGCTCGTGTCCACGCGACCAAGCACATACGCGAAGATGCCGAATGTGAGGAGCGCGATCGCGACGAGTCCGGTGGCGAGGCCATCGAGTCCGTCGGTGAAGTTGACGGCGTTACTGGTGCCGGCCACGATGAACGTGACGAACGGGACATACAACCACGCGGCCCATGACGCGATGGGCACGATGAGCAAGTACTTGAAGAATGGCACCGTGGTGGACGCGCCGGGCAGCGCCGACAGAGGCTGCAGCCATATATAGAGACCGAGCGCGAGTCCGCAGATCAACTGCCCGGCGAGCTTGTATCGCTCCACGAGGCCTTCGTTCTTGAGCCCCTCGCGCTTCTGCTTGAGCTTGAGGTAGTCGTCGAGGAAGCCGATCGCGCCCATCCATAACGTGACCGCCATGGCGAGCAGCACATACCGGTTGTCGAGACGCGCGAAGAGCAACGCGGGTACAAGTCCTGCCGTGACGATGATGAGCCCACCCATAGTTGGTGTGGACCCCTTCTCGAGATGCGTATCGGGCGTGCCTTCGCGCACCACCTGGTGCACGGCCATGCGCCGTAACCGCGCGAGAATGACCGGCCCGACGATGAACGTGAGCAGCAACGACGTCACGAACGCCGCGGCCGAGCGGAATGTGATGTAGTTGAGCAGGTTGAAGAGCTGGAACTCACTCGCCAGCGGCTGCAGCAGATGGTAAAGCACTCAGGACGTCGCCCAGGAAATGAGAGGAGGAAGCACGCGTTCGAGTCGCACACCTCGCGAGCCCTTGAGCAGCACCATGGCGTTGCGCGCGAGCACCGGTTGCAGGCATTCCCATGCCGCCTCCGGATCGACGGCCGGCATCACACGCTGGTCACCTGGCGCCACGCGCTCGAAAGCTGCCGCAAACTCGCCCACCGCGACCACGATATCCACCCCGTTGTCGAGCGCATCGAGTGCGTCGCGGGCAATCGCGTCGTGCTGCGCGTCACTGTGTGCGCCCAGCTCGCGCATGGTGCCCAGCACGGCGACGCGCTGCCGGTCCTTGCCAACACGCCGCATCAGCGCCAGCGCGGCTCGCATCGAGGGCGGGTTGGCATTGTACGCGTCGTTGATCACCGTCAGTGCGCCGATGGATTCCCACCCGCCTCGCATTGCCGGCACGACCATGCGGGACAGCGACTCGGCGGCCTCCGCCATGGGAATGGCGAACTGACTCGCTACGGCGAGCGCGAGCATGGCGTTCGCGCCCTGATGTTCGCCGCGCATGGGTACGATCGCCGTTGCAGCATCGGCCGCACCGGCACCCGGCGCACCGGCACCCGGCGCACCGGGGGCATCAGTGACCCGGCCGGCAGCGGCGGCATCGGCGGCATCGGCGGCGTTGCCGAGTTGCAATCGCACGTGCCCGTCGTCGCCGAGCTCCCACCGCGTGGCGTGCACGTCCCCGCTATCGAGACCGGCGCGCACCACGCTCCGAGCGCCAGCATGCTCGGCGGCATTCGCCAAGTCCACCTCATGCGACGGCACGATCGCGAGCGAAACGCCGTGAAAGAGTGCCCCTTCCTCCCGGAGCACACCGGCCAAGTCGCCCAACCCTTCAAGATGCTCCTCTCCAATCGAAGTCACTACCGCGACGTCCGGCTCGCAAATGACGCGCAGCTGCGCGATCTCACCCGGGGCGTTCGTGCCCACCTCGACCACGGCAATGTCCGCATGTGGCGGAATAGCCAACAGCGTGAGCGGAACACCAACCAGATTGTTGTAGTTCGCCGCTGTCGCGTGCACGGTGAAGCGCGCCGAGAGCACGGCGCGCAACATCTCCTTGGTGGAGGTCTTGCCGTTGGAGCCGCCGACCGCCACGACCGCCCCCCCCCAGACCCGGCGCCATGCGTGGCCCAGCAGGCCGAGCGCCGCGAGCGTGTCGTGCACCACCAGCACCGGCAAGCCCAGGCCCATCGCAGCCTCGGGTCGCTCCACCACGACAGCCGCAGCGCCCGCGTCGCGCGCCTGCTCGAGCCAGTCGTGCGCGTCGTGGTTCGCACCGCGGAGCGCCACGAAGAGCGCACCGCGTGTGAGCGTGCGCGTATCGGTGGAGACGCCGGAGAGCGCCCGGTCATCGAGCCGAGGTCCGGATACCAACTGCGCACCGAGTGCCTGCGCCGCGCGCCGCAGCGTCCAGTAGGCATGCGCTTGCGTTGGCTGGACAGCCGGCGTGCCTTCGAACTCGATACCCGGACGCACTGCGGTCATGACAGCTCCGCGACGATCGCCGCTTCATCGAATGGCAGGCGCTCCGTGCCACGCACCTGATACGTTTCGTGTCCCTTGCCCGCCAGCAGCACGACATCATGTACTTCAGCAATCCTGAGCGCATGCGCGATCGCCTCGTGGCGGTCTTCCACGCGCACGCGCGGCGTGTGGCCTGCGTTGGACGACATGCCGGCCTCGATGTCATCGAGGATGCGTTCGGGATCTTCGGTGCGCGGGTTGTCGCTCGTGAGAATCACGCTGTCAGCGAGTCGTTCGGCGATCGCGCCCATCTCCGGACGCTTGCCGCGATCACGGTCCCCCCCGCAGCCAAACACCACGTGCAGGCGCGTTGGCACGCCCTCAGCCGTGCAGGCGAACGGCCGTACCGCTCGCAGCGCGCGCTCGAGTGCATCCGGCGTGTGCGCGTAGTCGCGCAGCACGGTGGGGTGTGCTCGCAGTCGCTCGAGTCGCCCGGACACCTGCGGCACGTGCTCCAGCATTGCCGCGAGCTTCCCGAAGTCACACCCCAATGCCCAGGCGGCAGCAAATGCGCCCGTCGCGTTCACGACGTTGAAATCGCCGAGCAGTGGGACACGCGCTTGTGCGCGCAACGCGGAGTCACGCGTGCCACGCGCTCGCAATGTGAACGCACTTCCGGTCGCATCGAAGCGCACCGACTCCGCGCGCAAGCTGGCGTCGTCGATCATGGGCGAGGGCGCACCGTCCGGGACGTCGGCGGAGAATGCCAGGGTTCGCGGCGCGGGCGGCAAGGCACCCCACGCGGGCTCACCGGCGTTGACCACGGCAACGCCATCCGGCTTGAGCAAGCCGATCAATCGCGCCTTGGCCGCAAAGTACGACGCCATGGTGCCGTGATAATCGAGGTGATCGCGCGAGAAACTCGTGAACACGACCACATCGAAGGCGACGCCGTCCACGCGCGATTGATCGAGCGCGTGCGACGATATCTCGATCGCCACGGCGCGCACGCCCGCATCCGACAGATCGCGCAACAATCGCTGCGTCTCGACCGGACCGGGCGTCGTGAGCCCTTGTCCCCCTGGCATCGCTACACCATCGCGGCCGGTGAGCACGCCGAGCGTGCCCACCGACGCTGCCGGCACGCCGCAATCGCAGAGCAGCGCGCGTAACAGATGCACGGTGGTGGTCTTGCCATTGGTGCCGGTCACGCCGATGAGCCGCAGATTGTCCGCGGGGCGATCGTAGAATGCTGCCGCCGCCACTGCGGCTGCACGGCGGCCATTGCTCACCTGCAGCACTGGCACCTCAGCCTGCAGCGCTTCTTCTGCCATGATGAGCGATGCGCCTGCAGTGATCGCCGACGCGACGAATGCATGCCCGTCAGCCGCGTAGCCACGCACGGCGACAAACGCACCGCCAGCCACAACAGCGCGACTGTCATCGGCGATGCCAAGGATGTCATCGGGCACGCGCGGTGGCGTACCAACGATGAGTCCGGCCGAGTGCAGCGCATCGACGATGCGCGAACCGGGCACACGATTCACGTGTGTGCTCATCGGTCTTCCTCGAGCACGATCACCGTGCCCGTGCGCACCGTGGTGCCAGCCGCCGGTGTCGTTCGCCCGGCAAGTGCACCACGCACTTCGCGCCGCACGCCCACACGGAATCCGGCCGCGTACAACGTGCGCGCCGCCTCGCGCATGGTGAGTCCACGCACGGATGGCACGACGCGCGGCACGCGCGGATCCTCGGCGGTGGGTGTGGGCGTGTATGGAAGCGAAACGATCACGCGTCCGGCTGTGGGTTCGATATCGCGCGGGGCGGGCGTGGGCATGTCGCCGGCGGGCAATCCGGAATCGTCGGCACTGGCCAGCTGAACGCCGCGGCCGACACGCGCACCGCCGGGTCGCACCGACGTGTCGGCCGCGATGGGCAGGTCGCGCGCGACGCGCTGGAGCACCCTGCGATCGAGCGCCGCGTCACGCGCCGCCAGCGCACCACGCAGCACCTCACGCACCATGGGTCCGGCGACCACGCCACCAAAATACTGGCTTTTGGGTTCGATCAGTCGCGCGACAACGACGACCTGCGGATCGGACATGGGGAACATGCCCGCGAAGGTGGCGTCGTATGTCATGCGCGCACCTCGCGCACGACCCGCGCGCTGCGCCGTGCCGCTCTTGCCTCCTACCTCGAACGCTGCCAACCCCGCCGCCTTGCCGGTGCCGCTGTCCACGACGGCCTTGAGCATGTCGCGCACCAGTGCGGCACTCTTGTCCGTCGCGACGCGCCGAACGACACCTCGCCGATGACGGTACACGGCCTCGCCCTCCGGCGTGCGTATCTCACGTACGAGCGCCGGCTCCAGCAACTCACCACCGTTGGCGACGGCTGCGTACGCGAGGGCGAGCTGCACGGGCGTCACCGCTATCTCGTAGCCGATGGCCATCGAGGCTGCAGACAGACTGGTCCACCGTGTCGGGTCGGCGAGCAGCCCTCGCGACTCCGCCGGATACGGCAACCCCGTGGGAACGCCGAAACCATAGTCTCGCAGCATCACGTATTCTTCCGCCGGCGTCATGAGCGTGGTCACGAGCTTGATCGTGCCGATGTTGCTGGACCAGCGCACCACATCGAACACCGACATCTGCTCGGCCTTGTGCTCGTCTCTGAAGACGCGCGTCCCGAGCGTCCAGAGACCGTTCTCGGTATCGAGGATCGTGTTGGGTGACGTGCGCCCGTCGTCGATGAGGCGGGCGACGAAGAACGGCTTCAGCACCGACCCCGGCTGATATGCCTCGGTGAGCGGAGTCACCGCCGGTGCGATACGCCCGTTGCGCGCGCCGGCCATTGCGAGGATGGCGCCGTCGTTCGGATCGAGCACGACGAGGTCACCACCCGATGCGCCGGTACGCGAAAGCGCGGCGAGCAGTTCGCGTTCGGTGATCTCCTGCAACTGACGGTTGATCGTGAGTCGCACGGTATGTCCCGCGCGCGAATCCACCATGCTGCCAGACGGCGTATTCCACGCGCGGCCGCGTGCATCGCGCATGCCGCGCTGCGTGCCCCGCGTACCAGTGAGCAGTGAGTCGAGTGCGAGTTCGAGTCCGCTCTGCCCCTCCCCGTCGGCATCCACTCGGCCGACCAGTTCCCGCAATCCTCGCGGTCCAGAGACAAGCCGCTGCATGGTGCGATCGCTCGCCACGCCACGAATGGACATGAGCGTGCGTGCCTCACTGGGCAGGAAGACCTGCCGGATCGCGACGTACTTGCGCGTGGTATCTGTGGCGCGTCTGACGATCTCGCGCGACACACCCAGCCGCGCGAGTTCTCGGGCGAGCGTGTCGCGATCGCTTCGCTTGCTGGAGGGCGGTCGCAACTGGTTGGGCGAGATCGTGAGCTTCACCTGTTCGCGACTCACCGCGATCGGCGCACCGTTGTCGTCGGTGATGCTGCCGCGCGGTGCGGGCAACGACGCGACGGCGGTGTGTTGCCGTTCACCGCGCGCGGCCCAATACTCGCCATCGACGAGCTGCACTTGCGCCGCCTTGATCAACAATGCCACGGCCAGCGCCACGAGCGTGAGATGCAGCACGATCGCCCGACCGCGCGACGGACGCACGGTCTCCTGCGGATTGGCGTTCGACTCACTCGGCGTGGACACTGGTGATTGCTGGCTTGGTATGGCGCGGGTTATGGCGAGTCGACGACGGCGGCGCCGCGCGACTGCCGGGAGAGCGTGACCAACTGGGAATCAGTGGCGCGACGCAGGCCCAGGCGACGTTGTGCGGCCGGCTCGATACGCTCGGCGCTCATCGCATCGCGCAGTTCACTTTCCAGCAACGCCTGTCGTGCGAGGAGATCCCGCTTCTGCTGATCGAGATCCGCAATGATCTGCTCTTCTGCCGAACCGCGTGAACGACGCCACACCACGATAACGGACGTCCCGATGAATGCAAGCAGCGCCATCACAATCAACGTGCGTCCGCGCCAGCGCGTCGGTGACGCGCGACGAGTCGGCGTCACGGAGCGCGACGCCACCCACGCAGCTTGGCGCTGCGCGCACGCGGGTTGAGTTCGATTTCACCCTCGTCCGCCACGATCGCGCGCTTGGTCACGGTTTCGCCGAGTCGCTCGTCGATGCAGGTGCAGATAGGCTGTCGCGGCGGACACGTGCAGCGCGTGCTCCACGCGCGGAACGCGTGCTTGACGAGCCGGTCTTCACCGGAGTGATAGCTGATGATGGCCAGTACGCCGTCAGGATTGAGCCGGCCGCGCAGCAGCGGCAACGCATGCTCGAGGCCTGCCAGTTCATCGTTGACGGCAATGCGCACGGCCTGAAAGATGCGCGCGAAGTCGGGCGCGCCGCTGCGCGGTCCGAGCACCGCGCGAATGGCGTCCACAAGATCGTCGGCGGTGGCAAACGCACGTGTTTCGCGCCGACGCACGATCTCGCGCGCGAGGCGGGCCGCCCGCGGTTCGTCGGCGAAGTTGCGCAGCAGCGCGGAGAGGTCGATCTCGTCGATGGTGTTGAGCAGTCCGGCAGCGTCGACTTCCGCGTCGTCGCCCATGCGCATATCGAGCGGCGCGCCTTCACGGAAGGTGAATCCCCGGCCCGGATCGTCGAACTGATGCGAGGAGACGCCGAGGTCGAGCAGAATGCCATCGAAGCGCTCGGCGGCCGCCAGTCCGGCGCCTTCGAGGTTGGCGTAGTTGCCGAGCAGCGCCCGGAAACGGCTTGATCGTTCGGCATCGGCCAATCGCTCACGGGCGGCTGCGAGAGCGCGGGGGTCGCGGTCGATGCCGGTAACGCGGGATCCGGCCTCGATCAGCGCGGCAGAGTGCCCGCCGCCGCCGAGCGTGCAGTCGAGCACGGTCTCGGCATTGCCGAGCAGGACAAGGACGGGGTCGAGCAGGACCGGTACATGGTAGACCCCGGGACGGCCAGCTGGTGCAGTGCGAACCGGATTCACGTAGTGGGGGCAGGCTGGGTAGACGGCCGGCCTCGCTCGCCGTGACAGGCGCGCGTGGCGGCGCGGAATAATCGCGGAAATGTCGTGGCTGAAAGATGCACGGGCCCGCCGTCGAAAGCGACGGCGGGCCCGTGGAAGATCGACTACCGGGAGCGACTACCTCTTACAGACTGCCGCGATCACCTGGTCGGCGTACTGGTCGAGCTGCAT
>JBBQNT010000102.1:0-12422 GCA_038330215.1 Gemmatimonadales bacterium
GCGCGATCTTCTGATCCTTGTCCAGCACCATTTCTTCCCACTGCGCGGCCCAGCCGGCCACGCGCGCGACCGCGAACAGCACGGTGAAGAAGTCGGTGGGGAAGGCCATGGAGCGGTAAATGAGACCCGTGTAAAAGTCCACGTTGGGATACAGCTTGCGGCTCACGAAGTAGTCGTCCTCGAGTGCAATGCGTTCGAGCTCGAGCGCAATCTCGAGATCCTTGTCGATTCCCACTTGCGCGAAGACATCATCGGCCAGCTTCTTCACGATGCGAGCACGCGGATCGTAACTCTTGTACACGCGGTGACCGAAACCCATGAGCCGCTCGCCGCCGCCTGACTTCACGTTCTCAATGAACGCGGGGATGTTTTTCTTGTCCCCAATGCGGCTGATCATGCGCAGCACCGCTTCATTCGCACCGCCGTGTAGCGGACCAAAGAGCGCCGCGATTCCGGCGGTGACCGCCGAGAACGGATCGACGTGACTGGAACCCACCGCGCGTACTGCACTCGTTGAGCAGTTCTGCTCGTGGTCGGCATGAAGAATGAACAGCACTTCGAGCGCCTTCACGAACGCCGGGTTGCCCTGGTACTTGGGCTCCGACATGCGCGCCACCATGCTCAAAAAGTTCTCGGTGTAGGAGAGCTCGTTGTCCGGGTAGATAAACGGCAGCCCCTTTACGTGGCGATACGCAAACGCGGCGATCGTGGGCAGCTTCGCCAGGAGGCGAATGATCGAGATGTAGCGCTGATGCGGGTCCTGAATGTCGCGCGCCTGCGGATAGAAACTTGACAGTGCAGCGGTCGCGCTGCACAGCATGCTCATGGGGTGCGCGTCGTACCGAAAGCCTTCCAGAAACTTGCGAATGTTTTCGTGCACGTAGGTGTGGAAGGTGATGTCCTTCACCCACACGTCGTATTCCGGCTGCGTGGGCAGTTCACCGTGCCGCAGCAGGTACGCCACTTCCAGAAAAGTGGCCTTTTCGGCGAGCTGTTCAATGGGGTAGCCGCGATAGCGCAGAATGCCCTTGTCGCCGTCAATGAATGTGATGGCACTCTTGCACGAGGCCGTGTTCATGAACGCCGGATCATACGTCAGCAGGCCGAACTCACCCTCGTTGCGCTTGACCTGTCGCAAGTCCATGGCGCGAACAGACGTGTCGCCTTCGGGGCCTTCTGTCGTGACTGGAATCGAGTACTGAGATCCCGTACGCAGGTCTCGCACCTCGAGAGCGTTGGCAGCGTCAGCAGCATTGGCAGCGTTGGCAGCGTTTTTCTGCTCGGTCATCGTCCGTTGATCTCCACTTGCTTTGCTACAGGAATGATCGGCTGTGCAGGCAGCCGAGCGAATGACAGCTGAACACGGTGGCACACCTTCAATCTGGTCAAATGTAGCGACTGTACCGATGATGGCTGCGGCTCAGCCGTGGGGCAGCGCCAGCGTGAAGGCAAAGAGCGTGCCCTGATTGTCTGTGCTGTGCATTTCGAGCGTGCCGCCCATAGCGGCTGTGAGTTTGCGGCAAAGCGCCAGGCCGAGGCCGGCACTGGAAAAGGCAACCGCCCCGGAGCTGGCGCCGCTCCCGGTTCGCGGCCGGAACGTCTGGTACAATCGCTGGGCCACTTCCGCTGGCACTCCCCGCCCGGTGTCCTGCACCTCAAAGCGAACCTGCTCGTTTGAGAGCATCACCGCGCGCACGGCAACTTCACCGTGTGCGGTGAACTTGCATGCGTTGGTGGCGAGGTTGAGCAGCACGCGCACCAGTGCTGCCGGATGCCCCCGACGAACGTCACGCGGCGGTGTGTCGATTATCAGCCCCAGCCCTTTTTCTTCGGCCACCGGCTGCACGAGCTCACGCACGCGGCGAAACACCTCGGCCAGCGAAAACTCTGAGGCGTCGGGGCCAACCAGTCGGCCACCGCCGCGGGAGAGCTCCATGAGGTCGCTGGCCAGCCCGCTTAGCCCGAATGCGGCGCTGTACACCAGCCCGAGCTGGCGCGAAGCCGGTTCTGAAACCGGGCCACTCGAACCTGAGCGAACGCGGTCTACCAGAAACAGTATCGAGCCCAGCGGTGAGCGCATGTCGTGCGCTACTTCCACCAGCAGCTCGAGCGCACCGGCACCGCTCAGCCGATCGACCACCGCATACAGGTCGTCGTCGTGCAGCGCGTCCTGCACACGCTCCACGGCCATGAGCAGCGCGTGCGATTCGGCGTAGCCTTCACCGTCTCCGGCACGTTCGGCGGCGTGCAGAATCTGTCGACGGATAATGTCGAGCAGCGGTCGCGCCATCGGTGTCCAGGTTGCCGTGCGCAGCATTTCAGCCGCCTGCTCAGGCGCACGCAGTGCCCGGTCGAGTTCGTGCAGCGCCGACTGTGCCAGCGCCAGGTCCAGCGGAAGCGCGAAGTCACGCTGCGAAATCACGTATCCAGCTGAATGAATGGCGCCGGAGAGCAGGTCCGCCGGGGGCGTATCACGTGCGGGTGCCGACTCAGCCACCGCGGGCTCCGTCACGCGCAACTACTCAGCCTCGCCAGCACCGTCGCGGCGAATCTCGTGCTTCTCGAGCAACCGGTAGAGCGTGGTGCGATCGATCCCGGCCAATCGTGCGGCCTTGGACATGTTCCCTGCCGCGCGGGTGGTCAGACGCGAGAGGTACTCCCGCTCGAACACTCCGACCCAACGATCTTTGGCAGCATGAAACGGATCGTTGAGGTAGGCCCACGGCGTCACTTCCTCGCTGGCCGCCTGCGAGCCGGTATCGTCGTGCATGGGGATGTCATCCGGCAGAATATCCTGTCCCGGCTCAGCGATGACCGCCACGTGCTCGATCACGTTTTGCAGTTCGCGTACATTGCCGCGCCACTGCCGGGAGACCAGAAAGGCAATAGCCTCGCTGCCGAAGACCGGCTGCTCGGTGTTGCCGCGGTGACGCGCCCACGAGCTGCGCAGAAAAAACTCGGCCAGCAACGGAATGTCTTCGGTGCGCTGACGGAGCGGCGGCAGCTTGATGGGCACCACGCGCAAACGGTAGAACAGATCTTCGCGCAGAATGCCTTGCTTGACCGACTCCTGCGGATCGCGATTGGTAGCCGAGATAAAGCGCACGTCTACCACGGCATCGTGCGTTTCGCTCCCCAATCGCCGTACCACGCCATCCTGCAACACACGCAGCAGTTTGGCCTGCAGCGGCATGGTCATTTCGGTAAGCTCGTCGAGAAACAGCGTGCCACCGTTGGCGACCTCGAGCAGTCCGGCCTTATCGCGATCGGCACCGGTGAAGGCGCCTTTGCGATAGCCAAACATTTCGCTTTCGAGCAGGTTTTCGGGCAGTGCCGCGCAGTTGATTGGCACGATTTTGCGCTGCGCGCGCCGACTGTTGCGGTGAATGAACTGAGCGATCATTTCCTTGCCCGTACCGCTTTCGCCTGAGATCATCACGCTGGCGTCGGTGGCGGCGACTTTCTGCGCAAGGTCCACGGCTTTGCGAAAGCTTGGGCTTTCGCCGAGCAGATCCATGACCTGGCCGGTGCCGCTTTGTGTGACCAGCTGTGGGCGGGCATTCACGCTGGCCGTCTGCTCGCGCGACTCGCGGGCGCTGGAGACGGCATGCGCAGCGCGTCCCACCAGTACCTGCAGGTGCGAGGCGGAGAACGGCTTAGGCAGGTAGTCCCAGGCGCCCATGCGCAGCGCTTCGATGCTGGAGGCGACGCTCGGGTTGCCGGTCATTACCACCACGATGGTATCGCGATGCGTATCGAGGCAGGCGCGCAGAATATCGATGCCGCCGATGGGCGACATGTACAGGTCTACCAGCACCAGATCGAACTTCCGCCGGCGCACCAGCTCCATGGCTTCTTCGCCACGCCCCGTGCTGGTGACCGCGTGGCCGTCCATTTGCAGGACGGAAGCGGTACCCTCGCGCAGCGTGCGGTCATCGTCCACAACGAGGACGCGCATGCTGGCGCTGGACGGTTCGGCGGGTGTGGCGGGCGCAGCGGTGGACGTCATGCAGATCGGGAAAGCGGGATCAAGGGGTGGGGCGGTGACTGAGTTGCGGTACCAACGGTCCCGATAATGATTACGTGAGGGTGTGACGACGCGGATGTACGACGGGTTAGCATGTGTGGCAATCTGTGACAATGTGTGGCGCGTGTGCCGCGATGCGTCAACGCATCTGGGTGTCGCACTCCCAAGACGCACGAAACGGCAAAGTGTATCATATCATGCGACACCGGGGTAGAGCCCGCCACGGTCCGTATCCCGTTGGCGGGTCAAGTCGTCATGCCAGCGGTACGAGTCGTGCCGTACGTACTCATGTCATGGCGAAGTCTGCCGTGTTCAAGCGGGAAGTCAAGGGAAAGCGTAGGGAGGCCCTTACACACACTGTCTCGTTTGTGCCACATTTGTCCGTCGTTGTTACGCGCCGCCTTGCTCTCCCGTCTGCCTCGTTGATCTTCCGCCGTTCTCCCTTGCTCGCGCACAGGCGCGCCGTCACTACTCCCTTGCCGTATGACAGGATCACATCTCCAGCAGGTTCCCGATAACGACGCGCCGCTCCAGCAGTATCAGGAGCCGGGCGCCGGCGGCAGTTGGGACGAAGGCGGCGTCGAGGAGCCCAATAAGGGCGCCCAGCAGATTCAGCGGTATCTGGCGGCGGTCTGGCGCCTCAAGTGGCTGGTCCTCTTTCTGGCTATCGTGGGCGGGGTTGGCGGTACCATCGCCACGCGGTTCGTTGAGCCGGAGTACGAGGTGCAGTCGGTTGTGCTGCTGACGCAGGATCAGGGAAGAACGGCAAATCAGGCTCCCGCCGATGGCTTTGAAACCGCAGGTCTGCTCGACCTCATCGTGACCTATCAGGTGGTAGACTCGGTGGTCACGCGGCTCAATCTGCATGTGGAGCCAGGCGAAGCGGCAGATAGCACGCTCTTTCGTACATTTCGTGCGGGCGCGGATGTGCTGGGTGGTGAATACTCGTTGCGCATAAGCGGCCAGCAGTACCAACTGATTCGCAACAACACGCAGTTGGTGGAGAACGGTTCAATAGGTGGTGTGATCGGGTCACCCGTTCGCTTTGCCTGGCAGCCCACCGCTGGCGCGCTTCAGGGCCGTTCGGAAGTGAATTTTACGGTGCGCACTCCGCGAGAGGTGTCCAAGGAGCTCATTGACAAGTTGCGCATGCCCCCGCTGCGCCCGGGTTCACCGATTCTTCAGATCGCGCTGCGCGGTACAGACGCATTGCTCACCGAAGCCACGCTCAACGTGTGGACGGAGAACTTTGTCGCGGTCGCGACGCAGTTCAAGAAAGCCAACGTGACGCAACGCGCCACCATTCTGCAGGGGCAGCTGGAATACACGCGTGCACAGCTGGCCGACGCAGAGGGTGCGCTGCAGGGTTTCAAGGTTCGCACGGCGACGATGCCGTCCGAAAGCCGCATTCCACAAATTGCCGGCCTCGAGCTTACTGCCAATCCAGCATTTTCGGCCTACTTCAATCAAAGAGTGGCCTCTGAGCAGTTGCGCCGCGATCGCGAGTGGATAGAACGCGCGCTCACAAGCGAAGCAGACGGCGGCGTAAAGGTCGAAGCGCTGCTGTCCGTGCCCAGCGTAACCCTGGAACCGGCGGCAACAAAGTTGCGTGCCGACCTGAGTGAAGCACTCACGTTGGAGACGGAACTGCGCCGGCTTCGCGCCACGCAAACCGAAGAAAATCCCATTTATCAGCGCGAAGCCGCGCGTCTGCAGCGGCTGCGTGGTACAGTGATCCCCGAAGCCGCCAGGGCATTTCTGGCGCAGCTTGACCGTCGGTCTGCCGACCTGAGTGTGCAGCTCGAGGAGTCGCAGCAGGATCTGCGCGATGCGCCGCCGCGCAGCATTGAACTGGGCAGGCTGGAACGCCAGGTGTCCGTAGCCGACCAACAGTACCGCTCGCTGCTCATTCAGGCGCAGGACGCCACGCTGGCCGAAGCCACCACGCCAGTTGATTTGCGGGTGCTCGATCCAGCGGTCGCGCCGCTCGAGCCCACCAGTAAAACCGGCCCCGTGCTCATCCTGGGCGGCATTGCCGCCGGAATAGCGTTGGGCATTGCCATTGCCATCCTGTTTGACCTGCTCGACAAGCGTTTCCGCTATCCCATGCAGGCCACCGATGAACTCGGCTTGTTTATTCTCGGCGTTATCCCGGAAATCAGCCGCAAGCGTCGTCGGAGCACGGAGGATGCCTCGCAAATGGTGGAGGCATTCCGATCTATTCGCATGAACATGCGCTACGCGGTGGATCCGTCGCGTCCCTTTGCCGTGACGATCTCCAGCCCAGGTCCGAGCGATGGCAAATCACTGGTGGCCAGCAATCTGGCGCTTTCCTTCGCCGATGGTGGCTCGAGGGTGGTGCTTGTAGACGGCGATATCCGTCGCGGTGAACTGCACGAAACGTTCAAGTCATCGGCCAAGCCTGGTCTGGTAGACTATCTGGACGGGGCCGCCCTGCTTCCCGAGGTGCTGCGCGGTACGCATCACCCCAACCTCACGCTCATTCCGTGTGGCAAGCGGCAACGTCGCGCCCCAGAGCTGCTTACCGGACCCCGGCTCACACAACTCATCGGCTTGCTCAAGCGCGAATACGACGTGGTGATTGTGGACTCACCACCGCTCGGCGCCGGTTCGGACGCCTACGCGCTCGGTATCGCGTCCGAGAACATGGTAATTGTGCTGCGAGTCGGACTGAGCGATCGAAAAATGGCCGCGGCCAAAATGCGCATGCTCGAGACGCTGCCGGTGCGTGTGCTCGGTGGTGTGCTTAACAGCATCAAGCTGAGTGGAGAGTACCAGTACTACTCGTACTATCTCGACTACGCCGCACACGACGAGGATCAGGTAAAAGCCTTGCCAAAGTCCCCGCCTTCACGGGCGGCGGTTGTCAAAGCGGCGGTCGATTGAGCGACGGGCCGTGGCATGGGCACCTCCCGAACGCGCGTATCCGGCCGCGAGTCGCGCAACTGGCGCAGCTCGGCCGAGGTGCGGCTGAGCATGTCCATGGTGTCGAGTGCCATGTCCTGGCCGTCGGAGGCACACCAGGCCGCGCGCAATCGCCACGCCTGACCTCCGCCTCGCGGGGTCGCGTTCACCGTGTCCTGCAGCCGAGCGACAAACGCGGCGGTTCCTTCAGCGCCGCTGCCGTGCGTGAAAATGGCGAACTCACCGCTTCCCGTTCTTCCCACCACGTCGCTGGCACGGGCCGTGTTGCGCAACACGTCGGCCAGCAGGACGGCATCGGCGGGTGGTGGTTCGCTCGGCTGTCCCCCGTGCACAATGTCTGCGGCAATGGCCACGCATCCAATGGGTGTGCGAAGCCTCTGCACGTCGGCGCCAATCTCCCGTGCTCGTCTGGTGAGCCCGCGCAGCGAGTACACGCCGGTTGGCTGGTCGAGCAGCGATTCGTTGCGGAACCGATCAGCTCGGCGCTTGGCACCGGCAAACGTGCGCAGCCGCGCCGAAAACAACGCGCCGTCAAAGGGGAAGGCGAGATAGTCCCAAACGCCCGCCTCGAGCGCTTCCAGAACTGCCTGCCTGTCAGGGTCATCGGTGGTGATCAGGATAACCGGCAGCGCCGTACCCAGCTCGGAGGTCGCCTGCATCGCGCGCGCGAGGTCGGCACCGGAAATGTCAGCCAGTCGCGAATCGCTCACCACGACATCGGCAACGGCGTCCATCCCGAGGGCCAGCGCATCGCGTCCCGCATAGGCTCTGACCGCCACCATGCCTTGCTCGGCGACCAGTGCATCGATGCTACGGGCCAGCCATTCCTGATCGGAGACAATCAGGATGACGGGCGGTCGTGGAGTGGCGTCGGGTGTGAACACGTAGTTGAAGTAGGGCGGGCAATACAACGCGGCGGAGCCGCAGGACCTTCAGGCATCCCCGTACTGCAGGATTCGTGCAGCTGTGATGCAAGTCACGCGAAGAACTTCAACCGTTCACGGTTGACAGAAACAGAGAGCGTTGAGGCGAGTACTCAAGGCTGCAACCGTAATCGCCCCCAAACTGCTGCTTTCGCGCCTCGCCTGCTGTTGCAGCGCCACAACACTCAATGGCAGCAAAAGGCGAATTCCCCGCGAAGCTCAGTCCATTCTGACTCAGAGACGATGTCGTTACTGACTCCTTACGGCACATCGTGTGCCGCCCACGTTCGGAGAGTGCTGTGAGAAAAAACGGAATGTCTCTGGCGCTGCTTTTGACAACGTCCATGCTGCTCTCTGGTTGTCTCAGGCGGCCGGACTTCATGATCCGCGTAGATCCAGCGGCGGTTCCTCTGGCTGAGGCGAGTCGTGACGAAATTGCCGCACGAGCGAACTCACTGGAGCAGCGTCTCGCGTCAGGTGAGCTCCGTGGAGGCTCGGCTCGGGACGCCCGCCTCGAGCTGGAAAGGCTGCGTTCGCGACTGGAGAAAGGCGACTTCCAGATCGGCGACCAGCTGATCGTGACAGTGACCAGAGAGCAGACCCAGGTGGACACGGCCACGGTCCGTGAAGGGATGAACATTTCACTGACCGCACTTCCAGACGCATCTCTGGCAGGGGTCTTGCGGAGTGAGTTGCAGCAGCGTCTGCAGGCACATGTTGATCGCTACCTGGTAGATCATCGGGTGCGAACCAATATTCTCACGAGACTGCAGGTGTTGGGCGCAGTTGGTACGCCTGGCTTCCACAGCATCTCACCAGATCGACCGGTTTCGGAGCTGATCACGATCGCCGGAGGCCCCAGCCCGCTGGCTCGGCTGGACCAGGTCAACATCCGGAGGAGCGGCAGACTCATTGTGAAGCCGAGCATGTGGCAAGCGGCAACGCGGTCTGGCACGACGGTTGCTCAGCTTGGTCTGCAGTCGGGCGATGTGGTTGAGGTCGAGGCAAAGAAGCAGCGAGACGCGCTCCAGGTGCTGCAGTTCGTGGCGTTTGCCGCGACTGGATTGTTCGCAGTCCTGCAACTTTTGCGCTTTCTGTATGAGGAACCTGAATGAGGATGTGGGGCATGCACACCACGATGGACGCGACACCAGAGTTCACCGGCATCCTTGGCGCAGCGCGCACGCCGTCGCGCGCCTTTCAGCCTGTTCGAGTTTCCGCGCGCGGGAATGCGGCCCCGGCCTCAATTTCCACCCCGGCGCCGGCGCCGGACACCGATACTGGCAGCGATCCTCAGTCATCGCTCGAGCCGCGCCGTCGCTCGGAGCTTGCCTGTCGGGTACTGAACGTGTGTGTGGCCTTCATTCTGGCGGTAATCACGCTACCCATTACTCTTGCGGCGGCGCTGGCCATCAAGCTCAACTCGCGTGGTCCGGTGTTTTACACCCAAACACGAGTCGGGCTCGATCGCCGCTGGAACCGCACGCGAGCGCTGCACGAGCGTCGACGCGAAGATTTGGGTGGCGAGCAGTTCACCATCTTCAAGTTCCGCTCCATGAAGGTGGACGCGGAAGTGGGCGGTCTGGCAGTCTGGGCCACGCAGGACGATGATCGTGTGACCAGCGTGGGGCGCATTCTCCGTGCCACGCGCATCGATGAGCTGCCTCAGTTGCTCAACGTGTTTCGCGGGGAGATGAACGTTGTGGGCCCACGGCCGGAACGCCCCAGCATTTTTGTGCGCCTGCGCGAAGAAATCGCATTGCTTGCGGTGCGTCAGCGTGTGAAACCCGGCATTACCGGCTGGGCGCAGATCAATCGCAGCTACGACACCGATGTTGACGGCGTACGGGAAAAGCTTCGGCTTGATCTGGAGTACCTGCGCTCACAGTCCATTGCCACCGATTTGCGCATCATGCTGCGCACGGTGCCGGTTATGCTCTTTCGCATTGGTGGTTGGTAAGCTCTCCTCTGCCCCACGCTAAAGGCATCCAGCGTAGCGAAGGCAACAACGCTCACGGTGCCCCCGGCAGTGGCGGGTTGCGGGTTGCACTGGTTGTGGCGCCAAGCCACATGGGCGGGCTGGAGACAGTGGTCTCCGAGCTTCTGGCTGCGGCTCAGACATCTGGCGTGCTGCTCACCTGCCTTGCGCTGCTGCCGGAGTCGAGCCCTCTGCCCGCGCCCTTTGCGCTGCTCGAACAACGCGGCATCGCGATTGTACGCATAGCGGCAGAGCACCGTGCGTACCACCAGCACTATCGGTCGCTCAAGAGTGAGTTGGTCAGGTCCCGTGTCGACCTGATTCACAGCCACGGCTACCACGCCGATGTGCTCTCAAACCTGCTCGCGCGCAAGTTCGGTGTGCCACACGTATCTACGTTGCACGGCTTCGTGGGCGGCTCGCGACGGGGGCGGCTCTACGAATGGTTGCAGCTCACCAGCCTGCGCCGAGCCTCGGCGGTAATCGCAGTGTCGGAAACGGTGGCTGGTATTGCGCGTGCGCGCGGAGTGTCTGCCATACGGCTGCACGTCATTCCCAACGCTGCACCCGCGGGCGATGTGCTATCGCGTGCAGAAGCGCGCGAGGTGCTTGGCGTGCAAGCGCTCGTGCCGGCCAACGCACCACTTCTGGGCTGGATTGGTCGCATGAGCGCCGAGAAGGATCCGCTCGCCTTTGTGTCCGTCATGCAAGAGTTGCAACGCAGTACGTCTGCGGTGGGTGTGATGATTGGTGATGGTGCGCTCATGAGCGAGGTACGCGTGGCAGGCGCGGAGCTTATTCGCTCTGGACAGCTGTTGCTTGCCGGCGCGACACCGGACGCGGGACGTCTGGTTGGTGCGTTTGATGCCTTGCTGTTGACGTCGGCTACCGAGGGCACGCCCATGGTGGCGCTGGAGGCAATGCGTGCTGGCGTTCCGGTAGTCAGCACGGCCGTGGGCGGCGTTCCGGCCATGCTTGCAGAGGATTGTGGCCTGCTTGTGCCCTACGGCGATACACCGGCCATGTGCCAGGCCGTACTCAGTTTGGTGCGTGATGCTTCGATCGCCGAGCGCCTGACAGATCGCGCCCGGGAGCGTGTGAATGAGCGCTATTCACGAGCGGCATGGTGGCACGCGCACGAGACGCTGTACGCCAGTCTCGTGCGCGCTGCGGGCACGGGGGACTGAAACCGCTTTACCTGTCGCCTGCGGCTGCCGCGGCGGCAGAGGCTGTACCGGCGCTTGACGCACTGGTTGGCAGCGGGCGCCCCAGCACAAACTCGTAAAGGGTTTGGTTGGCCGCAGTGCAATCATCGGGAGCGCAGAGCGTGCTCGCCGTTACGAGCTCGGCCGGCGGTGATTTTGTGCGAACAAACGCAATGAGTTCCAGGAGCTTGGCGCGCGTGGTGGAGTGCGTGATCGACCCGCCCACGCTGAACCAGTGCCACACCAGTCGTGCCCCGTCGGGCGTGCGCACAATGGTGGTGTTCACCATGCGTCCTGTTTCATCGAGCGGACCCGCAGTTCGCTGTGCCATGCGATGCTCCTGCGCAGCAATCTGGTTGAGTCCACTGATGAGTTCCTTGCCCTGTCCCTGCTGCTCGTAAATAAGACGGTCAACGCGCACTGCGGTGCCGGCCACGGAATACTCCGCTATGCGATGCTGATCGGCGCCGGCATAGAGCGGGCGCCAGGGCGGCGGTGCTCCGGTGGAGTCGCTGGACAACTCCGTTGCGAGCAGCCCGTTGGCTGTGGACGTTGGCGCAGGAGCGTTTTCACCCGTGCGCTCGGCTTGAATACCAGGTGCGGTGGCCGGTTCCGTACCGCTGGTGCTGCGTCCACCCAACAGTAGGAACAAGGCGGGACCAATCACTGCCGCAAATGTTGGTAGCGCAACCGTTTTGGGTGCTGGCGTTCGGCGGCGAGATTGCGTGCTGCCGGTGCGATTCTGGGAAACAGATGGGGGGTTTTCTGCGGCTGCCTTGCTTGCACTTTCAGCACGACGATCTCTGTTTTCGATCTGCCGGGTGACGGCAAAAAAGATCAGCATGGCCACCGCAAAAATCACCCAGCCATACAACGCGTGCTCGGCAATGAGCGACGACTGCATGTTGGTCACGTGGCCGATCACGATCAGGCCAAACACACGCAGCCAGTTGGAGACAATGCCAAGTGCGACGGCCAGAGCAATGGCGACCAGGCGATAACGCCACTGCGTGAGAAAGAGCAGCGAATATATCGCGCTGATGAGCAGGCTCGTTTCAAAGTAGTTGAGCCCCGCACACCCTTGGGCCACCCAGAAAATACCCGCCTGAATGCTGATGTTTTCGCCGCGAATCACAGCGTCGATGCCTGCGACATCGAGCAGCAATCCGTTCACGAAAATCGTCATTGACTGGAGCACACCCACCAGCACACCCCACACCGGTACCGCCAGAAAAAACACTGCCACAATTGGTAGTGCCACCACCGCTGGCCGCACACCCCCCACGGCCAACAGCCACGCCAGCAGTACGAGTGGCAGCGATGCCTGATGCACCACTTGTACG
>JBBQNT010000103.1:0-12393 GCA_038330215.1 Gemmatimonadales bacterium
ACGAAGAAACTTTACGGCACCCGAGGCAACAGCTTCGTGGCCGTGGTGGAGTTCGGTCCGCGCGTGCGCGCAAAAGCGATCGTGGCCGGCGGACAGAGTGGCGATCCGGCGTCGCCGCACTTCATGGATCAGGCGGAGCGCTATGCGCGAGGCGAGTTCCGCGATGTGCACTTCTATCCCGAAGAGCTGAGCGCCAACGCGAAGCGCACGTACAAGCCGGGGGAGCGGTAGTTGGCACAAGTGGCGGCGTGACAGCTCCCGCGCCATTGTGACGCGTTCAATCCTCAACTCCCTTCCTGAGCAACTGATGATTCTCACCACCACACCATCCGTCGAAGGCCGCAGTATCACCAAGTACTGCGGCATTGTGAACGGCGAGACCATTCTCGGCGCGAACATGTTCAAGGACCTCTTCGCCGGGATTCGTGACATGGTGGGCGGACGGTCCGGCACCTACGAAAAGGAGCTGCAGCGCGCCCGCGAGATAGCGATGGAAGAAATGCAGCAGCGCGCTGCGGACCTCGGTGCAAATGCCATCGTCGGGATCGATATCGACTACGAAGTGCTCGGTGATTCCAACGGCATGCTCATGGTCGCCGCGAGCGGTACGGCCGTCGTGTTGCGCTGATCGACGGCTGTCCGGGCCATCTGATTCAGACGGGTTCGGGCGGGCCGCAGCTTCGATCTACTGTGCTGGCGAACTCGGGAGGATCGGTCAGTGAGTCGGTGGCGTCGCCCTGGGTCGTGCGAACCCGGGTCGAATGACTCTGACGGAGCTCCGAACAAAACCGTATGTTTTGTGCGACCGCCCATTCGGACGGCTCCGCGCCAACAGCCATCTTCGGAGCGACACGCATGAACTCCCCCAATTTTGGTCTCGCGCCTCGCGCGTTCCGCCGCGCGCTCGCCCTGACACTGACCGCGTCGCTGTCGGCCTCAGCCGCAGCGTGTGGTGGTGACGCCCCCCCCGCCGACGACGCCGCGACGGCAGACGCGTCGGCCGCGTTCGCGGCTGCGCCGCAGGTGATCGACGTGTCGGCCGGTGACTACTTCTACACGATGGCCGACACCGTTTCGGCCGGCGCGACCACGTTCCGCCTCGCGACCAACGGCCAGGAAATGCATCACGTCCAGCTGGTGCGCCTCGATGATGGCCACACGATGGAAGAGCTGTTGAGCGCCATGCAGGGCGGCCCCGAGCCGGCGTGGGCGCAGCTTGTCGGTGGTCCGAATGCCCCGGTGCCCAACGCCGCGACGTCGAGTGTGACGCTCGACCTGACGCCCGGCACGTACGGGGTGCTATGCATGATTCCCTCGCCCGATGGCTCGCCGCACGTTGCGAAAGGCATGAGCAAGACGCTCGTCGTGACGCCGTCCACGGCCGAGACGGCGCTGCCGACGGCCACGGCGCACATGACGCTGACGGACTACGACTTCGTGCTCGATGCGTCGCTGACGGCTGGATCGCACGTGATCGAAGTGAAGAACACCGCCGCGCAGCCACACGAAGTGTTCATCGCCAAGCTTGCGCCGGGCAAGACGGCGGCGGATCTGCTGCAGTGGGTCGAGAAGATGGAGGGGCCACCGCCGGGCGCGCCAATGGGCGGTACGGTGGGACTCAGCAACGGCATGACGAACTATGTGCATGCGGAGCTCGAGCCCGGCGAGTATGCGCTGATCTGCTTTTTGCCCGATGCGGGCGATGGTAAGCCGCACTTCATGCACGGCATGGTGAAACAAATCACGGTCATGTAACAACGCGCGCGGGGCCAGCGGACTGCAAGCCGTTGGCCCCCCGATCACGGCACCAATTCGGCGCGGGTTTCGCGGCCGGACACCGCGGGCGCGTTTTTTACGTGCACATCGAACCAGGCGAACCAGCGCGCCCACATGTCCAGATCACTCTGATACGTGGCGACGCTGTGGTCCTCGTACGGATACATGTACAGCGCCGCGTTCTTGCCCAACCCGTGCAAGGCCTGGTACATGCGCACCGAACTGAGCGGCGCGGTACCGGCGTTCTGGTCTTCCGTGGCGTGATACATCAGCAGCGCACCGGCGAGCTTGTCGGCGCGGAAGAACGGCGACATGTCGAGGTAGGTGGATTGCGCCTCGAAGAAATTGCGGCGCTCGCTCTGGAACCCGAACGGCGTCAATGAACGGTTGTACATGCCATCACCCGCGATGCCGGCCTTGAAGTACGGCGTGAGCGTCATGGCGTTCACGGTGCTGAACGCGCCGTAGCTGTGGCCGCCGATGCCCATTTTGTGACGGTCGACGAAGCCGGAGTCCACCACGGCGTCGAGGACAGCGTCGAGATTTTCCCTGAGGTCACGCGTGTAGTTGTCGTTCATGCGGCCCGCGTCACCGAAGATCGGGATGTCCGGCTGAATAAATGCGTAGCCCTGCGTGACCCAGAGTGACGTTGCGGTGGCGGGACGCGCGGCGGGTACGGCTGGAAACTGCTGGATGTTGGTGCTGAAGCGCGAGCGCTCGTAATCCTCGAGCGAGGTGTATTCGCGCGGATAGAACCAGATGATGCCCGGCAACTTCTGGCCCGGCGACCAGTCCCGCGGCAGCGTTACTTCCACCCAGAACTTGCCGCCATCGCGCGGGCGCACGACCTGGAAACGCTTGAACACCGCGCCCGTGACTTCGGGTGCGGCATCCACATTGCTCGTGAGCTTGCGGCTCGTTCCCGCGGACGCGTCGCGCAGATACGCGTCGGGCACCGTGGTGCGCGACTGGTGCGTATAGATGAACTGCGAGTAATCGTTGTCGAGCGCAGCGACGAACTCGTCGTAGCCATCAGCGGGACTTTCGAAGATGCGCGTGCGCTTTCCGGTGGACAGCTCGATGCGATCCACCCACGGACGTGGTGCCTGTTCATTCCAGCGCTCCCCCGGCGCGCGCGTGCCCGACAGGTACGCGCTCTGCCCGTCGCTGCTGAGCACAACGCGCGTTTGACCAAGTGCACCCGTGGTGGTGTTCAGGCGTCCCGGATCGGACGTGTCGCGCGCGGCGGCGCCCCGTCCGCCGCCGCCGCCGCCCAGCGCCAGCGTGATGCCGCTCGGCAAGCGATAGCGCTGCGACTGGTCCCTCACGCGCACCGCGATCACCGCGCCGCTGTCGTTGACGAACATGGTGGATCCGTCGGTGCTGTAGGCGACGCCATTCAACTGCGATCCGCCCGCGTACAGCGTCGTTGTGTCATTCGGCCCGAACGGTGCGCGCCACGATACGTACCGCACGCCGGTGGTTCCGCGTCCGCCGTTCGTGCCGTTGCTGACGATGTTCTGCAGGTACACGAGTCCCGGGCCGAGCGGATTCCATTGCACGCTGCGGCGGGTGGTGTCGCTGGACGCGGCGTTGCCCGCGCCTGCGCCAAAGCCAGCAGTGCGCGGATTGGCCTCGCGAAGCGGCGTGCTGGCCACCGTCACCAGTGTGCGCCCGCTGCGGTCCCAGACTTCCTGCACCGTGCCGAACGAGCGCACCGGCACCACATACGAATACGGCTTCGTCACGGACGTCACGTGAACGTGCTGGCCATCCGACGAAATGTCCGCCTCGGTAAACATCCGCGGCGTGCCGATGAGCTGTTCGGTGCGCGACGTGACGTCGAGCAACGCGAGCTGGCCGGTGCCATAATATTCGAGCAGCGCGACATCATGCGGACCCCGCAGCAGGCTGAAGTGAACCGGCTGCGGCACGGCCCTGGATTCGGTCATGCGCACCTGCGGACCGTTTTCGATGCCATTGTCACCCAGCACAGGCACCGGTCCGCGTCCGCTCGGCAGCACCACGGTGAGCACATGCCGTCCGTCGGCCGTCCACGCGAGAGAGTTCACCAAAGTGGCCAGCAGCGGCGTGCGGCCGAGCTGGCGACTGCGGCCGCTCGCAGCGTCGGCGACGTAGGCGTATGATGCGTCGTTGAAGTTGGCGATGAAGGCGACCTGCGCCGCATTCGGTGACCAGACGGGTGACGACACGGAATGCACGCCACGCGGCATTTCGAGCACGCGCGTGGCGCCGGACTTCGGGTTGACCAACGTCAATCCGCGCGTGGTGCTCGTGGTGAGCGAACGTGCCCGGTTGGCCTGCGTGTCCACCTGCACTCCGCCCAGCCAGACATGCGGCTTGCCGAAATCCTTGATGTCCCCACGGTCGGGCCCGGTACTGCGCAGGAACCACGAGCGGTCGGGGCTCGGGTGCTCGAACGAAATATCCACGCGAGGCGTCATGATGATGCGTTCGACGTCTGCAGGCGGCTTGACGAACAACTCGGCGCGCAGCACCGCCTGGGGATCCCAAGCGCCTGAGGAATCGCCACTCTGTCCGTTACTGTGTCCATTGGCCTGTCCGGCGGACTGCGCGCCCAGCGACAGCGAAATGCCGGCGAGAAGCAAAGGCAGAGATCGGTACAGCGGGCACAGCGGCAAAGTCGGACGACGCATACGAACTCCTCGGATGACGCAACTCGGGGCGAAGGCGAACTCAAGGGGATTAACGGGTAGCGGGCGCTGCTCGTTCGGAAAGTAGTCCGCAGGGTCGTCTGAACGGTCCCGCTGACGGGCCGCCGGACGAATGCCAAGTGTGACATGCGTCGGCGCGGGAGACCGAGCACCGGCACGAGATTTCGACCGCCGTTCGGTCGGCGCGATACAATCCCGCTGCGCCGAATCGTGCGTGACGCGGGATCACCGGGCCGGGTTCTCGGTAGGAACCAGTGACCACGGTACGTTTTCCTTCTTGCTCATGCGATGATTTCGGGGACTGGACTGCTGCTTGCGCTGGCACTCGCTGCACTGCTCGGCCTGGCGGTCGTGATCGTGTGGTGGGTGTACCGGACGCCGCCGGACTACCGGCGGAATAGCCAGGAAGACTTGCCGCTGTTCTCGGTGAGCCTGGTGGAGTCGCGGCGTACGCCGGCGCGACCGCGGGCAGCTGTGGCAGGCGCCTCGTCGAACGGATCGTCTGCGATGTCATACGCGCCAGCCGAGCCCAGCCCTGTTGCGGCTACGTCACGGGCGAATGTTTCCGGCAGCGCGCGCGCGACGCAGTCCCCACCGGCCGCCGCCCCCGAGCGCGAGCGGTCGGGGCCTGCTGCTGCCCGCTCGCAGTCTGAGGCGCCGGTGGGCGCTGGTGCGGCCCCAGCAGCGCAGACAGCACCGGCGACAGCACCGGCGACAGCACCGGCGACAGTAGCGGCGACAGCACCGTTGACAGCACCGGTGACAGCAGCGGCGACAGAGCCAGTGGCAGCGCCGACCGCGAGTCGGGAGACGGCCACTCCTCCCGGCCCGGCGGCGCCTGTGCGCGGTGTGCGACCTACCCGAGCGCCCACGCCGCCGGTCCACGCACCTGTTGCTTCCGACGGCCAGCCGCCCGCGCAGATGATCAGCGCCGATGGCGTGCCCGGCACCCAGATCGAGGGGCACCTGCTGCGCTTCTCGGTGCCGCAGGACGGCACGCTGCAGTTCCTGCCCGGGCGCCTCGAAATCCTGAACGGTCTCGATGTGGGCCGTGAGGTGCGCTTCGTGCGCGTGCCGGGTGCCGACGGCACGAACGTCACGTTCGGCCGCAGCGAAGGTCCGGCGTATCGTCACGTGCAACTGCGCGAAGGCACTGTGAGTCGGCAGCACGCGCTCATGGAGCTGCGCGACGGTCAGTGGCATCTCACCAACAGGTCCGCCACGAACCCCGTGGTCTACAACGAACACGTGCTTGGTGTTGGTGAAGAACGTCCGCTTACGGATGGTGACCGAATCGAGATGGGGGAGGTAGTATTCGGTTTCCGCAGTCGCTGAACACACGGCGCCCACTGGTGCCCGTGCCCCGGATCGAGTCGGTATGACGGACCTTTGGGACGATAGCGAGGTCGGAGACCTCGAGGACGAGTACGAGATTCTTGGCGAACTCGGCCGTGGCGCAAGCGCGGTTGTTTTTCGTGCGCGTGATCGTACGCTCGGCCGACTCGTTGCCATCAAGGTCGTGCGCCCGCACTCCATCGCGTCGGCCGACGACGCCATGCTTCGACTCGCGCGTGAAGCGCGTACGGTCGCCAAGCTGCAGCATCCCAACATCGTGACTGTGCACGCGGTGCGGCGACTGCGCACCGGTGGACTGGCGCTCGTCATGCAGCTGGTGCCCGGACGCACACTCAAACAGGCGATCATCGATCACGGACCGTTTGCGCCCGAGCAGGCCGAGCATGTCCTGCGCGATGTGGCTTCAGCACTTGCATATGCACATGCGCACGGCGTCGTGCACCGCGATGTCAAGCCGGAAAACATCTTCCTCGATCAGGACAGCGGTCGCGCGCTGCTGAGCGATTTCGGCATTGCACACAGTGCGGATCACGAATCGCGGCTGACCATGACCGGCAGCGCCATCGGCACACCGGCGTACATGGCACCCGAGCAGATCGACGGTGCGCCCGCCGACGCACGCTCCGACCTGTATAGTCTGGGCCTCGTCACGTGGGAGATGCTCACCGGACGACGTCCGTGGGAGGGCGAGTCGCTGTACAACGTGATCGCCAAGCAGAAGCAGGAAGATGTGCCCGCGATCGACGCGCTGCGTCCCGGTGCCGTACCACAGCGCTTGCAGTACATCGTGGAGCGCATGATGCAGAAGCGTCCCGCGGCGCGATGGGGGGGCGCCGAGGGTTTGCTGCTCAACCTCGAGAACTGGGTGGTGCCGTCGGACTGGCCGCAGTGGCAAGCGGCGCACAAGCGGCGGCGCGACGCGGCGCGAGCAGCGCGCGCGAATGACAAGGCGGCGGCCGAGCGATCGGCGGCCGAGCGATCGGCGGCCGCCATGGCGACTGTACGGTTCGTGCGGCCCGCGGAGGGTTCGCCGGAAGCCGACGAGATGCAGATGATCGAACGTGGGCTGGCCGGCGCGCCGCCGCCGCCGGCAGCGATCCTGGCGCCTGAAAACGACCAACCCTCGTGGGCGTCGGAGGAACCGGACCGCAGCGGTCGCAGCCGACGCGCCCTCGCCATTGCCGCACTGGCGCTCGTCGCGATCGGTGGCTCCGCCGCGTGGTACGCACATGCTACGAGTCGCGCGGACTCATCGGCCGTGTTCGGCGCGAACGGAAGCGATATCGCACTCCGTGAGCGAGCGCTGTCCATTCCGATCACACCACCGCCTGCAGCGTTCGACACGGCATCCGGCGGAACGATGCTCGATGCGCAGGGCGGTGTGCTTGAAGAGACAGCGGCGCTTCGCGCACAGTTCGATATGGCGCGCGACAGCATTGCATTCGCGGCCGGTGTGGCGTCGGTCACTCCGAATGCCGCTCGTTCCAGCGATCGTGGGGCATCCACCGCGGTGCCGGTGCTCGGCAATCAAACCGGCGCTGCATCCGCCCCCCTCGCCGCTGCACCGACTCCCGTGGAAGCTTCAGGACCGAGCGTGCGCGCCACCGACGATGCCGGACTCGTGAGTGCCGGCGGACGACACAGTTGTGTGCTGGCCGATGGCCGCGCGCTCTGCTGGGGTGCCAACGATCGCGGACAGCTGGGTGACGGTGAAGTGGAGTCGCGCGATCTTCCCGCCGCGGTGGTGGGTGAACTCGAGTTCGCGCAGATCTCGGCGGGACTCGCGCATACATGCGGAGTGACGCGCGGCGGCGACGCATACTGTTGGGGCGCGGACGACCGTGGTCAGCTTGGCGATGCCACGACCACATCGCGCAGCGCGCCCGTGCGTGTGAACTCGAATCTCAACTTCCGGCTCGTCCGAACCGGCTCCAATCATACATGCGGTCTCACCACAAACGGCGAGATTGCCTGCTGGGGTGCGAACACTGTCGGACAGATTGGTGACGGCACATCGAACATTCGAACGTCGCCCGTTCGCATTGGCGCACCGATGCGATTCGTGTCGGTGACCACCGGGTGGAATCACACCTGTGCCGTGGCGACCGACGGCGCTGCGTGGTGCTGGGGCTCCAACTCCGATGGACAGGTGGGCGATGGCACGCGCGAGAATCGCCGCACGCCGCAGCGAGTTTCGGGCGGCACGCGCTTCACGAGCGTCTCCGCTGGCGGCAGTCATACGTGCGGCGTCAGCGGCTCGGGCGACGTGTCGTGCTGGGGACGCAACGCCTTCGGTCAGCTTGGCATTGGCGGCACCGCGAACCAAACGGTGCCGACGGAGGTATCCACACAGACACGTTTCACTTCAGTGAGTGTGGGAGGCGTGCACAGCTGTGCACGCACATCAGGCGGACAAGCCTGGTGTTGGGGACGTAATACGTACGGACAGTTGGGTGATGGAACTACCGTAAACCGCGACGCACCTGTGCGCGTGGTCGGCAGCGTTTCCTTCTCAGCCATAAGCGCAACCGGCGCTCATACGTGCGGCACAGCTTTCGACGGGGCCGTTTCGTGTTGGGGCTTCAACGTTCAAGGACAACTCGGTGACGGCACGCGCAATCATCTTGCGCGCCCAACACGCGTCGCCATGCCGGGTCGCTGACGTGACGGGGCGCACACGGCGGAGAGGGGAACGTTTCCTCCTCCGCCTTGTGTACTCAATGCTCGCGCTCGTCATGACGGGCGGATGCGCACGCCTCAGTGACATCAGCGGCCCCGCACCCATTGGTGGCGCCGTCGTGACGGTGACCATGGCGCCGCCCACAGTCACGCTCGGCGTTGGCGCCACCGCCACACTCGTCGTGGTGGCGCGCGACAATGAAGGACGAGAGATCGGCGATCGACCGGTTGTCTGGTCCACGAGCGACAACGCGATCGTGAGCGTCTCGCCAAGCGGTGTGCTCACGGCCGTGGGTGAAGGCGTCGCGCAGGTGTCGGCGTCAATTGCCGGCCGGAGCGCGTCGGCCACGGTGACCGTGGTGCAGCGACCGGTGAGCAGCATCGAGATTGGCCCGCTCGCACCACGAGTGCTGGTGGGCGGCGTGATTCAGCTCGTGGCACTGCCGCGAGACGAAACCGGTGCACCGCTCCCGCAACGTCCGGTGTTCTGGACAAGCAGCGAGCCCAACATCGCAAACGTTGACGCGACTGGGTTTGTCACCGGACTGTCCGCTGGCGCGGCCACGATCACCGCGCGCAGCGAGACGCGCGAGGCGGCCGTTGGAGTGGTCGTCTCACGAGTGCCGGTTGCCTCGGTGGTCGTGTCACCGCGCGTGGACACGATCGTTGTCGGACAGAGCACGCAGCTGAGCGCTGTGGCGCGCAATTCCGCGAATCTACCGCTCGTCGATCGCGAGTTCGCCTGGCGTTCGGGTGCAACGGCCACCGCAACCGTGTCCGCATCCGGACTCGTGATCGGTGTGACGCCGGGCACCGTGATCATCGAAGCGAAAAGCGACGACGTGATCGGTGAAGCGACGATTGTCGTGCAGCCCCGTCCTATCGGTTCCGTGATCATCTCGCCATCTCAGGCCACGCTCACGGTGGGCGAGGAGACGGCGCTCACGGTGCAAGTGACTGATGCAAACGGCAATCTGCTCACCGGCCGCACGATCACCTTTGCATCTGTCAACGCTGGTGTTGTGCAAGTCTCTGCGGCGGGCGTTGTGCGCGCGGTTGGACCAGGCACGACCAGCGTTCGCGCGTCGAGCGAGGGCCGGACGGGAGTCATGAGCGTGACCGTGTTGCCGACGCCGGTCGCCTCCGTCCGGATTGAGCCGTCGACGACCACGCTCTCGATCGGCGGCACGCAGCAGCTCACCGCGGTCGCGCTCGATGGGGCCGGCAATGTCCTGCCGCAGCGTGCCGTCACGTGGACAAGCGGCGCGCCCTCGATACTGGCGGTCTCCAGCAGTGGGCTTGTGAACGCGCTGGCACCTGGATCCGGTCTGATCTTCGCACTGATCGATGGAAGGCTGTCGTCCGCCACGATCACCGTGCGTGATAACGCGATCAGTTCGGTGTCGGTCACGCCTGCCGCCGCCAACATGCTGATCGGCCAGACGGTGGACTTCACGGCAGTTGTGCGCAACGCCAGTGGTGCGGTGGTGGCACGCACTGTCGTCTGGTCGAGCTCCAATCCGGCGGCCGCGATTGTCTCCAGTACCGGTCGTGTACGAGCGCTGGCGCTTGGCCCTTCGCAGATCACGGCCACTGTGGACACCGTCGTTGGCACGGCCAGCGTGTCAGTGATTCCCATCCCGGTTGCGTCGATCAACGTCGCGCTGTCGTCAACCACACTCAACGTCGGCCAGACCACGCAGGCGACCGCCACCTTGCGCGATGCGGGCAGCAATGTGCTGACCGGTCGCACGGTTGTCTGGACGACGAGCAACGCCGCAGTTGCGACGGTATCCGGGACGGGGCTTGTCACCGCGGTCAGCGGCGGTACGGCGAACATCATCGCGACCAGCGAGAGCATCAGCGGCAACGCGTTGGTGACCGTGACGCAGGTTGCGGGTACGCTGGCGATGCAGCGACAGCCGGCCGGCGCCGTGAGCGGTTCGGCCTTCACCACGCAGCCGATCGTGCGCATTCTCGATGCGCAGGGCAATCTCGTCACCTCCGGTCCAGGCTCGACGCTCGCCGTTACTGCGGTTCGAGAGTCCGGATCTGCCACGTTGAGCGGTACCACCACGGTGAACGCGGTGGGCGGTGTGGCGACGTTCACCAATCTCGCCTTCGGCGGACTCGGTACCGGGAATCACAAACTCCGCTTTGCCACGGCGTCACCGGCGCTGGGTGTGAACTCCGCGGAGTTTTCGGTGGTGGCGGGACCGGCGTCAATCATTAGCGCAGTGTCGGCGCTGAATCAGACCGCGCAGGTGCTGAACACGGTCCCGGAACCGCCGAGTGTGCGCGTCACTGACGCCGGCGGCAATCCGGTGAGTGGAGTGTCGGTGACGTTTCAGGTCATCGCCGGCCAGGGCATCACGAATCCGGTGAGCGGTTCCTCGGTGAATACCGGCGCAAACGGGGTGGCCTCGCTGACCAGCTGGCGTCTTGGCGCGCAGCCCGGTCCGAATCGTGTTCGAGCGACGGCCACGGGGCTCACCGGCAGTCCGCTCACGTTCGAGGCCACGGCCACGATTGGCAGTCCCGCGCAGCTTGCCATCACGACACAACCGCAAGGCGCGGTGAGCGGAACGCCGCTGACCACGCAGCCCGTCATCGAGATTCGCGACGCTTCCGGGAATCGCGTCCCAGGTGCGACGAATGCAGTCACTGTCTCGATTGAATCGGGCGGTGGCTCTGTTGGTGGCACGACCACGGTGAGCGCGGTGAACGGCGTCGCCACCTTCACGGATCTTCGCGTGAATGGAGGCGGCACCAAGACACTGCGATTCAATGCGACCTCGCTGACGTCCGTGGTGTCGGCGCCTGTGTCGGTCAACCAGTCCGCCTCGTCACTTCGTGTGCAGCGTCAGCCCGCGGGCGCGTCGAGCGCGATCGCGTTCACCACGCAACCCGTTGTCGAGATTCTGGATGCGGCCGATCTCCCGGTCACCGCCGGCACGGGATCGACGCTTGCCGTTACGGCCACGCTCGCGTCGGGAGCTGGCACGCTCAACGGCACGCGCACCGTGAACGCCGTCGCCGGTGTGGCGACGTTCAACAACCTGTCGATCACGGGAATCGGGCCACACACGATTCGCTTCGCTACGACGTCGCCCGCACTCAGCGTGGTGTCGGAGTCGTTCACCCTTGGTGCGGGTTCGGCGCAGAACATCAGTGCGTTCTCGGCGACGTCGCAAAGCGCGACCGTGCTCACCGCAGTCTCCGCGCCCCCCAGTGTACGCGTCACGGATGGCACCGGGAACCCGGTGAGCGGTGTGAGCGTGACGTTCTCGGTCACGTCGGGCGGTGGTTCGCTATCTCCAGCGAGCGGTTCCGTCATTACCAACGCGAGTGGCGTTGCAACGCTCACAAGCTGGACACTCGGTGCGACACCGGGCGCGAATAGTGTGAACGCATCAGCAAGTGGCCTTTCGGGCAGTCCGGTGGTGTTCACTGCCACGGGAACCGCAGGTGCAGCGACGCAGGTGGTGATTACCACGCAGCCGGCGGGCGCTGTGAGCGGCGTGGCGCTCACGACGCAGCCCGTCGTGCAGATTCGCGACGCGTCGAACAATCTGGTGAGCAGCGCAACAAACGCGGTCACGGTGACGATCGCGTCGGGTACTGGCAGCGTCGCCGGCACCACCACCGTGAATGCGGTGAACGGCGTGGCCACCTTTTCCAACTTGCAGATCAACGGCGCCGGTACTCACACGCTGCAGTTCAGCGCTGCGGGGCTCACGTCGAGAACATCAAATGTCGTCAACGTCACGCAGGTCGCGGCGTCGCTCTCCATGCAGACGCAACCGGCCGGCGCGGCAAGCGGTGCGGCGTTCACAACCCAGCCGGTCGTGCGCATTCTCGACAACGCGGGTCTTGTGGTCACCAC
>JBBQNT010000104.1:0-12350 GCA_038330215.1 Gemmatimonadales bacterium
CCGCGCGTAGAAGAAGTCGTGCACGGCCTGCTCGAGCTCATGACGCACGCGCATGATTGCGGCCTGCCGAGGACTGCGCAGCCACAGATGCCGGTTGTCGAGTAGAAAGTCGATGCCGTGTTCCTTGGGCTGAATGGGATAGTCCAGCGGACTCGCGCCGATCACCTGGAGCTCAGTGACGCCGAGCTCATGACCACCGGGCGCACGTACGTCGGCGCGCACTTCGCCGCTGATCGCCACGGATGTTTCGGTGGTAAGCGTGCCGAAGCGCTCCCAGGCCTCTGGCGGCACCTGCGACTTGACCAGCACGCACTGCAGGATGCCCGAGCCATCGCGCATGACCACGAACGCGACCTTGCCGCTGGATCGCACATGCGTGACCCAACCGCGAACGGTGACAGTGGTACCCACGTGGGCGTGCAGATCGGCGATGCGGGCGGACGGATGGCTCACGGCTGGTCGGGTGGAGGTGAGCGCGTAAGCTAGGCGAAGCGTCCGAGCCGGGGCAACGTGCACGGGCATCGCACGCCGAGGATCAGGCCGCGCCCGTGCCCACGGGTTCTCCATCAAGCAGTGCGCGCACGTGCTCCAGCAGGTCGCGCGGGGAGAACGGCTTGGTAAGGATCGGAGTCTCTACGTGTCGCGTCCCGAGCGCAAACTCGTCCACGCCGGCGGCCGGATACCCGGACATGAGCAACACGGGAACATTCGGATATCGTGTGCGCATCGTCTCGGCAAGTTCGAGCCCACCCATCTCCGGCATGACCACATCGCTGATCACCAGCGAAATTGCCCCGGCGAGACGCGGTATGTCCGTTGCCACGCCGTGCTCGCGCAGGCTGCGTAGCGCATTGCGGCCGTTTTCGGCGACCCGCACCGCGTAGCCGTAGCGGCTCAGGATTTGGCTCACCAGGCGCAGAACGCCCGGCTCGTCTTCCACCACCAGAATCGTCTCGCCGCCGCGCGTGCCAGGCGTGTCATCGCGCAGTGATGCCACTGCCGCTTCATGGCCCACCAGCGCCGGCCAGAAAATGCGCATCGTGGTGCCGACTCCCTCTCGCGAGTCCACCAGAATCCGCCCACCAACGGCCGAGACAATGCCGTACACTGTCGACAGCCCAAGCCCCGTACCGTGGCCGGTGGGTTTCGTGGTGTAGAACGGCTCGAACATGCGCGACTGCACGTCGGCGGACATGCCGGTACCGTTGTCCGAAACGCGAAGTTCCACCCACTCACCATCCGCGAGGCCGGCATTGATCAGCGCGCAATCATTGGCGCGAGCGCGTTCGACACAATGCAGTTGCGTCGCGACGGTGATCGCACCGCCGGCAGGCAGGGCGTCGCGCGCGTTCACCACGAGGTTGAGCAACACTTGCGAAAGCTGCCCGGGATCGCCGCGTACGATGACCGACGCACGACTTGGCGTGGTGCGCAGCGCGATGCGCTCATCGAGCAGACGCGCGAGCATCCGCTCCAGATCCTCAACGACCACATTGACGTCCACCGGAATGGACTGCACGACCTGCTGGCGGCTGAATGCGAGCAGCTGCGCTGTCAGAAGCGACGCGCGGTCGCCCGCACGAATGAGTTCGACGAGATCGTCCCGGACGCACGCAATCGTGTCGCCCGACATCCTCCCGGCAGCTGACGCTGCGTCGAGCGATTCGTGCGCCAGACGCGCGAAGCCGAGAATCGCGGTGAGCAGATTGTTGAAATCGTGCGCGATGCCGCCGGCCAGCGTGCCGACGGCCTCCATCTTCTGCGCCTGGCGAAGCTGTGCCTCGAGGCGCGTTCGCGTGGTGACGTCCATGATCACGCCGAGCAGGCGTCGCGTGCCCGACGCCGCGTCCACCTGCAACTCGGCCGTTGAGTAGACGAAACGCTCCACGCCGTCGGGCGTCACCACCCGATGTTCGATGTTGAACGGCTCGCCGTGATTCAGCGTCGCACGAATGCGTTGTTTCACCGCGACGCGATCCTCCGGCGAGAGCAACTCCAGAAACGCGTGCAGTGAGGATGGTGTCTCATCCTTGGGAAGACCGAAGAGCTCCCCGACGCCTTCGTTCCACTGCAGGCGACCAGTCTCCAGGTCCCATCCCCAGACGCCCATGCGGCCAGCCGCCAGCGCGACGCGCAGTTGTTCGGCACGATCGCGCAGCGTGCGTACGGCCGCCTGTCGTTCATCGACCTCGAGCGCGAGGTCGTGGTTGGCCGCCTGCAGCGCGCGCGTGCGCTCATGCACGGCATCGCGGAGACGTGCCTGCCGACCAGCGAGCACGCTGGCCAGGCCGATCAACAACAGCGAGATGACCAGGGCTGACGCGCGCAACAGCCGTCGCTCTTCCTGCGCCGCCAGTCCCCACCCGTCAACTGGCGCCCGTTCGAGCGTCCAGTCGCCGTCATCGAGATGCACCGCAACGCGCACGGGATCGTGCAACGTCGCGGGCGAGCCTGCGACCAATGCGCCCGTTCCGTCGCGCACCGCGAACGAGAACTCATCGTTGTCACTGGCGAGTCCTGCATCTGCAAGCAGCGTATTGACGTCGAGAAGGATGGTGGCGACTTCGGGATAGACGCCGACCGGCAGGGCCGTCGCCTGTCGTACAACCAAGCCACTTCCGCCTTGCACCAGCTCCACCGGTCCGGTAATCGTGAGCGCCCGCTCCCGCATGGCGCGTCGCATGTCCGCACCGACGCGCGGATCGGCATGCGCGAACAGATCGAGCCCGAGCGCGGCCTCATTGCCTTGCACGGGCCACATCGCTCCGATTCGACCTTCGTGCACATACTGCAAGGCACGCACACCGCTGAGGCCCGTGATGAGGCCGGAGGCGAAGACGGGCAGATCCTCGTGCAGCCTCTCGCGGTCGCCGTTGTACGACTCGGCAAACGCCCGCCAGCCGGCAAGCAGCGCAATGCGACGGCCCACCTCCTGCTCCAGCGCCCGTGCGGAGTGCTCGGCGTGCACGCCGACCACCACGCGCTCCCGCTCATGCAACAGTCGGCCGTACCACGCGTCAGTGGCCCAGCCAAGCGCGGCGCAGACGATCGCGACAAGCAGCAGTACCAGGGTCGTGGAGCGGGTGGACGTTCGCATGAGCGTTGAGTCTCGGCAGGTGATCTCGGGGTCGATAGTCATAGGACGCGCCGACGATCCGACCGACACACGCTGCGAGCCTGACAGCGCCTCGACTCAGCCCACGAGTCGGACCAACGCGGCGGCCCCACGCGGCGGCCCCACGCGGCGGCCCCACGCGGCGGCCTCACGCGGCGGTCCCACGCGGCGGCCCCACGCGGCGTCCTTGACAGATAAGTCCTCAACTATTTAGTTGATCATATGATAATACTACTACTTCGAACGCCGGGTCGGCGGCTTCGCCGCCCTGCCCTGTTCGCGGCCCTCGTGGCATTGGCCGCGTCGGTGGCCGTCGACCGCGCCAACGCGCAGCCTTCCCGTCCGCCGCTTCGCCTGGCCGATGTGCTCGCAGCCACGGACGCCGACGGCTTCGGAACACGCGCCGCGCGCGCTCAGGCCCGCGTCGCAGATGCCGATCGTACCGCCACGCTGCCCGGCTTGCTCCCGCAGGTGCGGGTGGAAGGTGGCCTTTCGCGCACCACGGATCCGATCGGCGTCTTCGGTGCCCGCTTGCGCCAGCGCGCGGTGACGGCGGCCGACTTCGATCCACAGCGCCTCAACAATCCTGACGCATTGTCCATGGCCACCAGCGCACTGGTGCTCGAGCAACCGATCTTCGCACCGCAGGCGCTGCTTGGGCGGCGCGCTGCATCGCTGGCTTCCGAGGCGGGACACGCGATGGCCGAACGCCACACGCAGTCCGCCCTGCTGGACGCGAGCCGCGCGTATTACGGCGCCGTCGTCGCCACCGCGAGCGTGGCCGCGCTGGATTCGGCGGTGAACGCGGCCCAGGCCCACGTGGCACAGGCCGAGGCGCTGGAGCGGAACGGCGTGGTCACCCGCTCGGATATGCTGCTGGCGCAGGTGCGCCTGAGCGAGTTCGAGGCGCAGCGGGCCACGGCGCGCGGACAGGCGCGTGTCGCCCGTCTCGCCTTGGCCGTGCAGATGGGCGCGCCTGGAGACACCTCACATTCACTTCCGGCGGAGCTGCCCGCGGCTGACGCCATCCGGGAGCTGTTGACGCCCGGCTGGCCGCACGCCAACGACGCTGATGCGCGGCCGGACGTCCAGGCCGCCCGGCTCGGTGCGGCTGCCGCGCGAGCCAACGTGACGCGAGCCAAAGCAACGTGGCTTCCGACCGTAGGCGCGATGGTGCGCCGCGACTGGGCATCGGCGAACCAGCCGTTCGCCGGCTCGCCGTTTTGGAGCATGGGGCTCATGGTGACCATCCCCGTATTCAGTGGCGGCGGCGAGTTCGCGGATCGCCAGCGCGCGGCAGCGCAGTCCAATGCAGCAAACGCGCAGGCCGAAGGCGCGGCTGCCATGGCAACACTCGACGCCACTCGGGCGCGCATCGAACGCGAAGTCGCCATCGAACGCCTGTCGATTGCGGAGCGCGCCCACGAACAATCACGTGAGGCGCTGCGATTGGTGCAGCGTCGCTATGACGGCGGCCTGGCCGCCATTTCCGAACTGCTCGGCGCTGGCGCCGCGCGTGCGTCGGCTGAACTCGCCACGGTGGCGGCACGGCACGATGTGCTCGTCGCCCTGGCCGCCGAACGCACGGCGTTCGGCCTCGACCTGACTCCTCTCTACGCACTCGACCAATGAACCCAATGACACTCTCCCGTCGCTCCGCGCTGCTGGTCCTGCTGGCGGTGCCAACGTTCGTCGCGTGCACGAGTGCCGAGTCGGAGCACGCGACGTCATCCGCCGTCGTCACCATCGATGCTGCCGGCCTGCGTGATGTTCGTGTGATCGACACCTTGCTGCCCGACATGAACGAAGCGGTCGGCACGGCCGCACCCCTGCTCAACAGCACGCTCTCCACCAAACTCATGGCAACCGTGAGCGCGGTGCATGTGCAGGTGGGTGACGTGGTGCGACAGGGGCAACTGCTGGTGACGCTCGACGTACGCGACATCGATGCTCGCGCCGTCCAGGCCAGCGGCAACTTGCTCGCCGCCGAGGCCATGCTGGCTGAAGCGGAGTTGAACGCTGCGCGCATGCGCGCGCTTTTCGCCGACAGCGCGGCTCCCCGCGCGCAGGTCGACGCTGCAGAAGCCGCGCTCTCACGCGCGAAAGCCGGTGTGGCGGGCGCGCGCGGCGGAGTGGCCGAAGCGGCCGCCAATCGTGACTACGGCGCCGTTCGCGCGCCATTTGCCGGTGTGATCACGCAGCGCATGGTGGACCCGGGCGCTTTTGCCGCGCCGGGCGCACCGCTGGTTGTCGTGCAGCAGTCGGGTACGCTGCGCGTGTCGGCACTGGTGCCACCGGCGGCCGCGCTGGATGTGCGTCGCGGAACGTCGATCAGCGTCTCCATTGAGGGCGTGGACGCGACCGGCACCGTGGAAGGCGTGGTCGCGGCTCCGAGCGGTGGCCTGTTCACGGTGAACGTGCTTGTGCGGAATGCAGACGGCTTGTTGCCACCGGGGGGATCGGCGACGCTCCTGTTGCCGGGCGCGGAGCGCGCAGTGCGCCTGATTCCACGCTCGGCGATCGTTCGCGAGGGTGATCTCGCGGGCGTGCGCGTTCGCACGGATGGCGGAGTGGAGCGCCGGTGGGTGCGCCTGGGTCGCAATCGTGGCGAGTTCGTGGAAGTGTTGTCCGGCGTGAATGCCGGTGACGTGGTGCTCGTGCCCGATTCGACGGCGACGCCGGCGGTGCAATCATGAATGCGTCAACGCCGCTCGGTGGCGGCATCGCGGGACGCGTTGCCAAGGCGTTCCTCAACAGCAAGCTGACACCGTTGGTGACGCTCGCGTCGCTGCTGGTGGGCGCAATCGGGCTCATGGCCACGCCGCGCGAGGAGGAGCCGCAAATCTCGGTGCCGATGATCGACGTGATGGCGGCCCTGCCAGGCGCGTCGGCCGCGGAAGTCGAGCAGCAGTTGATCAAGCCGCTCGAGCAGGCGCTGTATGAAATCGCTGGTGTCGAGTACGTGTACGCGATGAGCGGCGACGGCGGTGGATTGATCACCGCTCGCTTCGCGGTGGGAGCAGATCAGACGGAAAGCGTGTCCAAGGTGTACGCGAAGGTGTTCGCGCGCATGGATGCGTGGCCCGCGTCAGCGCCGCCACCGCTCGTGCGGCCACACGCGATTGATGACGTGCCCATTCTGGCGCTGACGGTATCGGACGCCAACGCCGAGCCCGGTGTGCTCCGGCAGGTGGCGGCGCACGTAGCGGAGGAGCTGCGCACTGTGCCCGATGTCGCGCAGGTGTTTCTGGTGGGCGGTGCGCCGCGCACGGTGCAAGTGCTCATTCAACCGGCGCGACTCGCGGCCACGGGTGTGTCGCCCGGCGAGATTGCGCAAGCGCTGATGGGAGCCAACGCGCGCCTGCAAGCGGGCGAGTATGCCACCGGCAACGAAGCCATTCGCATCGATGTATCTGCGGCGTTCTCGAGTGCAGACGATGTGGGCGACGTGATCGTCGCGGTGCGCGACGGACGGGCGATCGCGCTGCGCGACGTGGCGCGCATCGTGGATGGATTCGGCGAGCCCACCACATACGTGACGACGGCCAGCGGCGCTGACGCGCCGCGGTCGGCGGTGACCATTGCGGTGGCCAAGCGCGCCGGTGCGAACGCGACCTCAGTGTCTCACGCGGCCATCACACGACTCGAGCAGTCTCGCGGTCGCATTGTGCCGGAAGGCATGCGAGTGGATGTAACGCGCGACTACGGCGAGACGGCGGCCGAAAAAGCATCGGAACTCATCCTGCATCTTGCGATCGCGACGTTGTCCGTGACCGCACTGGTGTGGTTGTTTCTGGGCTGGCGGGAAGCGGTGGTGGTGCTTGTGGCCGTGCCAGTCACGCTCGCACTGACCCTGTTCGTGTACTACCTGATGGGATACACGCTCAATCGCATCACGTTGTTCGCGCTCATTTTCTCCATCGGCATTCTGGTCGATGATGCAATCGTGGTCGTGGAGAACATCGCGCGTCATGTCGCCATGCGTGACCGGCCGGCCGACGTGGCTGCGATCGAGGCGGTCGATGAGGTGGGCAATCCCACGATCCTGGCAACGTTCACGGTGATCGCGGCCATTCTGCCGATGATGTTCGTCTCCGGCATGATGGGCCCGTACATGCGTCCCATCCCCGTGGGTGCCTCCGTGGCAATGCTGGCATCGCTCGGCGTGGCCTTCATCGTGACGCCGTGGCTGGGCTACCGGTTGCTGCGTGGACACGCACCCAAGGCATCCTCGGTGCACGGCGCATCAGCGAGCGGCACGGCCTCGAGCGCGGGTACGCATCACGGTGACGACGCAAACGTGCTGGCCTCGGGATTCGGCCGGTTCTACGCGCGCCTCATGACGCCACTCATTGAGCGGCGCGGCACACGACTCGCGTTCTACGGCGGCACGGTCGTGCTCCTGCTCGGCTCGATGGCGCTCGTGGCCATCGGCGCCGTGCAGGTGAAGATGCTGCCGTTCGACAACAAGTCGGAGTTCCAGGTCGTGCTTGACTTCCCCGAGACCACAACGCTCGAGACCACGCTCGCCGCGACGGAGAACATTGCGCGCGAACTGCGCACGGTTCCCGAAGTAGTCAGCACGCAGGTGTATGCGGGCACATCGGCACCGTTCAACTTCAACGGCCTGGTGCGCCACTACTTCATGCGCCGCGGCGCGAATGTCTCGGACATCCAGGTGAACCTGGCACCCAAGCACCATCGCTCGCGTCAAAGTCACGATATCGCGGTGGCAGTGCGGCCCATGGTGGACTCCATCGCACGCTCCTACGGCGCGAGTGCGAAGGTCGCGGAGATTCCGCCGGGACCGCCGGTGTTGTCCACGCTGGTGGCCGAGGTCTATGCCGCTGACGATTCCACGCGGCTGGATGCGGCGCGCAAGGTGAAGGCCGCCTTCGAGGCAACCGCTGGCGTCGTCGATGTGGACTGGACCGTGGAGTCGCCGTCAGCGCAGGTGGCGTTTCGCATCGATCGTGCCGCGGCCGCGCGTGCCGGTGCAGACGTTCCATTGCTAACACAAACCGTCGCGATGGCCGTGAGCGGCATGCCGATGGGCGCGCTGCAGTCGGCGACGTCCCGCGAACCAGTGATGGTGGTTCCGCAACTCGACATTGCCGATCGATCGAGCGTGCAGCGGTTGCTGACGCTGCCGGTCACGACAGCGATGGGGCCGCAGCCACTGGGACGTTTCGTCACGGTTGATTCGGGCGAGCGCGCCACCTCGCGCCACCGCAAGAACTTGCGGCCGGTGATCTATGTGACGGGTGACGTGGCGGGTGAGGTGGAAGCGCCGGTGTACGCCATTCTCGCCATGAATCGGGTGCTCGACACACTGCGCGTCGAGGGTGCACAAATCACGCGCTATAACGCGGTGCAGCCCGACCGACTCGACGAGACTGCTGTGAAGTGGGACGGCGAATGGCAGGTCACCATCGAGGTGTTCCGCGACCTCGGCATCGCCTTCGCGGTGGTACTGGTGCTCATCTACGTGCTCGTGGTGGCGTGGTTCCAGTCGTTCAGCACGCCGCTGGTGATCATGGCGCCCATTCCGCTCACGCTGGTGGGCATTCTGCCAGCGCATGCCGTCATGGGCGCGTTCTTCACGGCGACCTCGATGATCGGCATGATCGCGCTGGCGGGCATCATCGTGCGCAACTCGATCCTGCTTGTGGACTTCATCCAGCTCGCAGAGGCGCGGGAGCGACCGCTCGTGCAGGCAGTGCTCGAGGCCGGTGCGGTGCGCTTCCGCCCGATTGCACTCACCGCCGCGGCGGTGGTGATCGGCGGACTGGTGATGGTACTCGATCCGATCTTCCAGGGTCTCGCGGTCGCGCTCATCGGCGGCGCAATCGTGGCCACGCTGCTCACGATGGTGGTGGTGCCGCTGCTCTACTGGGAGCTGCGGCGGCGCTCGGAAGTGCGCGCCACGGCGGACGTGGGCAGCCGCGTACAGCCTGCCGAAGTGTTCGCATGATCTGCCTTCTCTTTCATGGACTCGACAACATGTGTGCTGACAAAGTGATTCGCCGGTTTGCTGGTGTGTTCGTCATGATCTCGGTTGCGCTCGGCGTGTGGGTAAACCCGTGGTTCCTGGCGTTCACGGCGTTCGTGGGGCTGAACCTGCTGCAGTCCAGCTTTACGAACTTCTGTCCGCTTGAGAAGGTGCTGGCGCGGGTGGGGTTTCCGGGGTGCTCGGTGCAGGCGCCGCGGTGAACTCGGGAGGACCGCGGGGAACTGCTTCTACCGCGGAGGCGCCGAGTTGCGGAGAGGGAGCTTTGGGGGGGCGCGTAGGACGAGATTCAGCCGACGTGGAAGAGCTCCAAGGCTCGGGCGTAGTTGGTACTGAGCAGTTGGCGGATGCCGGCGTGTTCGGGGCGCTCGAGCATGGGGTCGGCGTTGAGCATGCGCTCGGCGCTGGCCCGGGCGGCGTCGCTCAAGGCTTCGTCGGCGATGGGGTCGGCGATGCGAAACGCGGGCAGGCCGGATTGGCGCGCGCCGAAGAGGTCGCCCATGCCGCGCATGCGCAGGTCGGCGCGGGAGATTTCGAAGCCGTCTTCCGTATGCACCACCACCTGCAACCGCTCGGCGGCGTCTGCGCCCACGTCGCCGAGCAGGATGCAGTACGATTGCGCGGCGCCGCGGCCTACGCGGCCACGGAGCTGGTGCAGTTGTGACAGGCCGAAGCGCTCCGGATGTTCGATGACCATCACGGTGGCGTTCGGCACGTCGATGCCTACTTCGATAACTGTGGTGGCGACGAGTACGTCGATGGTTCCGTCGCGAAAGGCGCGCATGATGACGTCGCGTTCATCGGCGGGTAGCCGGCCGTGCAACAGCGCGACGCGACGTGACGCGAAGGGGCCGGCGATGAGCGCTTCGTACATGGACGTGGCGTCGCGCAGGTCGGTCTTCTCCGAAGCCTCGATCACGGGGTAGACCACGTACGCCTGCCGACCGGCGTCGAGCTCCGTGTTCACAAACGAGAACACGCGCGCCCGTGTCGCCTCGCGGCGATGTACCGAAGTCACCGGCTGCCGGCCCGGGGGTCGTTCGTCGAGCGTGGACACATCGAGGTCGCCGTACAACGTGAGTGCCAGCGAACGCGGAATCGGCGTTGCGGTCATGAGCAGCACATCGGGCGGTGCGCCGTCGGCGCCCTTGGCGCCGAGTGCCGCGCGCTGCTCCACGCCGAAACGGTGTTGCTCGTCGATGATGACGAGGCCGAGCTTCGCAAACTCGACGTCGCCCTGAAATAGCGCGTGCGTGCCGATTGCGAGCACGGGCTCCACCGATGCCAACCGCGTAAGCGCCGCGCGACGATCCTTCGCGCCCAGCCGCCCCGTAAGCAGCACCGGTGAGATGCCGAGCGGCGCCAGCAACTTCTCGGCGGTGCGCGCATGCTGCTCGGCGAGAAGTTCCGTGGGCGCCATGAGTGCGCACTGGTAGCCGTTCTCCATGACCAGCATGGCGGCGAACAGCGCGACCACCGTCTTTCCGCTACCCACGTCACCCTGGAGCAGGCGGTGCATTCGTCGCTCGCTGCAAAGGTCCGCCACGATTTCGCGCACGACGCGCACCTGCGCGGCGGTGAGTGTGAATGGCACCACCTGGCGCAGTTGGCTCGTGAGCTGCTTGCGGTTGTGAAACTGCACACCGGTGCGCGATTCGCGCGCCAACACGTTCGCTCGCCGATGCAGCAAGTGCACGCACAACAGTTCTTCCCACGCCAGTCGCGCGCGGCCGATTCGCGCGTCGGCAACAGATGCTGGTCGATGCACGCGTCGCAGCGCGTCGTGCAGCGGGACAACGCCGGCCTCCGCGAGCAACGCCGTGGGCAACGGCTCCTTGATCAACGGCAGCAGCGCGTCGAGGTGTTGATCGACCAGCGTGCGAAGCCATCGCACACTCACACCTTCGGTCGCCGGATACACCGCGAGCACACGACCTTCGAGCGAACGTTCGTCGCCTGCGCCGAGGTTCACGAACTCGCGAGGTTGCAGCCGACGACCATGGTGAAAGCGCACCTGTCCGGTGCAGAGCAGCCAATCACCCTTGTTGATGGTGCGCTCGAGGAACGGCTGTCCCGGCCACGCCAGCTCAAGCAGTCCCGTACGATCCTTGATGACCGCCTGAAACACACGCAGACCACGTCGTGTGGGCAGCACGCCGGTAGCCACCACTTGCCCCAGCACCGTGACATCGGCGCCAACGGCCGCCTGCACGATCGGCGTGACGGTGCTCGCATCTTCGTATCGGTGCGGCACGTGACGGAGTAGATCGCCGGCCATGCGAATGCCCAGCCGTTGCAACGACTCGGCGCGCGCCGGGCCTACGCCCTTGAGATAGGTGACCGGCGTATCGAGCGTGAGTCGAGGAGGCGGCCCGGTTCGGCGACGCCGACGTGCCGCGTCGTCCGCATTGTTCATAACGCGACGCGCTCCGCGCTATGCATCACGGTGAAACGCCACGTCCATCACGACGACACAAGCTCCGTGGCAAAGCGGTCGGCGTCGAACGCCTCGAGGTCCGGCGCCTGTTCACCCTTGCCAACGAACTTGATCGGCACGTTGAGCGCCTCGTGCACCGCCACGACCACACCGCCCTTTGCTGTACCGTCGAGCTTGGTGACGACGAGTCCCGTCACCGGCACCGCAGCGGTGAATGTGCGCGCCTGCGACAGTGCGTTCTGCCCGATCGTGCCGTCGAGCACGAGCAGCACTTCGTGCGGCGCATCGGCCAGGCGCTTGCCGAGCACACGATGGATCTTCTTGAGCTCCGTCATGAGATCGCTGCTCGTATGCAAGCGTCCGGCGGTGTCGATGATGACGTAGTCGCACCCGCGTGTGGCCGCCGCGTCGATGGCATCGAACGCCACAGCGGCGGGATCGGCTCCACTCTTGGCGCCGACGAACTCCGCGCCGGCACGCTCGGCCCACACGCGCAACTGGTCGATCGCTCCAGCGCGGAATGTATCGGCCGCGCCCACGAGCACGCGCTTCCCTTCACCACGTAGCCGCGTGGCCAGCTTGCCGATGAAGGTGGTCTTGCCGGCACCGTTCACGCCGATCACCAGCAACACCGTTGGCGCAGTGCTCGCGATATGCAGCGACGCATCACTGTTCCCTGCCGTCAGCACATCACGAATGCCGGTACGCAGTGCCTCGCGAAACTCGTCTTCGGTCTTGATTGCACCGCGCTTGGCCAGCCGTTCGACTTCCTCCACGAGACGCAGCGT
>JBBQNT010000105.1:0-12263 GCA_038330215.1 Gemmatimonadales bacterium
CGGGATACATAAACTCACCGCTCTGCATCACACCGGCGTCACGCTCACGTGCCTTCTCGAGAAAGTAGGTGATTGCTCCCGTTCCGTGATGCTCGGCGATGAATGCGCGCACCGAGCGTGGCAACTTGTATTGCGCAGCCAACGCCAGACCTTCTCGCACATGATTGCGAATAATGGAAGCGCTGGCGGCAGGCTTGAGCTTGTCATGCGGATTGCGGCCGCGCGGCTGATTCTCCACAAAGTAGCCGGGCTTCTCGAGCTTGCCGATATCGTGGTAGTACGTGCCGACACGTGCGAGCAGCGCGTTGGCCCCCACCGCCTGCGCGGCGGACTCCACGAGGTTGGCCATCGCCAGCGTGTGCGCCCAGGTGCCGGGCGCCTCGACGGCCAGCCGACGCAACAGGGGCCGGTTGAGATCCGACCACTCGAGCAGCTTGAGATAGGTGTCCACCCCGCAGGCTTCCTCGGCAGGTGGCAGCAACGCCATCGCGAGCGCTACGGAGATCACCGCGTTCACCGCGCCAAAGGCGGCCGATTGCAGCACCGCAGTCCATTCCCAGCCGAACGCGAGTGCGGAGATCACTGCGGCGCCAGCGTACGCCAGCGCCAGGGCGACAATCGACCACACGAACTGTGTGCGACGTTCGAGGGCGCGTACGCTGAATGCCGCAGCCGCGCCTCCGATGAGCACGAAGAAGAGAATGGGCGTGCCGCGGAAGGCGGGTTGCACGCCGACCAACACGGCGAGCACCAGCGCGCAGACGAGCGCAATGCGTGAATCGAAGAGGATGCTGATGAGCAGCGCCGCGACGCCGACCGGCACGAGCGGTCCGGGCATCGAGCTTCCGCGAAGCGCCAGCCCCGCGCCGACCATCACGATCAGCATGCAAGCGGCGAGCACGGCCAGCGCGCGTGGTCGCTCGTAGATCTCGGGCCGGTAGAAGGCCAGCGTGACGACAAAGATCGAGATCACGGCGAGATTGAGCAGAAATGCGCCGATGATTCGCAGCGTATCGCCGCTGCCCGCCGGTCCACTCTGTGTGATGTCGCGCAGCGCGACGAGCCGAGCATGATCTTCCTCGCGCACGACCTCATGCGCGTCGATGATCTTTTCCCCGCTCCGCACTTCGAAGCGCCACGGTTGCACGCGCGCCATCGCTTCCTCGCGCCGACTCACGGTCGTCACAGAGTCATAACGAAGCGAGGGCACGAACAGCCCCGTAAGCAACTGCTGGTACGCACCATCGGCCACGGACGACGCGTTGTCGGGGTGCAGCAGCCGTGCCGCGCGCAGCACATCGCTCCATGACGAGACGGCATCGGCCGTCACGCTGCGCTCGTCGGCACGGCGCAGAATGCGCACCGACGCGTTCACGCCGTCGAGCGCGCGCGACGGCGCAATGCCATCGGGCAGGGTGCGCTCGAACGTGCGACGGACCGCCGACAGCGCGGCCGCCCGCCGGCTGGGAAATGACAACCACTCCGCTTCCGCGAGGTTCAGTGCAACGCCGAAGCCAGCTGCGCGTTCGCGGATCCTTACCGCCGCCGAGTCACGCGCCTCGTCGGAGTCGGCGGGTCTCACCGAGTCGAGTGCACGCGCAAGGCCGACGATTCGCGTGCGCACGGAGTCGAGCGCTGTGGTGTCGAACACGAAGAGCGGCGGAACGGCGCTGCGCAGTCGCTCGCGTTCCAGCGCGACATCGGCCGCGGGCCGTGGTACGCGAAATCCGAACGGCGCAATGACGGTGGCATCGGCAACGCTGCCGATTTCGTAGACGGGCGTACGCAGCCCGTCGCCGGGCGGCAGCAACAGCACGGTGGCCAGCGCGAGAATCGCGGCCAGCAACACGCCCGGTCCGTGACGCAATGCTGCGCCGCGAACCGTCGAGACCGGCGCTTGATCGCGCACCGGTTCCGGTGGGTCAACCGCCTGCGGCATCCTCATTATAGGCACGGATGATGTCGCGCACGAGACGATGGCGCACCACATCCGCTTCGGTAAAGTAATGGAATCTGATGCCTTCGATGCCGTGGAGGATGCGCTCGATCTGCATCAGTCCGGACTCCTCGCGCTTGGGCAGGTCCACCTGTGTCTTGTCGCCGGTGATCACGATCTTGGAGTTCACGCCCAATCGCGTGAGGAACATCTTCATTTGCAGATGCGTCGCGTTCTGCGCCTCGTCGAGGATCACGAACGAGTCGCCAAGGGTGCGGCCTCGCATGTACGCGAGCGGTGCCACCTCGATCGTGCGCGATTCGATCGCTTTCTGGATGCGTTCGTGCGGCATGAAATCTTCGAGTGCATCATACAGCGGACGCAGGTACGGATCGACCTTGGCTTGCATGTCGCCGGGCAGGAAGCCAAGGCTTTCGCCCGCCTCCACGGCCGGACGCGCGAGCACGATGCGACGTACGCGCTTTCGCATGAGCGCGTCGACGGCGGCGGCCACGGCGAGGTAGGTCTTGCCGGTGCCGGCCGGACCAATACCCACCACGATGTCGTGCTCGAGAATCTGCTGCAGGTATTCCGCCTGTCCTGGCGACTTCGCTTTGACGACGCGACGCGATCCGGGCAGCACGAGTGCACCGTTGGCGCGCGTCGCCTGCCCTTCCGGTCGTTCCTCGAGACTGATGCGCAGCACATCGTCGGGCGCGAGCGCATTGCCATCGCGCACGCTGGCGACCATGCCGAGTGCGATCGATTCGCCCCGCATCGCGCCTTCACTTTCGCCGGTCAGCGTCAGCGCGTCACCGCGCATGGCCACGCGCGTACCCGTGATGCGTGAGAGCTCCACCAGGTTGGCATCGTTGACGCCCGCCAGCACGAGTTGGTCGACGCCTTCGATCGGCACGCGAACCGTGACGGGGGCGCTGCTCATGCCTCGGTCCCCGCGCGCGATGCGAGCTGGAGTGAGAGTTCGGCGAGGTCGGCGGGCGGCACCGGTGACGGCGCCCCTTCGAAGAGGGCGCGTGCGGCCGTGGTCTTGGGGAATGCGATCACATCGCGCAAGGACGTGGCGCCCGACAACAGCATCGCGATTCGATCGAGACCAAACGCGATGCCGCCGTGCGGCGGCGCGCCGGAACGCAGCGCCTCGAGCAGGAACCCGAAGCGCAGTTGCGCGGTGGCGTGATCGATGCCGAGCAGCGAAAAGATGCGCGCCTGCAGCGCCGGGTCGCTGATACGAATGCTGCCCCCCCCCAGCTCAAGGCCGTCGTACACGACGTCGTACGCGAGGGCGCGCGCACGCTCCGGCGCACTGTCGAGCAGCGCGAGGTCGTCGGGATGTGGCGCAGTGAAGGGATGGTGCACAGCTCCCAGTACCCCCGTCGCGGGGTCGCGTTCGAACATGGGGAAATCCGTGACGATCACGAAGGCGTGTCGGTCCGACGGCACGAGGTTCATGCGCTGCGCGGCGGCCTGTCGCACGCGGTCGAGCGCCGGTGACGCGATGTGAGCAGGTCCGGCGACGTAGAGGCCGAGGTCGCCTTCCGACAGTTCGAGCGATGCAGCGGCCTCGGCGGCGAGTGACTTGCCCACCTTGCCTTCGAGTCCGTCGGCCGAACGCTTCACCAGCAACAAGCCGCTCGCGCCGGTCGACTTCGCGATCTGCTCGAGCTCGTCGGTCTGCTTCCGCGTGAGCGACGCGCCACCGGGCACGTGCAGGCCGCGCACGCGTTCGCCGCGCGCGATTGCCGCCTGTACGAATGCCAGATCGCTCGTGGCGAATGCGGATGAGACATCGTGAAGCCGCAACTCGTATCGCAAGTCCGGTCTGTCGCAGCCGTAGTATTCCATCGCGTCGGCATACGTCATGCGCGGGAACGGCGACGGTGCCGGAACTCCGGCCGTCTGCCACAGGTCGACGATCAGCGATTCCGCGACGGCCAGGATGTCTTCCTGTCCCACGAACGATGCTTCGATATCGATTTGCGTGAACTCGGGCTGGCGATCCGCGCGCAAGTCCTCGTCGCGGAAGCAGCGCGCGATCTGGAAGTAGCGATCATAGCCGGCACACATGAACAGTTGCTTGTAGATCTGCGGAGATTGCGGTAGCGCGTAGAACTCGCCGCCATGCACGCGACTCGGCACGAGGTAATCTCGCGCGCCTTCCGGCGTCGGCTTGGTGAGGATCGGCGTCTCGAGTTCGAGAAAGCCGCGCGCGTCGAGAAAGCGGCGAGTGGCCTGCATGAGCCGGTGCCGCAGCATGAGGTTGCGTTGCAGCTCGCTGCGCCGAAGGTCGAGGTATCGATGACGAAGCCGCAGTTCTTCTGCCGGCAGTTTGTCTCCCTTCGCGGGTGCCACGGGAAACGCGGGCGTCATGGCCGGTCCTACCACACGAATCGAGGTCACCTGCACGTCCACATCTCCGGTGGCCATGTCGGCGTTGCGTTGCGCGTCCGCTCGCGCCGTCACGACGCCGTCCACCAGCACGACGGACTCGACGCCAACCGCCGCCGCGCGTGCCAGCGTCTCCGCGTCGGACCACGCCGGCCCGAACGCGAGTTGCACGAGTCCCGTGCGGTCGCGCAAGTCGAGGAATACCAAGCCGCCAAGGTCGCGGCTACGATGAATCCAGCCTCCGAGGCGCACCGTTTCTCCCGCGTGCGACGCACGCAGCGCACCGCACGGGTGCGTGCGCAGCGACGTTGCCAGCTCCACCGACTGTTCCGATTCAACCGACACGGTCACGCACGAACTCCGGGCGCGTCAGCGCCGAGTGAAGAGAAGGACGGCTCGGTCAGACGAGTGACCGACGCCGCGACTGGGATCAGCGCGCCTCCGCCAGGCGCAACACTTCGAGGAACGCATCGGCGCTTGTCGCCGCGCGAAGGTCCGACATTACGTCCTGGTCCTGAAATAGCCGCGACAGGGCCCGAAGTGTCTCGATATGCACGCCGGGGGAGTCGGCCGGCGACGCGACCAGAAAGGCGATCTCCACCGGTCGCCCGTCTGCGGCATCGAACGCGATCGGTGTTTCGGGTCGCGCCACCGCCACGCACAGCGACGTGACATGTCGACTGCGCGCGTGCGGCAGGGCAATGCCGTCTCCTAACGCGGTTGTAAACTGGGCTTCGCGCTTGCGCACGTCGGCCAGCAATCCGTCGCGCTGAGGCCCTTCGGGCAGCGCCAGACTGACAAGCTCCGCCAACACGGCATCCTTCGAGGAGGCCGTGCTGGGCACAGCGATCCGATCGGGGGAAAGGAGGTCAGCGAGTGGCAACAGTGTTCCGGAAGGCGCGCATCTTCGGGAAGCTAACCTGCCAGTCGGAGACGCGAAAGCAACTTGCTTGGCTTTCGAACTGATCAGGTTTATGGTCAACTGCATGCGCCGCAAGCTCTTGTGCGGGCTTGCGACGGTCGTTGGCGTCCTCGGATGCGCAGCAACTGTGGTCGGCCAGCCCGTACCCGCCCGTGATCTGTGGGATTTTCCGCTCGGCGCGGTAGGCGCACCCGCTGCGCTGTCCACTGAGGCCGGCGTCGGCCTGTGGAATCCGGCGACGATGGCGCTGCCCGAGGGCATGCGCTGGCGGGCGGGTGTCGCGGCGCTTTCCACGGGCGCGGATCAGGGAGTGGAGGGGCAACTGGTTGGCCTCTCGTATCGACGGTCTTCCGGGGTGTCGTACGGTCTGTCGGTAGGGCGTGCAGCGGTGAGCGATCTCGTACGCACCGAGACCGACCCGCAAAGCCTTGGCAACCTGCAGTACGAGAGCCTGCTGGTCTCTGTCACGGTGACCCGTCCGCTCGCTTCGTGGCTGACGGTTGGCGCAGCCGCCCGCTGGCGACAGGGGCGCGCCGAGCGGGACGTCCGAAGCGCCCTCGCCGCCGACATCGGCGCGGTGGCCGAGCACCTGCCCTGGCTCGACGCGCGTCTGGCGGTAGGTAGCTTTCTCTGGCGGCCGGGAAGAGAACCCGAGGACCGGCCGCTGATTACGGCGGCGAGTGACGTGCGAATCGTTGGCGCTTCCACCGAGGCGGAGGTGCGGCTCGGCTTGGCGGCGCAAGGCGCGACGCGGGGCCAGCGCGCCCGCACCTCGCGTGAGGTGGGCCCGATCGCCAGCGGCAGGCTCGGCCCGGTGGAGGCACGGGTGGCGCTTCCGTTCGTTCGCAGCGGTGACCAGCGCATCACGCGCACGCGGTTCGCGCTGTCGCTACATCTTGCTCGGTTCGTCGTTGGAGTGGGCCGTGAAGACGCGAGTGTCGGCTTGGGTCCGTTGTATCAGTTTTCGTTCAGTTCCTTTGGCCAGTGAGACCAGCAGTGTTCGTTCCGCTCAGCATTCCGTCCGCCACCGCGCGTGTGAACCTGCTCGACCTCGCGCCTGACGACGCGCTCACCGAGCTCGCCGCGTACATGCAGCAGGCCGGCGAGGCACCCTATCGTGCCGCGCAGGTGTTCGCGCGCCTGTGGGAGCGTCCAGTTGGCAGCTTCGCCGACATGACAGAGCTGCCCAAGGCGCTCCGGCAGCAACTCACCGCGACGTTCGACATCCCGCGCCTGCAGCTGACCGCGCGACAGCGCTCCACCGATGGTACCGAGAAGTTCCTGTTCCAGTTGCCCGACGGACAGGCCATCGAAACGGTCGCGATTCCGGAAGGCAGTCGCCTCACGCTCTGCATCTCGTCCCAGGCCGGATGCGCTCTGCAGTGCGCATTCTGTGCCACTGGCGCGATGGGATTCCAGCGCAACCTCACACCGTCGGAGATCGCGGGTCAGGTGCGCGAGCTTCGATTGCTCGATTCGCCGCTGTTGGCCACCAACATCGTCTTCATGGGCATGGGCGAGCCGCTCATGAACTGGAAGGCGGTGGACGTGGTGCTTACGCTGCTCAACGATCCGCGCGCACTCGGAATCGGCGCGAGGCATATCACCATCTCCACGGTGGGTGTGCTGCCGGGCATTGAGGCGCTCGCGGCGCGCAAGGAGCAGTTCCGCCTGGCGATCTCGATTCACGCGCCGAGCGACGAACTGCGACGCTCATTGATGCCCGTGAACATCAAGTATCCGCTGGCCGAGGTGATCCACGCGGCGGCGGCCTTCGACCGGCGTGTGACGTTCGAGTACGTCATGCTGAACGATGTGAACGACAAGCCGGAGCATGCGGCGATGCTGGCCGCGCTCGCACGCGAATGCCGCGCCTTCGTGAATCTCATCCCGCTGCATCCGGGTGGCTCGCTCGGCTTCACACCAACGCCGTCGTCACGCATGGCCGCCTTTGCGCGCGCAGTCCGTGCACGCGGCGTCGAAGTGGCGATCCGGAAGAGTCGCGGCCTCGACATCGCGGCCGCGTGCGGACAGTTACGGACGGAACGGTTGGGTCGGCGGCTTCCAGTCAGCGCCGAGCGTGACAGTCACGTCGACGTAGGGTAAGGGCACCGCGCGTTCTCGCACGACGACGGTTCCGCCAAGTACGCGAGCGATGCGATCGGACCATGCGCCTGTGCGTGCATCCACCTCCACGACCGTGGAATCGGAACGAGCCGGTGCGTTGCCGTAGTCCACAACGTCGTAGCCGTAGTCGCGGAACAGTTGCATGCCGCGGCGCGCGAGTCCGGCGGTTCCCGCGCCGTTGAGCACACGAACGCGAACGCGCTCCCCATCGGGCGCGCGCGCGTCGGGGTCGAGTGTGACCGTGGTGGCGGCGATGTGACCCGTGGACGTCACAGAGGGCGTCGAGGAGGCGAACCAGACGCCGAACGCAACGACCAGCAATGTGAAACCCGCAACGATCCACGTGCGCCGTCGCATCAGCGAACCGAATCCCAGAGCGACACGGTCTCGGGCGCGAATCCCTTGCCCTCCCTCAGCGCCCACTCGAGTCGCAGCCGCACGACCTGACGAAAGACCGCGTCGAACTGCGACGGCACAAGATTGGCCAGAAACGCGCGGTCCGCCTGCATGAACGGGCGGCCGGGCTCGAGGAAGTCTGCCATGTAGAGCGCGCGTCCAACGCGACTCCAGCGCGACCAGCCGGTGGTGTGGTGGCGCACCGCATCGATCACGTCAGCCCGCGTTTCACCGTCGCGAACGAGCCAGCGAGCAGCGGCCGAGCCATGCAGCATGCCGACGGGGCGATCGGGGTCATCCGCGTGGGCTCGCAACACGTCGTCGGGTGCGTCCCGCAGCGCATCGTGCCATCGACCTGCGTCATGCCACTGCTGCCGCTCGTCCGCGCCGAGTGAAAGCGCGCCACTCCACGCGTCGAGCAGCGCCGTGACGCGTGCGATGTGTCCGCGCCGCTTCTCGGCCGCGATCGCCCAGACCGGCAGCGCGGGCGGCGCGTCTGGTGCGGAAACAGGCAGCGATGGGTGGTGCGAGGAGCGCTTTGATGGCGCGAGCATCATGACCTCGAACGGTCGGCCGGCCTACGCATCCATCGCGGCGCGCAGCGACGCTGCCAGGGCCACCGCCGATTCTACGCTGGTCTCGGCGGCCCGCACGATGGCACTGCCCACGACTACGCCGTCACCCAGCATGGACGCACTCTTCGCTTGCTCGGGCGTAGAGATGCCGAAGCCGATGCAGATGGGAAGCGTCGTCTGCGCGCGCAGTCGCGCGACAGATGCGGGCAACTCGTCGGAGAGCGCCGCGCTTTCGCCGGTAACGCCAAGTCGTGAGATCAGGTACACGAAACCACCGCCGTGGCGGCCGATCTCGGCCATGCGCTCGGACGGCGTCGTTGGCGCGACGAGTCGCACAAAATCAAGGCCGCTGGCGCCGAACCACGCTTCCCGCGCCGGATCCGCGCCAACGGGCATGTCCGTGACGAGCACGCCCGACACACCAGCGCGACGCGCGCGATGCAGCACATCCTCTCCCCCGGCCATGATCGGGTTGAGATACGAGAACAACACCACCGGGATGGACAGTTTCGCTTCGGTGATCATCGCCAGTGCACGGTCGAGCGAGACACCGTGATCGATCGCGACCTGCGAACTGCGCTGGATGACCGGGCCGTCGGCGAGCGGATCGGAGAACGGGACGCCGACCTCGAGGATGTCGACACCCGCCTGCTCGAGCCCACGCATGAGGGCGACGCTCGAGGACGGATCCGGGTGACCGGCTGTGCAATAGGCCACGAGCGCACAACGACCCTGGGCGCGCAACTCCGCGAAGCGCCTGTCGATGGCGGAGGGCGCGGCGGCAGGAGCGGGTGTAGCGGGTGTAGCGGAGGAGACGGTCACGGCGCGCGGTGCGGCCCGAAGGCGGTGATCAGACGAAAAAGTCCGAGACGCGAATGCCCCAACGGTCGGGGTCGTCGGTCCGGATGATGGTTCGGAGATAATGCCCGGACTCGTCCTTCGCCATGAGGTCGACGAGTGGCGGATCGGGCAGCAAGTTGCCCTGCGCATCGGAAAGTACGCGAACGACGGGTCGCGAGAGTGAGGCCACGTCCGTATGTGCCTCATGCACGAGGCCGAGTTCGAAGCTGTCGAGCACCACCACCGTGCCCACCGGATAGATGCCGGTCAGGTTCACGAACGCCTTCACGATCACGGGATCGAAGCCAAGGCGCGCGTTGTCGCGCATGCCCTGGAGCACGTGCGCAGGTGACCACGGCGTGTCCTGATACACCCGCGTTGACGTCGCCGCATCGAATCCGTCGGCCACCGCAATGATCTTGCTGAGCAAACTGAGCCGCCGCGGACGCACCACGGCAGGATAGCCGGTGAGGTCGATACGCATGTGGTGTTCGTGCGCCGCGATCATCGCCCGCCACGGACGTCCGGACCCCACGGGAAGCGCGAACAGCGCCAGCACGCCTTGCCATGCGTGCGACTGGATCACGGCGCGCTCGTCATCATCGAGCTTGCCGCGCTTGTTGAGAATCTCTGTCGGCACGCGTGACTTGCCGATGTCGTGCAGCAAGGCCGCCACGCCAAGCTCGAGCAGCTGCAGTTTCGTGAGTCCGAGGCGTCGGCCGAGCGAGACGGAGAGGATGCACACGTTCACACTGTGCACGAACGTGTACTCGTCAAACTCGCGCAGCGTGGTCATCCCGATGAGTGACGACGGATCGGTGAGGATCGCGTCCACCACCGACTGCACCGCACGCTTGACGCGCTTGAGACTTGGGCTGCGTCCAAGCCTCGCCGCGGTCATCACTTCGCGCGTCACGTCGAGTGAGCGCGCGTAGGTCTGTCGTGCGCGTTCGCGCGAGTCGAGATCCGCGTCGGAATCGAGCTCGTCGACGGGCGGGTCGAACTCGAACGCGTTCACGTTGGCCTGCGCCAGTCGCTGCTCGAGCTGGCCGAGTCGCGCGTCTTCAGGATATTCGAGCGGCGGCGCTTGCAGAAAGGCCAGCAGCACCACCCATGCCCGAGGCTCGGGCGTGGACGAGACACGCAAGCTGCCAATACCCGCCTCGCGCAGCAGCGTGAGCACATACGCGACGGCCGCGTAGTTGTCGAGCGCCAGCCGTACGCGCGTTTCATTGACGAAGACAAAATCACCCGCCCGTCGCAGCTCACATGCCGCGCCGTGCGCCATGGTGCGCGCGCACGCGACACCAAGATCAGCGAGCGCCTTCTGCACGGCCGTGTTCTCCACCGGGTAGAGGCGTACGGCGCGCAGCGCGCCATGAAACGCCACGATCACGGCACGTGCCTGTCGCTCCTCATCGGCATCGAAGAGTGGTCCGCCAGCCCGTGACTCCGTCGCCACGTCAGTCGCTACTGCGCGGGCCGTCATGCACCGCCTCCGCCGCGCAACGCGCGCGCTGCTTCATTGCGTACGACAGCGTCGCTCGCCGTGCTGGCCTTTTTCAGCGACGCCAGCGCAGATGGAGTGGCGACAATGCCAAGCGCGCGCGCAGCGCAGGCGCGGATCTCGGGCGTCTCCCGCGGGCCGAGCAGCGATCGGCCGTTGAGCATGCCGTCGAGCATGCCGACGCCGCCTTCACCGCACACCGCACCGAACGCGTCGAAGAGCGCCGTCTTCTCCGAGCGGTCCGCGTTGCGCATCTCCTTTCGCTTGATCGACGCAACCAACCTGGGCAACGCGCCGCTGTGCTTGTTCACCGACACGGCACGGAGCGCTGCCACGCGAACTTCGCGCTCGGCGTCCTCGAGTGCGTGCTCGAGCAACTGCAGCGCGCCGGGCGAGGCGATCGCGGCCAGTGCATGTGTGGCCTCGATTCGGCGTGCCGTCTGCGCGTGACGCAGCAGTCGTCCCAACGCCGGCACTGCGGCGGCCGTGCGCAACCGTCCGCTCAGTCGAACCGCACCCGTCGCCGTCGGCTCGTCCTCGCTCTCGAGCAGGCGCACAAGCTCCGAAGTATGCCGCTCAGCGAGCTTCAGCACCGCGCGTTCCACTGAGGCGCGCGCCGTTCCCGGAGACGACAACGTTATCCATGACACGAGCGGAGCGAGTGCCGTGCCGTGCAGCTCTGCGACGAGCGCCTCGAGCGTTTCCGGGTTCGGTGCGCGTGTGCCGTCGTCCACCGCCTGCAGCACCTGCTCGATCACCGATCGCTCGCTCAGCCGCGCGGTGAGGGCCAGCAGTCGTTGTTTGGCCGCCGGCGTGAGCTCAGGAGCGCGTCGTGCGGTCAGCGTCGCTTCCACCAGCGTATACGCGGCCAGGTCGTACGTCGCGGACGCGAGCAGATCCACCATCGCGTCTTCCACGCGACCGATCGCCTCGGCCCGCAGCGCCTCATCGGTCTGCACCTCGATGATATCGAACAGCACCGCGAGCACCTCGCGGCGTGGATCCGAGCCGAACTCCGCGCGCACCTCCTCCTGCAGGTACGCGAGCTCACGTCGATCGAGGAAGAACAGGGTGCTGTCGAAGTCCTCGACGCGCACCAGGCCGGGCGCAGGATTCTCGCTCAACGCGGGCACATCAAGGGCAGCGGCGGCGATGGGCACGCGCGGCACCGCGGTCTGCTCGCTGGCGCCGTTCGATCCCGCATTCTGCGTGCCCGTGAGCGCGTTCAGCTCGTACGAGCCGGCGAGGTCCACATAGCGATACTGCAGCGTTTCCAGATCGGCGACCCACAGCATCGTTACCAGGTCGTCCTCGTCAGGCGCCGCCTGACGGGCACGTTGCAGCAGCATCAGAAACGGCTCCAGCCCCTCCGTCTCGAAACCCGGGAGCAGCGTGAGTTCGCGCATTCCATCGCGGTAGAGAATCCACGGTACACCGTCGGACGGGCGATCGAGTTCGCGGTGCATCACGCGACCGTCCATGACGAACTCCGCTTCGCGCACCTGAAGGCAGATGCGTTCGACCGGTGCCTCCCAGCAGGCCACAAGGCAGGCA
>JBBQNT010000106.1:0-12187 GCA_038330215.1 Gemmatimonadales bacterium
TCGTGACCGGCATACCGCCAGAAGGTGCGGAACGACGAGGCGACGAAGGACTCCGTCGAGATCGGCTGCCGTGTCGCGCGATCGCGATCGGGCAGATTGGGATTTTCGACCGTGAGATCCTGACACCCGCCGAGCAGCACCGCTGCTCCGACGCACCCGGTCACCATGATGTTGCGCATTGTTGGTCTCCCTGAGGCGGCGTTGATCATCAGAATACGATCTCGATGCTGCCGGTGATCGTGCGGTATCGCGGGTAGTCGAAGGCGTCGAGCCGGTTGATGACGCTTCCGACTTCGGGGTCATAGCCCTTGTAGTCGGTGAACGTGAGCAGATTGCGTCCGATCAGCGACAGGGACATACCGCTCGCACCCAGACGATTGAGCGCCGACGTGAAGCTCGACGGCAGCTGGTAGCGCACTGACATTTCACGCAGCTTGAGGAATCCCGCGTTCTCCACGAAGAAATCCGTGGGACTGTTCGCCGCGTAGAGCTGCGCGTAGTAGTCCGTGGTCTTCTTGAGCTCCTGCGGCTTGCCGTTCTGGTCGACATCGCTGCTGCGACCGTACTGGTACATGCGCTGGTTCGTCCGGTTGTAGGCGTTGCCACCCACCTGCGCATCCCACAGCATGAAGACGCTCAGTCCGCGATAGTTGACCGTGTTGGAGAACCCGATGTTGAAGTCAGGGTTGCCGTCACCGATGCGCGTCAGTGCCGCGCTGCCGGTGGAATCCCTCAGCGTGATCGGCATGCCCCACAGATACGAGTTGCTGCCGATGGTTGTGGACGTACCCCACAACTGCTTTGTCTCGCCTTCGGTAAACGAGGCGCCCTCGCCGACCCACACGAGCAATCCATCGTCGTTGACGGCAAACTGCGACGCTTGTGTCAGCGCATCGGCAGGCAGCTCATTCGTACCCTGGATGAACCGGAAGCCATACATCGCGCCCAAAGTCTCGCCGGCGCATCGGAACTGGATCGTGCCCGTGGAAAAACAGGAACGATCAAACGCGGTGATCCTGTTGCGCGAGCGGCTGCCCACAAGTCCGGAGCGCCACGTGACATTCGGACGCTTGATCATGTCGGCCTCGAGCGTCAGTTCGTACGTGTTGCCCGTGACGGTGCCGGCATTCTGCCACTGCGCGTTGTAGCCGATGTAGCCGGCCAGCGGAATGAGAATGAGCTGGTCGGTGGTCTTCACGTCGGCATACGAGAGCTGAATCGACAGCCGATTCGCGATGATGGCATCAATACCGATCTCCGTTTCGCGCGACTCTTCCGGCTTGAGCAGGCGGTTGCCGAGGTTCTGCTTGACGACGCCGCCGCCTTCGCTGAATGAGAACGTTTCGTACTGATCGTTGAAGTCTGGGCGCGTACCCGCGGTGCCCTGCGACGCGCGCAGCTTGAACTCATTGATCGTCGCGAACGGCCACCATTCCTCCTGTGACAGACGGTAGGCCGCGCTCACGCGATAGTACAGGTTTTCCTGCTCGTCGGGACCGAAGAGCGAGCTGCCGTCCTGACGCAGCAGGCCGTCGACGATGAACTTGCCCTGGTAGTCCGCGGCCACGCTCCCGATGTAGCTGTTGGTGCGAATGGTCTGCACGGACGACGACACGAAACGGTTCTGCGCGTTGTCGAGGCTGTTGACGCCTGGCGTCGCGAGCGTGTTGCCCTCGGCGGTGGTAAGAGCGTTCGTCTCGCGCTCCATGAGCACACGTCCCGTGCCTCGCAACGTGAAGTCGCCCACACGCTGCAGCACGTTGACGCTGCCGAAGGCGTTGACCGCGTCGGTGGTACCGGTGAACTGGGAGATTTCACCGGGGCCGCCTTCGCCGAAGCCTTCCGTCTTGACGCCGGCGTCGAGGAAGAAGTTGTTGCGCCGATCGGAGCGATCGTAGCTGAGATTGCCGTCGAATGTGAGCCAGCTGACCGGGGCATAGCGTCCCTGCAACGCGCCCTGCAAGCGCGAACGCTTGCGCTGATTGAGTTCGGTGGAGAGTACGTAGAGCGGGTTCTCTTCGCGGCCTTCGGGATCGAGCTGGAAGGCGTACGGCGTGCCGTCCGGATCCGGTGTGCGCAGGTCCACATCGGGCGCCTGGTTGATCAGGTCGAAGAACGCGTCGCCATAGAGGTTCTGTCGATCGGAACGACTGTTGTACACACTGATGCCGAAAGACAGCTTGTCCGTCGGCCGATGATCGAGGTTCAGGCGAAAGTCGTTCTGCTGATATCGCCCGCTGTTGAGTACAACGCCGTCTTCGCCCGAATTCACGAATGCAAAGAACCAGTTCGTCCTGCCGCTGTTCTGCGCGATGTTGAGCGAGTTGCGGCTGAAGTTGCCCGGATCGAAGAAGCGGTCGACCTGATCGTAGACCTGATCGGGATAGGCGTTGTCCTGGAAGCGCTGGTACACCGGCTCCTCAACCCGCCGCTCGCGCGGCACAACGGCGCCGGCGGCGTTCACGTACTGGCCCGCATCGTTCAGGCGGTAGAAGTGCGACTGCGCCCACTTGACGGGCGAGTTGAGCGAGTTCGAGCCGTATTCTGATCGCACGGTGAAGCGCGTGGTGCCGTCGGCCAGTCCGCTGCCGCGGCGCGTGGTAATCTGGATGACGCCCGCCGCGGCGCGCGCACCGTACAGCGACGCAGCCGCGGCTCCCTTCACGACTTCGACGCTCTCGATGTCCATGCTCTGCAGGTCTGCACTGGCCGCACCGAACGCGTCGGTCTGCAGCACGCCGTCCACCACGATGAGCGGTGAGTTCGACTTGTTGATACTGGTTGGCGTGCGCAGCACGATGTTGGTGCCGCTACCAGCCTGTCCGGAAGGCACGACCGACACGCCGGCAATCTTGCCCTGGATCGTCTCGAGCGCGTTCGTCGCCGGTACAGGCGCGTCCTCGGCAGTGACTCGACCCACGGTAAAGGGAACGCGCGTGCCGCTCGCCGGATCCACAACGCCCGTGGTGACAACGGCCTGCAGGCTCAACCCCGCCGGATCCATGGTGAAGTTGCGCGTGACGACTTCTCCCGAGGCCACCACGACTCCGGAGCGGTTAAGCGGCCGATAGCCGAGTCGGCGCAGCTCCACGACGTACGTACCTGCGGGAACGGCGGGAAACAGGTAGCGGCCCGACGCGTCGGTACGCGCTTCGAGGCGCTGCGCGGTTCGTGCGCCGCTGACCGAAAGCGTGAGCGTGACAGATTCAAGCGGTTCCGCACTCGTGGAGTCGGTCACGACACCCGTGAGCCGACCCGCCTGCGCATGCGCACTTGATGAGGCGAGCGTGAGCGACAGGGCAGCCGCGACAACGGCGCCAAGCATTTTTGACATACGCCGGTGCCAGCGTTGCGCGACGGCCTCACTGCGCAACGATGAGGGGCAACCGGAGTCTTGGAATGGCGCGGACATCATGCCTCCGAGGGAGTGGATCGGGGAAGGAGCGATCTGCTGTAGTACACGCAAACGGAACGCGAACGCAAGTACGGTGGGACGAGAACGAACGACCCCGCCGAGCGCTCGCTCAGCGGGGTTACTGGACAACGACAGGCTTCGTACCGCGGCGTGAGACACCGGCGCTCACCTTGGCGCGGTGCAGACGCGCCGTATCGGCTCAGGACTTGTGGTGCTTGAACGCCGTCGGCCCGGCATGGATGTCGCGCATGAATAGCAGCGCCGGGATGAGCACGATCAGGATCTGGCCGATGGGGCCTACCGCAATGACGAGGCGGAAGATCGCCGAAATGATGCCCAGCATGAAGCCGGCAAATGACAGCAACCACGGCGTATCGACGGGATAATCAATAAACGGCATGCAGGCTCTCGGCAGGAGATGCGACGTGACGCCGAAGTGACGCGACGAAGATCGGCGTGACCAGTGGAGCCGCGCAACGCCGGTGACTGGCGGGCTGGGCGGCGCGACTCCGGAGACTACGCGAGCCGCACCGCGGGATCAAGGCCGGCGTTATTGCAGAGCGTAGCGCTGCAGGTACTGGAGGTCGTCTTCATCGACGCGAACGGCGTAGACGACGCCCTTGCCGAAGCCGACCACATTGGTGCGCGCGGGAAAGACGACCTGTCCGGTGTGCTTGCCGGTGGCGTCGAATACGTCGTAGCGCGGCGTCTTGTCGGAGGCGGCGCGATAGCGGCCGACCCAGATCGTGCCGTTGGGCAGCGCGTAGACCTGGTTGCCCTGAAAGGCCGGCAGCACGGCGGGCCACTCTGACGGCTCCTGCACCTGCATGTTTGCGGGCGCCGAACGTGTGGTCGTGCCGCCGCCGCGTCCGTCTGTCCGCGTCATCGCAATGGCCACACCACCGGCCGTACGACGGGATTCGCGCCAAGCTTGCTTCTCGGCGTCACCCACGCGCAGCGCTGGCGTGCGCACGGCCGCTCCGCGCACTGACGCACGGTTGCCGGATGCCGGATAGATCTCCACGTGATAGTCGGCATGACGCACCACCACCACTCGGCCGTCCGGAAGCACGGACCAGCCGTCCTCAGCGGCATACGGCGTGCCACCCATGCGAATGTTCACGTTGCCGCCGCTGCCGGTAACCGAGGCTGCGTTCTTTGGCAGTTGCAGCCACGCCACCGTGTCGGTCGCCATGGTCTTTCGTACCACGCGCATGATCGGCACACTATCCGCTTGGCTGGGGCCATCGGGACCGACCACCAGCGGCGAACCGACCATGTAGATGCGGCCTTGTGAGTCGGTGGCGCGGGTGTTGAGCATCGCCATGGGGCCGCCGCCGCCGATCACTAACGAAGCGCCACCGCCCGCTCGGCCGCGTTCCGGTGCGGGCGCGGCGCGCGTGACGGTACGCGGGCTTTTGTCTGCGCCGGTCGCCTGCGCGGCGGCGGGGCTCCATGTGCCGGCGAGTTTGCCGCCGGGGCCCAGCAACAGAAACCGCGAGTTGAGCGCATCCGCGATCATCGTGCTGTCGCCCGGCAGCGCGAACGCCGACATGGGCATCTGGTATTCGTTGGGTCCGGAGCCTTCGCGCCCGAGTGTGGTCGCGCGCCCGGTCTTGAAGTCCGCGAGTTGCACGACCTTGTCTCGCGTATCGGAGACGATCACGCGTCCGTCGGAAAGCTCGCGCACGCCGCGAACAGCGCTATATGGCTCGGCCAGTTCGGCGGCGGGCTTGCTGTACGTGCGCGTGGGGACCTGCTGCGCCTGGGCCGGCTGCGAAGGCCACAGCAGACCGGACGCGAGTGCGGCGGACGACGCCGCGCGGAGCAAGCGAGCGAGGGAAGGCATACGAAGTGGGGTTGCGGGGTTGCCGGCGGAGAGGCCGGCGTTCAGGTCGGCGCGGCGAGTCGCCGCCCGCTGTTCCCTCCAGCGACGAAAGCGCCCCGGCCCGCCTTTGCGCGGACGCCGTTTCACGAGTCGCCGCCCCACCAGCAGTGCAGGCAGGAGGAACAGCGCGCCGATCGTGCCCATCAGCGTGCCGCCCGCTGTGGCCAGCGCGATCGCACCGAACAGCGTGGTAGCGTTCGTACCGACGGTGAGCGGAATCAAGCTGGCGAGCGCGCTCAGAGTCACGAGCACGATCATGCCGGAGCGATCATTCGCCGCTCGCAGCACATCGCCAGCATGCAGGGCGCTCGATCCGCCCGCAGCCAGGCGCTGCCGCCGCCTCGCCAGCGCCGCATCCACCAGAAGAATGGCCTGATTCACGGCCAGACCCACCACCAGAATGACGCCCACCGCAGCCTCACGCCCAAACGCCGCTTTCATGAACCAGAACGATGCGACCACGCCAGCGAGTGCGAGCGGAAGCGACAGGAACACCATCGCCGCGCCCCACACGGAGTCGAACACCAGCGCGACGGCCAGCACGACGAGCGACAGGCCGATACCAAAGACGAGCCACAGCCCCTTCGCGCTCTTGTCGTCGGTGTAGCCCCACATGCTGCCGGCGTCCTTTACGTCGTAGCCGGCCGGCACTTCGATCGCGGCGAGGAACGCGTCGTGCGTGCGCTGCGCGAGACGCGGCGGTCCGCGGAAGTCGTAGTTCACGGTGCGGATGTACTGCTGGTCTTCTCGAGTGACGACGCTCAGGGCCTCGCGTGCGTCCACGAACGACAGGTCCGCAACGCGCACCGGCGCACCGCTCGATGTGGGCACCACGGCCTCGCGCAGCTGATCCAGCGTGCGGTCGCGCGCGCCCACCGATTTGACGGTAACGGGCAACTCGTCGCCATCGATTTCGAGCAGCACCTGACCCACGGGCCCACGTACTTCACGCGCCACAGCGGCGGCGAAATCCTGCGTGGTGACACCGAATCGCGCGAGCGCCTCACGATCTGGTTCGAGCGTCACTGCGTAACCACGCTCGTTGCCCCAGCCACGTCCCGAGGTGATGGTGACATCACGAACGCGCGGAAACTTCTCGAGACGATTGCGCAAGTCTTCGGCGAGCGCGGTCACGCCGGCATACGAATAGCCAAGCACGCGAATGCGGAACGAAACAGACGCGCCGCCCCCGCCACCAGCGTAGAATCCGGGACCTTCACCGCGCACGCTGATATTCGCGCCGCCCACGAGCACCGCACGCTGCGTGAGCAGTTCCTCCAGTTCGAGCGGCACCGACGTGAGTCCGCCGTCACGCGTGAACAGCACCTGCATATTGGCGCTCACGATGTTGCCCTGCGTGGTGACCTGCTCCACTTCCGACCGGCCCACGACGAGCGACTCGAACTCGCGCATCGCACGGTCGAGCGTTTCCGGATCGGAGCCACGCGGGAACGTGAGGTTGACAGCCAGCGTCGTGCGCCGCTCGCCGAACCCGCCCCATGTGGAGCGCGGTACTTTCTTCACGAAGCCCCATGTCATCACCGCGAGCAGGGCGACGCTGAACGTCATCGTGGCCCATCGCCAACGCAACGTGCCGCGCAGAATCTTGCGATACACCCTCGCCATGCGTGGCCACGTTACCTGCTTCACCGCACCGCCTCGGCCAAGCGCCGGCACGACGAGCAGCGCGGTGATCACGCTCCACGCGAGCGCCAGTGCGAACGCCGCGGCAAACGGCACAAACGCAGCGCGGGTATCGCCCTGCAGGTACAAAAAGGGAAATAGCACGACGGCCGTCGTCAGCGTCGCGCCGATCACGGCGGGCATGATGCGACGCGCAGCTTGCGTACGACCCTCAGGCGTATCCGGGGCGGTAGTGAGACGGTTCACCACCACCAGCGCATTCTGCACGAGAATGCCCACGCCCATGCCGAGTCCGGCCAGCGTGAGCAGGTTGGCCGGCACGTCCAGCAGGTACAAGCCGAGCGCCGTGCCTGCAATTGCGACTGCGGTGCTGCCCATCACGAGCGCCACTGCGCGAGCTCGTCGCAGCATCACCGACAGTACGAGCAACACGCACACGAACGCGATCGCGCCGCGCTTCATGAGGTCATCGAGTTCCTTCTTGAGGTCGATGCTCGCGTCCTGGGACACGCGATAGCGCACACCGGGCGGCGCCACACGCTGCAGTTCGTCCACGGCCTCGCGCGCGGCGAGCGCTGTCTTGATCGCATCGGCGCCGGCGTGTCGATAAAGCGCGATGGCCACGGCCGGCACACCATTGATCCGAAAGAATGCGCCGCCCGCATCTTCTTCGGCGCGAATGGTGGAGAGTTCCCCCAACCTGAACACCCGTCCGCCGCTCGCCATGATCGGCAGACGCGCCACATCTTCGAGCGACTTCGGTTCATCTCGCATCGTGACGCCGCGCGTTACGCCATCGCGCGTCTCTTCGCCCAGCGACTGCACCAGACGTGCATTGCCAATGGCGCTTGTGAGCGTTGCCGGTGACACACCGATGCGGCGGAGCAGCGCCGGATCGTACGCGAGTGCAACGCCGATATCGCTGCCACCGCGCGAAGACACACTCGAAACGCCGGGCACCGCCGCGAGCCGCGGTGACGCCTGGTCGTCGAGCATCTTCTTGAGTGCGCCCGGTGTGTACGGACCCGACACCTGCACCTGCAACAGCACAGGCTCCTCGAGTCCTTCCGGCGTGTAGTTGGACACCGAAGGACGCGACACGCCCGGCGGGAACTCTCCGCGCAACAGCTCCAGTCGCTCGAGAATTCCGAGTCGCGCGAGCTGCACATCGGTCTTCGGGTCGAGCTCCACCGTGATGCTCATGCGGTTGTCGAGCGACTCGCTCGACGTCTTGCGCACGCCGCGCACACCCTGCACGAGCGACTCGATGGGTGACGTGACATACATCTCCATCACTTCCGCCGCGGCACCGTTCCACGATGCCGCGACGGAAAGGCGCGGCAGCTCGACCGACGTGCGGGACGCGAGCGGCAAGCGGGAGAACGCGATCGCGCCTGCGACGAGAATCGCAATGCACATGGACCAGATCACCGCCGGACGTCGCACCGCGAAGCCGATCATGCCACGTCACCACCAAGCAACGCGGGCTCGCTCAACGGTTCGCGCGGCGATGCACCCTCCTTCGCCATGCGACGTCGCTCGATGCCACGTTCCACCACTGAGTACACGGTGGGCAGCAGGAAGAACGTCACCACCAATGCGCTCACGGTACCGCCGATGACCGCCGCCGCCAGCGGTCGATACAACGCACCACCGCTGCCCACGCCAAGCAATAGCGGCAACACACCGGTGACTGTTGTAAGCGACGTCATCGTGATCGCGCGCAGCCGCTGACGGCCGCCAAGCAGAACGGCGGTGTTCACATCGTGCCCCAGCTCGCGAAAACGTCGGATGGCATCGAGCTTGACCACCGCTTCGTTGTCGGCCATGCCCACCATGATCACGATGCCAATGAGCGACACGGCATTGATGCTCTGCCCCGTCATCCACAGGAAGATGATGCCGCCTGCGGCTGCCAACGGTACGGTGGTGATGACGACCAGCGGAATCGTGAACGAGCTGAACTCGCCGGCGAGCACAAGGAAGACGAGCAATACCGCCAGCACGCCCACCAGCGCCAGTTCGTCGGACGTGCGCTTGCGCTCCGAGTCGGCACCGGCCACCTGCCAGTTCACCGTGGCCGGCAGACCAAGCGCTTCGATGCTCTCAGCGACATCACTCGCCGCACGCGCTGTGCCGCCCGACTCCACGAGCCCCTCGACAATGGAGACGGGACGTTGCCCGATGCGTACAACCTCGAGCGGCGCGCGCATTTCTTTCACCTGCACAAGTTGCGCCACAGGAATGCCGCGCACATTGGTGGCGAGTGCGGTGGCCAGGTCTTCGTTGCGCACGCCTTCGTACCGCACCTTGATCGGTGTGCGCCGGTCGGTTTCGCGCAACTCCGATGCGGCGACTCCACCCAATCCGCCCTGCAGCGCACTTGCCACTTCGGCAGGCGAGATGCCGCGTTCTGCAAGCCGAGCGCGTTCGAGCGTAATTTCGATGACGGGCTGCGTGGCCGCGAATGCATCACGCACATCGGCGAGCGTGGAGAGGCCGCGCATCATGGTGCGCACCGAGTCGGCGTAGCGCTGCGACTCGTCGAGTGATCCGGCAGCGATTTCCACGCGCACCAGTCTGCCTTCACGCCCGATGAGCGATCCGAACTCCGACTGCCCCGCAAGGTCGATCGCGAGCGCACCCTGTTCCACCAGCTGCGGCACGGCCGAGCGAAGTGCGTCCGCAAAGCGTGACGCGCTCTCCCCTTCGGGCACCGGCACAATGAGTTGCGCGGTCGCCGACGACCCAGGGTTCGCGCCGGAAAGAATCTCTTCGTCGGTGGCGCGTCCAACGCGAGCGTACACACCAACCGCGCCAAGCTCCGCCGCCGCCCGTTCGATTTCCTGAATGGATGCAGTCGTCGCTTCGAGTGCCGTGCCTTCGGGAAGCTGTACTTCAGCCACGAGCACCCCTTCGTCCACGCGCGGCAATACTTCCTTGGGCAACTGCATGAACAGCGCCACCATCACGACGAGCAGCGCGATGCCACCGGCGAACACTGGTACCGGATGGTTGAGCGACCACGACACGCCGTGCTCGTACAGGTCGGCCAGGCGCGTGCCGATTGCGTCGAGCCTTTGCGCCAACGGACTGGGCGCCTTTTTCTTCGGCGGGTTCGCCTGAAGTTGCAGCGCGCGTCGGCGGCGTCCCACCATCATCACCGGCATCAGCGTCAGCGAAAGCAGCAGCGATGCGCCAACCGTCATCACCACACTCAATGACAGGTCGCGGAAGAGCGCCGCAGCCAGTCCCTGCACGAAGATGATCGGTCCGAACACGAGCATCGTGGTAAGCGTGCCCGCGAGCAGCGGTCCCGAGACTTCCTCTGTGCCAATGATCGCCGCATCGATGTAACCCATACCTTCTTCGCGCCGACGTCCCACCCCTTCGGCGACCACGATGGCCGTATCCACGAGAATGCCCGTGCCGAGCGCCAGACCGCCGAGCGACAGCACGTTGATGGTGACGCCAAGCGTTTGCAGCGTCACCAGCGCCACCATGACCGAAAGCGGCACCATGAGACCAATGGCCATGGACACACGCCAGTCGCGCAGGAACAGCAGGATCAGGAGCAGCGACATCAGGCCGCCCACGACGATTTCCTGCCCGAGATTCGAGAGCGCATCCACCACAAAGTCAGCCTGCGCCGCGACCACGGTGAGCTCCACCGCGGGGAACTCGGCTTCCAATGCCTCCACCGCTTCCATCATGCGGTTGGTGACAGAGACCGTATTCGATCCGGCATCCTTATAGACAACGAGTCCAATCGATTCGCGTCCATCAAGTCGCGTGATCGTGAACGGATCGGACAGCGCGGTGGTGGCGGTGGCCACATCACGCAGCGTGACGCCGCTGCCGGGCGCGCCAACGGGAACAGCAAGAATCTCGTCGAGATCGCGAAACTCGGTCAGCGCGCGCACGGAAAAGCGGAACTGTCCGCGCCGCACCGTGCCACCGGCACCCGCAGAGTTCTGCCTGATGATCGCTTGCGCGACGTCTTCAGGTGTCAGCCCGAGGGCACGCAAGCGATCCGGGTCGACGTCCACGCGAATCTCGTCAGCCGGCGCGCCGACCACCGCGACCGACGCAACGCCCGCAATCTGTTCCAGTCGCCTCGCGAACACGTCTTCGGCAGTCCGTGCGAGCCCCCGCAGATCACCGACACCGAGTCGGCCCGCTGTGCTGCCCTGCAAGCTGTCGCGAAGCGCGCGCTCCGTGTCACTCGTCGCGCGCATTCCCAGAACGGCGATGGGTCGTTCGCCCGGATCGCTGGTGAGCAGCGTTGGCCGCTCTGCGCGTTCGGGCAACCGACCGCGCGTGGCGTCGAGCCGTTCGCGCACGTTGAGCACCGTCGTGCGCATGTCAGTGCCCCAACCGAAGCGCGCCGTCGTGGTCACCTCGCCGTTGCGACTGACAGAGCGCAGCTCGACGAGTCCAGGTGTCGCGGAGATCGCCTGCTCGATGGGTTCGGCGACAAATCGTGAGACTTCCTGCGCCGCCGCACCGGTGTAGGTGGTTCGGATGGTGAGAACGGGCAGCGTGACGTCGGGCAGCAACGACACGGGCATTCTGCTCAGCGAGACACTGCCGAGCAAGACGATGCCGAGCACGGCCGCGATCGTCGCGACCGGTCGGCGTACGGCGATGCGGGGGAGCGACATGCGCGTCTCGCCCGCGACTAGTTGTTGTTCGGTCGAGCGGACGCCGGTGTGCGGCGCGGCGCCAGGTCCTCGCGCTCACGCAGCGTGACTACGGTGACGGCCGCGTCGTGCGTGAGTGTCAGGTGTCCGTCGATGATGATCTGGTCACCGGCGACGATCGGAATCTCACCGGTCGTTGAATCGGGCAGCACCTCCGTGTCGACGCCGTTCGAACGACCGGGCTGAATGTAGGTCCACTGGCCCCGCCCTTCCCGCACCACGAACACGAGCGGCCGTCCGCCGTCGCGTTCGATCACGGCACGCGACGGCACCATGATGCGATCGGGAAGGCGCTGCGCCTCAAGCTGCACGTCGGCGTACATTCCGGGGCGAAGGGCGGTTTCGCCCGGCACGCGCACGATCACGCGTCCGAAACGTGTGGCGCTGTCCACCAGCGGCAGGATCGCGTCGATGCGACCACGCATCGTGCGCCCAGGCACCGCGGCGCTGGTGACGACGGCTTCACCGCCGGCACGCAGCAGCGGCAGGTCGTGCTCCATGACCTGCGCTTCGATGCGCAGTGCGCCGAGATCGACT
>JBBQNT010000107.1:0-12037 GCA_038330215.1 Gemmatimonadales bacterium
CAGACGCATCGCATCAAGCTGTCGTTCAACGCCGGCATGCTCAAGTTCGCCGTCACCACGCCTGATCTTGGTGAAGCGGCCGATGAACTCAGCATCAACTACGACGGCGATCCGCTCGAGATCGGCTTCAACGCCGCGTACCTGCTCGAGATCCTGCGCTACATGCCCACCGACGAAATCAAGGTGACATTCAAGGCGCCGGAACGTGCCGCGACGATTGAACCGCACGGGTGGGACAGCAACGCCGATTACCTGTGCCTGGTGATGCCGCTGCGGTTGATGGATTAGGGCGTGCCGTATTGCCTGTGCACGGCGCGGGTACACTACAGGTTCGCCACGCGAATACAGCTCACCAGTGCACCACTAGATGTAGATGCTAAGGACGTTGTTCACAGGGCGACCGGCAAGCGTGAGGCGGGTGCGAGGTAGTTCAGGGCGCTGTGTCGTCGGTGAAAGTTATAGAAGGACAAGTTGCGCTCGAGGGCGCGGGTGCGCCTGTGCGAGCGGCCGGCCGCTATCGGTCAGCATTCGTTCGACGACGATGCCGTGCTGCGCAATCCAGGCGCCCGCGCGCACGAGAAAGGCGGCGGTGGTCTCGCCCCGTTCGTCGGGCAGCACTTCAGCGTACAGCAGGCGGGAGTGATCGTCGATGGCGACGTGCACGCACTCCCAGCCGATGCCCTGCACGCGCGTGCGCCGATTGCCATGAATGCGGTGCCCCACGCGCCCAAGCTTGCCGAGCTTCTTGATGTCGAGGTGCACCAGTTCGCCCGGGCGCTCGCGTTCGTAGCGCTGCACGACGCGCGGCGGCTCGAGCGCCGCGAGCTGACTGAGCCCCAGTCGCCGCAGTTCGGCCGTGACCGTGGAGAGCGGCACGTCATAGTGCTGCGCGATCCGGGGGCTGCTCCAGCGCTTCTGGCGCGCCTTCAGAATCTGTCGACGTGTCCGCCGCGCGGTGCGCGTCGGACTGCGATGGGGCCGGGAGGAGCGGTCGACGGCCTCGGTGACGGGGCACGCCGATTGCGTCAGCCGGCGGTACCACTTGTTGCTCGTCTCGCGACTGACGCCCAGCGCTTCGGCAATGGTGCCTTGGGATTCGCCGGCCTCGACGCGGGCGACGATGGACTGTCGCGCCCAGGCGGACAATCGTGCATTCTTGTGGATGTTCATAGGGGCTCTGGTGGTTGTGAGTGATGGCTCGACAACCTCATCTTGTAACTGTCATCCCCTGTGAACAACCTCCTTAGCATCTACAACTAGATGGGGCTGCGCGATCGTACACGCGAATGCACGACGCGAACGAGTTACCCTCGATCGACCGGCCATTCGGCAATGGTCGAGAGCGCGTCAGGCGCGTCACGTTTGAGTGTAAGCGCACGAAGGCGCTTGCCACTGTCGCGATTCACTTCGGTGAATGCGAGATCGAGTAGCACGAAGCCATACTGCGACAGCCACGCGTGATACTCGGCGGCGGTGAGCACTAGCGGAGCATTCACCGCGCCAAACTCGACGTCGAGTTCTCCGCTGCTGAGATCAGCGAGCGGACTGCCGCCCGAACCGTCCGTCTTCAGGGTGCACGCCACCGCGAGTGTGCCCGACTCAATGAAAGCGGCGCAGAGTGCCGGTTTGGGCATCGCAGCCAATCGGTCAACAAGCTCATGCTGTGATAGCCAGGTCATGTCAGTAAGCCACAGAATGCGGTTGATCGGGGCGTTGTGGAGCAGGGCGACCGTAGCGCCGGCCAGCTTGTGGTCTCGTTCGGCATTACTCATGCGGAGTGCCTCGAGTAGAATTCAGTGCGATGAGGAAGTCTCCTCAGCTTGTGAGCACATCGGAAATGGCTGGTGGAAACTTAAAGTGGGTGCCGATCTGGCAACTGGCGTCGACTGAGGGCGGCGCGGGCATCACGCCAGCTGCCATCGAGCTGGCGCAACGTGGCCGGCTGCGTCTCCCGCAGCGTGCCTGGATTGGGCCTTACGGACTCTGCCCGCCGCGATTTCGGGGATGGGCACCTCCGCCCTCGCTGCGCTGCTGAAAGGGTTTCAAGGAGGAATTGGAGCTGACAGCTGGTCGGTCATCGCCACCGGTGGATGGATGCGAACGCTCCACAGTGCTCCCGGTGCAGCCCGGTATTCATGCAGCAGCGAGCCGATCCCACGCCCGTGCTCATATAACTGCACCACGCGATCATGACCATCCAGCTCCACGCGCAGGAACTCTACGTGCGGAACGCGGACGCGAGGGAAGAGTCTGCTGCAGCCGGAGTGAACGGGATATCCCTCCACAAAAAGATGACGTACGCGCCAATCCATGTTGCCAACGAAGGAACTGTCTCCGGTTTACGGCAAGCACGCTGCAGGGATCCACTCGCAGATGGTTCTCGAACCATTGCGTGCGGGCGGTGAGCACGCCGCTAATGAGTAGTGAGCGCTCTCTGGGAGAGAGCTCCGTTGGCTGAGCCTTGAGCGAGTGAGTCGCCGTCAGCATGAGGACAGCGAGAACTGCTAGCCGCTGAGTTACGGATACTTGGCGCATGCGTTCGCCTCCGAAATCGCCGCGGGGGACGTGTGGTTGAACGGGAACGGATAGTTCCCAGGCGCGTCCGCATCTGCGTGCTGATACTTCGGCGTGCCGTTCGCGTTCTTGATCGCATGCCCCGCTTCATGAAGCGCGAGCCCGAGGAGGTGTTGCAGGACTAGCCCACCGGTACCATTGCGTACCGCATCCAGGACGTCCTGATCAACGTGAATGGTGTCCCGGTAGAAGTATCCCGCGTGACCGTCGGCGTTGTCCGGTTTTCCTTTAAACACCACACCATCGATTCCCGAAAACATCATCGCGTTGAACCTCGTGTACAGTTCCAGACAGACTGCTGCTGCCGCAGAGTTCGTAAACTCACTAATCGGTCGCAGCGTGGTGAGTGCGTTGAGGAACAGAACGGAATCCTCCGGACTTAGAGCTACGTGGCAGTTGGGATCATTCTGTGGATTGCACGCAGGGGGAGAGCCTGGCGAGCCGCCACCCCCACCCCCGGGCTCATCTCCTCCGCCGTCGCCATCTTCCGGACAATGATACCCAACGCCACCCATACCGTCAGCCCACAGCGTGCAGCCGTTATCGCACGCGTACTGCCCACTCGGGTCGCCAATCGCGTTGAGCGGTGATGACCTTAAGACAGCGCTGGTGCCGACGTTCGCGTCGAGCCGCATTGCGTGTCCGCCGTAGGTGCACTGTACACCTTCGCAGTCGAACTCATTGAACCCGCTGTCGTACCAGCAGGTCATGCCGTCGTAGAATGTGTTCGACAGAACAGTAGACAGCGGCGAACGGTTGTCCGGAGCGCGGCGGCCGATGTGCACGCCAGCGCCGCGCAGGAAGTAGTCCTTCGCAGCCTGGACGGCCTCTGCATCGCGCGGAATGACACAGTCAATCAGGGCACTGGGCTGCTTGGATACGCCATCCCACCGCAAGAACTGAATGCGAGAGAGCACAGTCCCTGCGGTTACCGTCATTTTCTGGTTCGGCAGCGTGAGTCGACTCGAGGCGCGGCTTGCACGCGAGGGTTGGAGATGCACGGTGCAGCTGTTGGCATTGCTCAGCTGTACGACCATCAGCGCGGGCGGAGCGGGCGCTGACGCCGGCAGTAGCGCCGGAGGCGCGGTTATGACTGGAGTTTGCAGGTTACCAGTCGGTGGTGCGACCGGAGCGGTCGTATCGCAGGCCCCCAGAGCAACGGACAGCAATCCGGCGGCGGCTAGACTTCGTGCGGCGTGGTGCGGCGTGGTGCGGCGTGGTGCGGCGTGGTGCGGCGTGGTGCGGCATGGTGCGGCGTGGTGCGGCATGGTGCGGCATGGTGCGGCTGACGGCGACATCGGCTCTCCGGTAAAGCGGTGGGCACAGCCGTTTCTGTCCTGCGGTGTGCGAGCGCAAATCGGCCTGCTCGCAGACGTCATGCAGGGTGGGCATCACAACGTGGAGCATCTCGCCGCGTCACGCCATAGGGCAACTATCTTATAGACATCAGCGTGCTGTGTCGTGACAACAGGGTGACTAGAGCTCTCCACTTTTATCGGGCGCTTCCGCCGCACACCCCACAGCGCTGCATCTGTGCGGCCGCCTGTTCGCATCAGCCGTGCTGCGTCACGCTGTCCCCGGCAGAATCTCTTCCAGCGCAAGCCGCGTCTTGAGCGGAATGTCCGATTCGTCGAAGTATCTGATGACGATACGCAGCGCCTCGTCAGCCGACGTGATGTTCAGGTGTCGCAGCAGATAGCGCACATCATCGAGATCGTGAAACTCCTCGCCCAGTCGCATCGCCATGCACTTCATGGCGAGCAGGTACTCAGGGTGAGCGACGAACACTTGCAGGTGCGAGCGCTCCAGCCACGCTGTGAAGGTGCCACGATCGCTGAGCCAGCCCTTGACGGCGTCATTGAGCCACGTGGCGGGAACAGTTGCACGCTGCGCGACACGTAGCGCCGCTTCGCGCACCGCGGACGACGGCTTGAACCAGACCTCGATAGCCCGTGTGGATGGGCGCGCGGCCAGTGCGAGACACATCACCGCACCGCCCACGAGGTACAGTTCGGCGTGCGTCTCGGTGCGCGCCAGCTCCTCGTTGAGCATCTCGAAGAGCGCCAGCATGTCGGACTTCGTGAGCTGCAGCGGTTCGGCGGTGCTCACACGCGCGCACCGATGCGACTGTCCACGAAGATATTGCGCCGCTTGAACGGCACGGGCGCCGAACGGAGCAGGTGCATGCGCAGGCTCTTGAGAGGCGTGGCGAAGTGCGGCGTGGCGAGAGGCGGCACGTGACTCGTCCACTGAGGGGGCGCGACATCCTTGAGAAATGCCGCGTGTTCCGTCATGGCCGCCACGTAGTTCTGCAGGTAGCGATCACGCGGCAGCCGGGAGCCGTCACGCACGAGCGCAGCAAACAACACCGGTGGACAGGCGGTGAGCAGGTCGTTGAGCGCCGCCAGTACGTAGCGGCGGTCATCACCCGCCAGCGCCTCGAGCAGCGCTCCGAATCGCTGATCGGGCACAGGCAGAAGCCGACCGAGCACGTAGGCGGACAGGTCCTGGCCAGCCGCCACCGCCTGCGCCTGCAGTGTGGCCTTCTGCTCGGGGCTCACGCGAATCTGCAGTTGCTGGGTCTTTGCCGACTGTTGGAAAGAATGCGTAGTTGGCTCTCGTGTCAATACACTCGTAGTGACAGTGTGCGGCTTCTCCCCGGCAGCCAGCTTGTGGCTTGGCAGCGAATACTGAAATGGCTAGATTGGCCAGTATGAAATCCGTGCCCGTCACCGAAGCCAAGAACAACCTCAGCGCCTTGCTGCGTGAGGTGCGCGGCGGGTCCACCATCCTCATCACCGACCGGGGCATACCCGTGGCGCAGCTTTCTTCGCCCGCCTCCACCGACGGCATCTCAGCGTCGGCCGTCGATCTGGCGCAGCGAGGGCGACTGGTGCTGCCGCAGCGTGAGCCCAGCGGCGCTTGGCTGTCGCTTCCCGCCGCCAGGCCGACCGGCGGCGCGTCGGCCGTCTCCGCGCTGCTGGCGGAGCGGCGCGAGTCCCCCTAATGCGCTACTGGGACAGCTCGGCCTTGCTGCCACTGCTCGTGCAGGAGTCCACGAGCGAGCAGATGCTGCGTCATGCGACTTCGGATCCCGCCATGGTCACGTGGTGGGGCACCCGGGTGGAGTGCGTATCGGCGGTTGCGCGGCTCGAACGGGACGGACAGCTGCCGAGTGGGGAGGTTCGGGCCGCGCTGGCCCGACTCGACGCCATGAGCCAGGAGTGGTCGGAGGTCCCGGCGCTCGAGGAACTGCGCGATCACGCCACCCGGCTGCTGCGCACTCATCGCCTGCGGGCGGCCGACGCGCTGCAGCTGGCGTCGGCCATCATCGCCGCTGACGGGAGCGCCCGCACGCTCCCCTTCATGACGCTTGACATGCGACTCGCCGAGGCCGCTGATCGTGAAGGATTCGACTTGCCGCTGCCTCTGCTCGGCTAACAGCGGCGACGCAGCAGTTTGTGCGTGCGCACACGACCCGCGTTTCATGGCAACTTCGGCGATCGAGCGAATCGCCAGAACGCAGCGGCGGTCGCGCCAACCACCATCAGCGCCATCCCCGCCAGAGTCAGCAGACCTACCCCGTTCATCCCGTGGTCTTCGGCCAGCCCTGCGACTGAGAGAACACCGGCAAAGCACATCAGCACGAGCACTGCGCTGGCGATGCACCGCAGAACGAGTGCGCAGAAGGGCTCGCTGACTTTATGGCGTGCCCACCAGAGCAATGCGCCGAGGTGTACAAGCCACACGATTGGTGCCACGCCCAGCACGACACCTCGGCCCAACTGACAGCCGCTGTAGTCGTCCACGCGCGCGAGGGCTCGCGCATTCGTTTGTCGTGAAACGCCTGCGTTTGTACACACGCATGTTCTTGAGTAGCGGCGCCGTGGGGCTAAGCGCAACTTCAACCATCGGTGTGGCGTTTGCGACTCCCCGAAAGAATGCTTGAGGGGCGGCTACTCAAAACTTCACTGACGTTCCGGCCAGCCCACCGGTTCTGTGGTGCAGCTTCCCTCTGAACAGCTGTAGCGTTTGACAACGGTGTCGCTCGCCGTCGCGGCAAAGAAGCCGCTTCGGAGTTGCACGATCTGGAGTTGCAACGTGTGGGTATCTTCACGGAGAATTACAGTTATCCGATTGGGTCCCTGCCCACGCGTGATGAGGTACAGCCCCGGAGTTCCAGCGGGCAAAGGCCGGGCGTCCCGATAACCGATGCTGTCCGGCGGCATAGTGCGCCGTGATTCGAGATCGGCGTATCCGCGAGCGACAGCCACTTTGGCCAGCGCTGCAAAGTCGGTTGGTGAAAGCTGCATTGTCAGGTCGACCAAACCTTGCCCAATACATGCGACCCTGTTTCTCGTTGTAGAATGAGTCTTCGTATTTCAGTAGCTGCGCACGCTCCGGCACCCACAGGCCGGAGTATTCACGCGCCATGGTCAGTGGGTCGGGGGGTGGCATGGGTACGCCGCTGTCGAAGCAGCCGGTGATCAGCACGAGACAAACGGCGAACAGTGCGTTGCAACCTGGGTGGTGCTTCATGGAGACTTGGGAAGTCGAGAGCGCCCGAACGCCAGAGCGGTTGCACCAACCACAGCAAGCACCATCGCTATCAGAACAGCTGTACCCACGCCATTCAGTGCGTGCTCGTCTGCGAGCCTCCCCAGTGAGAGTATTCCTGCAAACAGCAGGATCGTCAGCAGTGCGCTGACGCAACAACGAAGAAAGATCGCGTAAAACGGCCATCGCGCATCGCGTCGCGCCCACCAAAGCAGTGCGCCGAGGTGTACAAGCCATGCGAGCGGTGCCACGCCCAGCACGACACCTCGGCCCATCTGACAGCCGCTATAGTTTTCCGCGCAATCGGTGAGCCTGTCGCTCGCCATGATTGCAAGAAGCAGGAAGGTGCAGAGAAACCCGATGCTTCCGGCCAACAAACGCACAGCGCGGGCCACAAACTGTCTGGACATCATCGGCCTGGAAACGATGCTGCCGGCGAATAGTGTGCGCTGGAGGCGACGGCTTTTGGACGCACGTGCTGGCGCAGCGTGGATCGGTCATGCGACGGTCTTCTGACAACGTACTCGTCATCGGGCAGCAACTGAACAATCACCTTTCTTACTCCCGGAAGTTTCCTGTGACCCACATAGATCGGGATCAGCAGCGAATCGCTGGAGGGACACCGTCGATCTTCTGGAGGCAAGCGGACGGCCTCGTCGCACCATTTCCGACCACTCCTCAGCGTTCGACTTGAGCAGCGGTCCGGAGAGACTCTAGGGGTCTCACCGGAGAAGCAACGCTTTCTACCTCCGCCTCGGCCTACCAATCGGTTCGACGCTGCAGCTCCCCTCCGAACAGGAGTAGCGCCTGAGCAAGCTGTCGGTCGCTGAAACCGGGAAGAAATGGTTGAGCAGTTGAACCATCTTAATTTGCAGCGTGTGGGTATCCTCTCGAAGGATCACGGTAATCCGGTTCGGCCCCTGTCCCCGGGAAATCTGATACAGGCCCGGGGTCTCGACAGGCAGCGACCGTACATCCTGGTCGCGGATGCTGTCCGGCGGCATGGCGCGGCGCGATTCGAGAGCTGTGTATCCGCGTGCCACCGCTACTTCAGCCAGCGCGGCAAAATCGGTGGGCGTTAGCTGCATCGTTAGCCCGAGCAAACCTTGCCGGTGCATGAGTCGCTGCTGCTCGTTGTAGAACGAATCCTCGTATTTGAGCAGCTGGGCGCGTTCCGGTACCCAGAGTCCGGAGTACTCCCTCGCCAGCGTCAGTGGATCGGGGGGAGGCGTGGGTACGCCGTTGTCGAAGCAGCCGGTGATGGGAATAAGGACGCACAGCACAACCAGCTTCGCCAAGTCGAGCTTCATACGCAGGTCCATTCATCATGACCTACAAGTTGAAAGCCAAAGCGGATCGGAAAGTTCTGCAAGTTCAGCCGCTGTGAGACCCAGTTTGCGATGCGCGTAATCCTTTCGTCCGCTGGGGTCCTTTCCGATCTCGGTGCTCGCGAGCTCCTCGTCGAGCATTCGAACAACGCTTCGATATCTGCTCGCGTGAGCTGCAGTGGATCGCGCACGACTACACCCGCGCCCCGATGCCGCTGTCCACGAAGATGTTGCGTCGCTTGAAGCGCACCGGCGCTGACGTGAGCAAGTGCATGCGCAAACTCTTCAGCGGCGTCGCGAAATGAGGTTGTCCCAGCGGCACCACGTGCCGCACCCAGTCAGGCGGGGCAACTTCCTTGAGTCTCGCTGCCTGCTCAACCAGCGCGGCCACATAGTTCCGCATGTATGGATCGTCCGGAAGCAGTGCGCCGTTGGCGACCAGCTCGTGGAAGAGTATGGGAGGGCACGCGGTGAGTAGATCGTTGTCGCTACGGCACCTGCCGCGCCGTAACCGTCACCCGCTGCGTGAGCGACTGCTGCCCCTGATCGGGACGTGCCGAGTCATGCACGTCGAGACGCATCGTGGATTCTGATTGCATCTCCACCAGCGCGCCGGTGGTCGCATCCACCAGCACGCGCTGCGTGCCGCTGCCCTGGCCGGTGAGCCCCACGGACCGCCAACTGGTGGCCAGCTGTCCCTCCACCCGCGTTTGCAGCGTGCGGTCGATGTGGACGCGTGTGAACGGCCCGGCCGGTCCACTCTCCAGCGCTCGCACGGTGGCTGTACCCACTTGCTGCACCGTGACCGGGACGCCGCCGCGGCACATGAACACCCGGGTGGTGTCACTCCACGACGCTCCCACCACGAGTTCCGGCGGCAGACGCACCAGCAGCTCGCGGGCGAGGGAGAGTGCGCTCATCTCCGGCTTGTCGCACTCGTTGGCGAGCGCAGGACGCGGTGACACCCGGGCAGTCAGCCCATTCAGCGTCGCATCAAACGGCACGGTAAGCGGCGCCACGGGCCGCGTCGGTGCGGCGGCCACCCCCGGAAGCGCTGAGCTGCGCGAACCGGACACGCGCTCGGAACTCGTGATCACGAACCCGTCCACGCGACCGGTGCTGCGCAAGTCGAGCGCTCGCCCGCGCAGTCCGTTCCCGATCCGTTCCAGGGCAAAGCTCACGCGAGCGCGCGTGACGATCTCTTCGCGATTGGGTTGGCCGGCACTGTCACGCTCCACGCGCGCCGTACTGATCACGTCGTAGCGCAGCGTATCGTGCCGCGTCGCGATGGTGACGCGAGTGGGTGCGGGAGCAGCAGGCGGCGCAACGACGGGCGCCGGCTCGGGGTCCGGCGTGATCTCGATCGCAGGGCGCGCGGGCGAGCAGGCGGTGAGCGCCATCAATGTCACCAGCAACAGCGGTGCGGAAGCGGGAAACCGGATCGCAGGAACTGCGTGATCTGCGCCGCGTCGATCACCCGCACCATCGGCGAGCCAGCCGGTGCGTCGCATCAGTGCACGGCGTCCCGTCGCTTCCATTCGCTGCACTCCAACCCCATGGGTGAATCGCCGGCCTGTAAGCCGGGTTCTGTCGGAGCTGGTCAATGGTCTGCCAAGCTCCGGACGGTCATTTCTCTCGACGTGCCGTTGCCGACACGTTCCAGCAGCCAACCCGCGGCTCGACGTGTTGCCACGCCGCTTTCGAGACGGGCCGTCTCTCGCCGCCTATTCGGCCTTGCTCCGGCTGGGGTTTGCCGTGCCACCCGTGTTACCACGGGCGCGGTGGGCTCTTACCCCACCCTTTCACCCTTACCTGAGCTTTCGCCCAGGCGGTTTACTTTCTGTTGCGCTGTCCGTCACGCGAAGCTCACGCCGCGCGCGCCCAGGCGTTACCTGGCAACCTGCCCTGTGGAGCCCGGACTTTCCTCGGCGCACATGCTTTCACATGCACGACGCGACCGTCCGGCCGACGACCACCCACTGGTCTGCCGGAATATACCCGAGCCGCGAGTCCGACGGTCCGCGTCAACCGCTGCGGAAGCCAACCACACTCTCCGTCCGAGACGAGGGCGGGCCGCGCGTCACCCGGCGATTGCCGGGCGATCACCAGCGTCACATCGGGTAACTCACCGCGTCAGCAGGGCCACGAGTGCCACGATCAGTGCCGGAGATGTGACGGCGCGATGACGTGCTGGCGTAGCATTGCATCCGACACTGGAGGCGAGTCGCCTCGCAACGTCGGGCACGCCCGCCACCTGTTCACCCCCCACCGAGTGGATCATGACTGCCGACTTTCACTATCCAGCCGATCGTTCGCCGCGTGTGAATGCGCCGCCGTCACTGCTGCGGCCGTCGTGGCATCGCACACCGACGCCAAAGCCGTTGGCCGATACCGCCGTGGTCACGGTGCTCACACCGCACGAACGCACACGCGTGGACGCGGCGGGTGAAGGGTGCTACACGGCCTTGCACCGTGACTCGCTCGACGAGGCGCTGCAGGATCTGCGGTTATGCCGCGCGCAAGCCGTGCTCGTATCCGTCGCGCGATGCAATGCGCGCGCTGAATCGTCGGTCGCACGGCTGGTGCGCGAGTTTCCGGCCGTGCAGGCGGTCGCGATCTGGTGCGAGAGCAACGCCGACTCCGCACACGCGGTGCTGGCGCTTGGCCAGCAGGGTGTGCAGTCGCTTGTCGACGTAAGAGATCCATCGGGATGGCGCACGCTGCGCCAACTCTTCTCGTCGCATCGTGGTGACAGCATCGAACGACGCGCCATCGCGCAGCTCGCGGAACTGCTCTCGGTGGCGCCCGAAGATTGCCGCCGCTTTCTCGACGCGTGCTTCGCCGCACCGGCGCGTGTCGGCACGGTGCGACAGCTTGCCAAGCGGCTGGGTGTAAGCGCGAGCACGCTCATGAGCCGCTTCTATCGGGCCAGCCTTCCCGCGCCCAAACGCTACCTGTCGCTGGCGCGTCTCGTTCGAGCGGCGGCGCTGTTCGAGAACCCGGGACTCAGCATCACGCAGGTGTCGAACGCGCTCGAATATTCATCGCCGCAAAGTTTTGGACGACACATTCATACCATGCTCGGAATTTCAGCGGTCACGTTCCGCCGCGAGTTTGACGGCGCGCGAATGCTCGATCGTTTTGTGGACGACCTGATCACGCCATACCTGCAAACGTTGCGCGCGTTCACGCCGCTGGTGGTGTTGCCCACTTACGCCAGGCTCGCAACAGGTCCCGGTGTGCCCATCGCACACTCCCCGATCGCCGCGCCTGTCGCAAACACGCCTCTCACCACGCATCGCTCGGGCAACCAACGGCCCCCGCGCTCACGCGACCAGCGGATCCCGCCGTGCGGAGGACGCGCCTTGCCGGCCTCGTGATTCGGTATCCGTCGATCGAGACGCGTGGCCCGTGTGCAACCGGATATCGACCGTGGGCGACCGATCGTCGGACGACACGCGCGACACCGCGTGACGAAGCCGACTCGCCGCCTCCGAGAGTTGCTCTGCACTCTGCGCCAGTTCCTCGAGTGCGCTGCCCTGCGCCACTACCGCAGCCGCCGCGTGCTGTGCATCGGC
>JBBQNT010000108.1:0-12001 GCA_038330215.1 Gemmatimonadales bacterium
TGTCGGAACGCGCGGCAGAATACGCAGCGCGTTCTGATAGTACACCTTCTTCAGCACCTCGTCCGGCAGATCGATGCCGTACAGCTTCCAGAAGGCGTGGTAGTCGCGGTAGTAGTCGAAGTAGTCGTCGTTCGTCTCGAACACGCGCCAGTAGTACGGGTACTCCACGGGCTGATACGAGTCCTTGCCGAAGAGAATCCGGTCCTGGTACTTCACGAAGAACTCGCGCGCCGCACGCGGCTGCCGGCCAATGTCGTACAGCACCGCGCCAACCTCGGCGTACACATTGGGCGCCGCGTCCATCAGCTTGCCGAGTCGGCCAAGGTCTTGCGCGTGCCAACCCAGATGGGCCGTCACGAAGGTGGTGTTGGGATGCTTCTTGAAGAGATTGTCCCGCTCTCGCACCAACTGTTCAAAGCTCGGATTGCCGTCGCCCGCATAACTGCGATTGGGGAACAGCGCGAGCTCGAGCCAGCGCTCGTTCTCGAAGTCGATCGGCTTCCAGAACTCCGAGGGGTCACCGGTGTGAATGAACACCGGCAGGTTGAGGCGCGCGCTCGCTTCCCAGATCGGGTCGAGATCCGGATCGTCGATGCGAAGCCGGGTGCCGTCCGCCTTGCGGATGCTCAGGCCGAATCCCTTGGAAATCTCGCCCACACCAACCGCGCCCGCGGCGACATCTGCTTCGAGCTGCGCCACTGCTTTCTCAGCCCATCCCGGACCGACGCCCGAGAAGTTGATGCCCGCCAGCACGCGCACGCGGTTCTTCATCGTGGGCGAGCTGTTGATGACGCCCATCGCACGCGTGAGCCGCTCGCCCGACATGTTGTCGGCGGCAATCATGAGGCGCACGTTCAGGCTGTCGAGCTCGCGCCCCATGCGCTCCAGATTCTCCACCGTGCCCAGATTCGACGACGGATGTCCGTGAAAGTCGATCACGGGATACTTGGCGCGCGGCACCTTGTGCTCCGGCACGACCAGGGTGTTCCGCGGTCGATAGTCGAGAATGCTCGGCGGCGTGCTTTCCGGCGCCATGCAGGTAAGTGGACGGATTTCTGTAGTGCCGGCCGGACACTGTTCGCCGGGCTGAATCTGCGTGCCGCCGCGAAAACCGCCGCCACGAGCGGGCGGTTGCTGAGCGAGCAGAGGAGAGGCGATGAGAAGCGTGGCCAGGCCAACGCGGAGAGAACGAAGCAGCATGCAGGATCCTTGGATGAGTACCCACGTAATCTGGCGCACGGTCTGCGCGCTACCTACCCTTTCGGATATGACACCGGCCAAGAAGAAAGCTTCGGCGAAGAAGCCGCCCCAGTCCATGCCCTACGAGCAGGGCAAATGGGCCCATGTATTCACGCGGACGCCCGGCGAGCAGCGATGCTGGCTGGTGAAGTCAGAGCCAGGCGTGTTCTCGTTCGATGACCTGCTCGCGTCCCCGAAAAAGACCACCTGCTGGGACAGCGTCCGCAATACGGGCGCCCGCAACTTTCTGCGTGACGGCATGAAAAAAGGAGACCTCGTCTTCTATTACCACTCCAACGCCCATCCATCGGCAATTGTTGGCATCGCCGAGGTGGTGAAGGAGGGGTACCCGGACCACACGGCGTTCGAGGCCACCCACGACTACTTCGATCCAGCGTCCGATCCGCACACGCCGACCTGGTTCATGGTGGACCTCAAAGCGGTGAGGAAGCTGGAGCGGCCGGTTGCACTGCCTGAGATCAAGACCGAGCCTCGACTCTCAGAAATGGCCTTGATACGCGTGGGCCGACTGTCCGTTGTGCCGGTCACCTCACAGGAGTGGGCGACGGTGCTGAAGATGGCGAGCTCTACCCCCTGAGGTTGACAGAAAGTTCATCCGCGGGATCGATGGTTCGGTGGCGACCTTGGCGCGAACTTGGGATCACGATGCAGCACGTGTGACATACACACGTTTTTTGCGGAACATCGGATGGAAGAAGGAAGACGAAGGAGATTGCATTGCGACCGCTAATTCTGATCGGCATACTGGTTCTCGGACTGGGCGCATTCCTGCTCGTGCGCGGCGGTACTTTCACGACCGAGCGTGAAGTTGCATCGGTGGGCAGCCTCGAGATCACTGCGGATGAGCAGCGGACGATCCCCGCCTGGTTGGGCGGCGTCGCGGTTGTCGCCGGCCTGGTCCTCATCGGCGTTGGCGCGCAGAGGCGAGCATGAACCCCCAGATGATGGAGCGCGCCACGACCTTTGGGTCGGATTGGTCCGGCGCCGCGCTGGAGACCGAAGCGGCCCCGACCGCCAACGCGTCGGAGCTGCGTGACGAGAATCGTCGCCTTCGCCGCGTCATCAACCGTCTGCGTGCCGAACGCCAGACCCTGTGTGACGCCCTGCGGAAGACGTGGTAGCCTATTGATCGACCACGTTTTTCACGGAACGGATGCACATGCCACCAACCCGACCCGTTTGGAAAGGCCAACTGCGCCTATCGCTGGTCTCGATCGCCGTGGAGCTGTTCACCGCAACCAAGCGCGGCGCCAAGCCGTCGTTCCGGCAGATTCACGAGCCAACTGGTAAACCCATCAATTACGAGAAGGTCGTAGCTGGGGTCGGCCCGGTGGACCGTGACGAGATCATGAAAGGCTTCGAGTACGAGAAGGGCGAATATGTCCTGCTCACCGAAGAGGAAATCAACGACGTCAAGCTCGAGACGCGCCGCACCCTCGAACTCACCCAGTTTGTGGGCGCCTGCGAGATCGATCCGATCTACTATGACAAATCGTATTTCGTCGTTCCGTCCGATGAGCTGGCCGAAGACGCATTTCGCGTGATACGCGACGCGCTGCGTGATTCAGAACGCGTGGGCCTGGGCCAGCTTGCGCTGCGCGGCAAGGAGCACCTCGTCGCCATCAAGCCCACGGGCACGGGCATGATGCTCGAGACGCTGCACTATGAAGACGAGATCCGGAAGTCGGACGCGTTTTTCGCGCAGATTCCGGCGAAGAAGGCCGACGAGGACCTGCTCGAAGTGGCCGCGGCGCTCATCGAGAAGAAAACCGCGCCGTTCGATGCCAAGGCCTTCAAGGACAACTACCAGAAGGCACTGCGCGAACTCATCGATGCAAAGCTCGAATCCAAGGGCAAGAAGGTCGTTGTGGTAGGCCGCGAGCCGGAATCGGCGCCCACAGGATCGAACGTTATTGACCTGATGGCCGCCCTCAAGAAGAGTCTTGAAGCCGGTCGCTCAGGATCAGGAGGCGCCGGCACGCGGACGAAGAGCCCAGCGAAGAAGTCGGCCTCGCGCACCAGCAAGACGAAGACAGCGACGAAGAAATCCGCCACGGCGCGCAAGAAGGCGAGCTGAGACGAGTATTCGAGATGAAAATCTGACATGGCACGCCGCACCTTGCCGGCGTTTCGTGCCCCGGAACTCGCAACGCTCGTGGATAGCGTACCGGCCGGCGACCACTGGCTCTTCGAGATGAAGTTCGACGGTTATCGCTGCATTGCTGCGCTCGCCGGACGCGAGGTTCGCCTCTACACACGAAACGGACACGACTGGACGCGGCAGTTCGGCGCACTCGCGGAGCCGCTCGGTCGCGTCACCAAGGGCACCGCGCTGCTCGACGGCGAAGTATGCGTGCTGAATGCCGATGGCCGTACCGACTTCGCGAAGCTGCGCGAGGCGCTGAGCAACGGTGGACCGCTCACGTTCTTCGCGTTTGACGCGCTGGAGATCGACGGTGAGGACCTTACGACCGAGCCCTTGCTTGATCGCAAGCTGCGACTGGAAGCGCTGCTCGGGGACGGCGGCGCGCAGTCGGCGGTGCAGTACTCAAGCCACGTACTCGGCAACGGCCAGGATGTCTTCGATGCCATCTGCCACGACGGCCACGAAGGCGTGATTGCAAAGCAGATCGACGCCCCCTATCGCAGCCGTCGTACTCGCTCCTGGCTCAAGGTGAAGTGCGGTCGCCGCCAGGAGTTCGTGATCGTTGGGTGGACGCCATCGAGCCGCAAGAACACGTTCGCGTCGCTGCTGCTCGGCACCTATGACGACGACACACTGCGCTATCGCGGGCGCGTGGGCACCGGCTTCACTGTGGACGAAGCGCAGGCGCTGCAAGCAAAGCTGGATAGTCGCGCACGCAAGACGCCGCCCGTGGATGACGTGCCACGAACCATCGCCCGCGGAGCGAAGTGGGTGACACCCAATCTCGTCGGCGAAATCGCGTTCACCGAATTCACGACTGACGGACTGCTGCGCCATCCCTCGTTCATTGCGCTGCGCGACGACAAGTCCGCCAGTGAGGTGGTCGACGAAAGGCCTGCCGCCGCGGCGCCCAGTGCGATCACGCTCACGAGCCCGGATCGTGTGGTATTCCCCGGACAGGGCGTCACGAAACGCGACCTCGCCGAATACTACGACGCCGTCGCCGAACGCATGCTGCCGTTCATCGCCCAGCGCCCGCTCAGTTTGCTGCGCTGTCCGCAGGGCCGAGCGAAGACCTGCTTCTTTCAAAAGCACGACAGCGGCGGCTTTCCGGATGCGCTGCAAAAGGTCGCCATCACCGAGAAAAGCGGCGCACAGCACGACTACTTCTATCTCACCGACGCATCAGGACTGCGCGCGGGCGTCCAGATGAATGTGCTGGAATGGCATCTCTGGGGCTCGTGCATCGAGCAGATCGAGAAGCCGGAGCGCATCATCTTCGACATCGATCCGGACGAATCGCTGGCCTTTGCCGACGTGCGTGCTGCCGCGGAAACGATCGCCGAACTGCTGCAGCAGCTCGGTCTGGAGACATTTCCCATGCTCACCGGCGGCAAGGGAATCCACGTGATCGCGCCCATCGTGCCGGAGCTGGAGTGGCCGGCGGTGAAGGCGTTCTGCAAGACGATTGCGCAGGAACTGGCGGCACGCGAGCCGGACCGCTTCGTGGCCGTGATGTCCAAGTCAAGGCGCAAGGGGCGGCTGTTCATCGACTACCTGCGCAATGAGCGTGGCTCCACCGCCATCGCTCCCTGGTCGACTCGTGCGCGCAGCGGCGCGCCGGTGGCGATGCCGGTGCAATGGAGCGAGCTCAGCAGTTTCAAATCTGCCAATGTCTTTACGCTCGCCGGTGCGATCGAGCGATCGCGCGACACGGATTCGTGGCCGAACTACCACTCACTTCGACAATCGCTGCGTACGGCGAGCGGGGCAGCAGGGAAATCGTGACAGAATGTCCGATTCCTGTGATATCTGACACCAAAACCGGATATCCCTAAGGGGAAGGAAGAGTTCAGCCGGGCGGCTAATCGCGCGAAGTGACGGGAGTGCCGATTGTGTGACAACACACGGCCAGCGAACTCGAGCAGAGCCGCCAGCGAGCGTGAAAGCAACCCGCGCCAGAAGAGACGAGGACGATATGGACACCGCCTTGGCAAGCAGCATCGAGCAACAGCAGCGCATCACCCACTCGGTCAGCATCAAGCGTCCTGCAATTGCGCTCTACCGCGCATGGCAAGACCTGGCGCGCCGTCAGGCGGCGCACATGGAGGTGCGACGAGCCGCCGAGGCCGGCTACAAGTCGAACGCCGTAATTAAGGCGCCGTCTGTCGGCGAGATGAGCAGTGCCTTGCTGGTGGACCACATTCCCGGACTGTTCCTCTCGTGGCAGTCCCTTCCGCACGCGAGCGTGCGGCAGACGGGTGAGGTCTGGTTCCACCAGACGTCGGTGGATCATCCCACAGAGGTTCGTGTCATCCTGAGTTGGGAACCCGCGGAAACGAACGATTTCGCAAGCCTTCCCGTCTATGACCACGCGCGGGCGCAAATCGAGCAGGACCTTGATCGCTTCAAGCAGTTGATGGAGCATTGAGTTGGCTGGCCGCGACTTCCGCTTGCCGCGGCTTCCGCTATTCCACCGGTCGCACGGCACCCGCTGAGAGGTAGCCGGCGGTTCCGTCGCCGAACTGCACGCGGTACCAGTTCGCACTCACGCCCATGATCTGCAGCTGCTCGTCACGCGCAACCACGCGCAGCGCGGTGCTGGACGTGCTTGGCGCATCTCGCAAGGTTGCCTCCGCGATGCGCGTGACGCCGAACGCGCCGATGCGCGAGGTGTCAGCGGCCAGCCGCGGCGCTTCGCGTGTGGTCAGGCGCACGTAGGGCAGCGGATCAACGGGCCCACGACCACGCCGGTAGATCCCGAAGTGCAGATGCGGTCGCGTAGTGCGCGCGTTACCCGTGTTGCCGACGTAGCCGAGCGTATCGCCCACCTGTACGCGCTGGCCCGCCACCACAACCTGCGTGTCGAGATGCGCGTAGTACAGCGACTGCCGACGCACTTCGTCGCTCAGCCACACAACGTTCCCGCCGAGAGTGTTGGGTGAGATGCTGCGCACAACGCCGTGGGTTGCGGCCAGCACCGGCGTGCCGCGCGGCGCGAAGATATCGATGCCATGATGCACGCGACGACCGCCGTCGCGCTCCACGCCGAAAAAGCTCTGGATCGCCGCGTTGCCGCGTCCTTCCACCGGAAAGGCAAGGATGGGCTCCACACCGATCGACAACTCGTACCGTCCGCTTCGCAGCAGTTCAGGCTGCAGACGCAGCACGAAGTCCGCGTCATCACGCGATTCGTACTCGAGCGTGAGTACGACTGCGGCACTGTCGGGGCGTGCGAGGGCGTCTGCAGTGGCGCGATGCACAAACGGATTGAGCGTATCGGCCGTAACCTCGAACAGGTCGAGGTACAACCGCGCGGGCAAGCCGTCGGCTCGTGTACGCACGGTGACGCGCTGCCCGTCCTTGAGGGAGAACCGATACGCAATCGCTCGTGCTTCGCTGCGATTGTACGCGCCCACTTCGAGCGCCGGCAATGACGCGGCGAGCGGGGCGCGCAACGCACTGTCGCTGGCGGCGATCCACTCTTGCCCGAGCGCCGTAGAGTCGAGCCCCGCTTGGGTGAGTGCGCGAACATAGGCGTCGTACGCTGTCGCCGGCTCGTCGCGCCACGTCGGAAAGGAGGACGCGCCGCCGCACGCGGCGAGCAGCAGTGATGCGAGCGTCGCAACACCTCGCGTCACATGGAGCGGCAGCGCGCTGGTGGCGATGCGCATCTGTCGCATTACGAGGGCGTTACGCGCCAGATCTCTCCGCTATCGGTGGCGATCCAGAGCGTGCCGTCCGGCGCCTGTACGAGTGAGCGATACCGGGTTGAAGGCAGATCGGCCGTGACCGTGCCTGTGGTCATGCCAGCGCTATCGAGCGTGAGAATCTCCAGACGTTGACCGCCCATGATGCCCACGGCAAGCCGCCCGTTCCACGCCTTCCACTGGTCTCCCACAAGAAACGTGGACGGCCCCATGCCCTGCGAGTTACTGTTGTTCGTCCACGACGGCCGCATTGCATCGGGGAAGCGCGTGAGGTCCGTCATGGGCATCGTGGTGGGATTGCCCGCGTAGCCGCAGTAACCATCGGCGCAGGTAAGGTTGCTACGGTTCTGTGGATCCCAGCCGCCGTTGCCGCCCGGCACGAGCGGCGTGACTTCGTCGCTGTGATTGGGCCCGTGCTCCGATGTGAACGGCTGACCCGTTCCGGGCCGGAAGGTGATGCCCTGCACGTTGCGATGTCCATAGGTGAAAATGCGCGCATCAAAGCCCGACGGCGCATTGTTGCCGGTGGCCGCCGCGCCGTTCCTGTCCACGCGCAGCACCTTGCCGCCCAGCCGCGTGGGACTCTGCGGCACGACCCCGTTGTGATTGTCGCCCGTGGTTACATACAGGAACCCGTCGGGACCGAAGCGAATGCGTCCGCCGCTATGCGCTCCCGCGCTGCCGTGCGCATTGCCCACATGCTTGAACTCGATATTGTCGATGATGTCCACGCGGTCGCTCACCGTATTGAACGCGGCATCGGTCTGCAGCCGGATCACGCGATTGGTGCGCGGATTCTGATTGAGATTCGACGACATGTACACGTAGAGCGTGCGATTGCTCGCGAAGTCGGGGTCGAGTGCGACGCCATGCATACCGCTCTGTCCCTGACACGCCAGATCCGGTGCGACGAGGGCGGAGCCGGTCGTGCCGAACAGGCGCGTGGTCGTGCCGTCCGGGCGACGCACGGAGAGTCCGCGGCATTTCTCGGTGTAGAACATGGTGCCGTCGCTTGTGAACGCCATGTCCCACGGGTTGGCGAGGTTGGACAGCACCACCGCACGCGAGAGCGACGGTGTGTCACCCGATGGCGGCGCGCCCTGTTCCGGTGGATTTTCGGTGTCCGGTGCAGCTGAGCCCGAACAGGCCGCGGCAAAGAGGGCCGCGGCCGTGATCAGCGTGACACGACGAAGAGCCATGGCTGAGTTCCTGCGGAGTGAAGTCATCTGTCTTGATACTGTCACTCTCTCGCGTTGGGTCCGCGCAGGCGAGTGAGAACTATCGGTAGCCGGAAGCCTGTAACTCAAAGAGTTCGGCGTAGCGACCGCGTTGATCGAGCAGCTCCCGATGTGTCCCGGCAGCCTCGACCGTTCCACCGGCCAGCACCAGGATCGAACTCCGATCGATGATGGGCTTGCCGACGTACAGCGTCAGCACCGACAGCAGCGCGCACCAGCCGCAGCATCAGCGTGGAGAACGCGAGCCAGGGGCTCGTGCGCCAGATCAGGCGAAGAAAGGGCGGCACGTTGCGCAGCGCACCGACGCGTTCGCGCATCGAACGGGCACCCGGTGCAAGCGGTTCGCCTCGTCGCGGCGGAGCACCGCCCGCGCGTTCGCCCATGGTATATTGACGAGGCGTCACGACGGCACGCCTTTCACACTCACTGACATCGACATCTCCATGATCACATTGCGTGACAAAGCCACGGGCGTCCAGATCGGTACGCTGTCCGACGAAGAACTCGCATTCCTCGTGCAATCGCTCGAAGAAGAGTCGGTGACGGACCAGGACTACTACATAAACAGCGCCACGATCGATCTGCTTGAAACGGATGGCGCGCCCGCTTCGATCCTCGAGATGCTGCGGGGCGCTCTGCAGGGTCGCGAAGGTATCGATGTCGTCTGGTCTCGCGACTGACGCAGCGAGCTCGACTGTTTTGCATCCGTTCGTCGCCATCTGAATCGCCACATCCTGACGACGAGCGGGTAGAGTAGACCACGACCCCGCCCGATTCTCCCCCCTGGAGGTACTGACATGCCGGAGCTCGAGAGCACTCTCCCGCCGGATCGCCTGCGTGCCGCCCCGTCGGAGCGCTTCGCCGGTCCCGCACATGCGTTCAACCTCAAGGCCGCGTTGCTCGATCTACGCGCCGAAGCCCATCCGGCGCGCGACGGGCATCGACAGGTCACGATCTTCCATCAGTCGCCCATCACGCATGTGCTGTTCGCGTTCGATGAGGACGGCGTGCTCGCCGAGCACAAGACGAATGGTACGATCAGCATTCACAGCCTCGAAGGCCGGTTGCTGGTGCACGCCAACGGTGAGCGTTACGACCTGAAAGCCGGACAGATCCTGATTCTCAAGCCCAATGTGCCGCACGACGTGCGCGCCACGGAACAGTCGGCGATGTTGCTCACGGTGCACCTGCAGCACGATTCGCGCGAGCAGTGAGCAGCGAGTAGAGGTCGTACTGCATGGCGAACCACGCCACCGACATCACGATGGCCTTCAGTCGTGTGTCGTAGTGCCATTCACGCTGGAACTGATTGGGCACGAGGTCGGTGGCGCCGAGCGAGCCAAGCACGACTGCGGCAAGCACCAGCGCGTCTCGCCAGCGCGCTCGTGGCAGCGCGGCCCACCAGATGCCGATGCCCGCATATCCGATCACGAACGTGGGCGGTTCGGACATGTGATTGAACACGATCGCGAAGCCAAGCGCCGATGCAACGAGCAGTTGACGCACGACGGGTGAGTCGAAGTGGTCGCGACTGTACCACGCGCTCGCGGCAACCCATAGCGCGCCCGCCAGCTGGAGCGGCAGGTGCGGCCACGCGCGGCCCGTCCACAGCTCCAGCAGTCCGCCCAGCCACCACATGCCGGTCTTCGCCGCATCGCGTGCTTCCACGGCGCCCCACGATGCATACTGATCGATCAGGGTCTGCCACGGCGTGACCAGCAAAGGCGCGAGCAACATCACCACGGCAAGCCCTGCGCTCCATGCGACGAAGCGCCAGCGGTTCGATGGAATCAGCGCGAATACACCAACGCTGAGCGGAAACACCTTGATGAGGGAGCCGGTGATCATGGCGAACGCCGAGGCTCCCGCATTGCGTCGATGCATGGCAACGACACTCAGGATCATGAGGCCCGCGACGAGTCCGTTGCTCTGGCTGTTCTGGATTGCGCCCAGCGCCTCGAGAAAGCAGATGGCGAGTGCCCACGCGGCCGCTGCGCCGGGCAGCAGGACCGCAATGCCCCAGGACAGCACCGCCGCGTTGGTGAGGTTCCAGAGCAGCAGACCCATCGTGTGCGGCACCACCGCGAACGGCGCGAACAACAGCGCGCTCGTGGGTGAGTACTTGAACAGATCGAACGTCACGCCGGGATACGGCGCGTACAGATCCTGCTCACGCGCGAGGTGCCAGAAGCTCTCGCGGAAGATCGTAAAATTATTCGTTTGTCCGCCGCCCACCGTCTGCTGAAGCGTGACGATGACGGCCGCGAGCAGATGCAACGCAATCCAGACGCGCGTCGCCTTGTGCATGTGCTAGGAGATTCTGACGAGTTGCTTGCCGAAGTTGTGCCCCTTGAGCTGTCCGATGAACGCGTCCGGTGCGCTCTCCAGTCCCTCGGCGATGGATTCGCGGTAACGTAGCGTGCCTGCCGCGACCATTCCACCCAGCTCCTGCAGGGCGGGCGGCCAGCGGTCCAGGTGGTCGGCCACGATGAAGCCGCGCACAGTGAGGCGGGAGGCGAGCAGCAGCCCGGGATTGGCCATCGGGATGGGTTCGCCGTTGTATCCGGCGATCAGGCCGCAAATCGCGATGCGTCCGAAGGCGTTCATGCGCAGCATGATCGCGTCGAGGATCTGCCCGCCGACATTCTCGAAGTTGCCGTCGATGCCATCGGGGCAGGCGACCTTGAGCGCGTCGAGCAGGCTGCGCAGGTCGCGGTGCGCCTTGTAGTCGATGCAGGCGTCGAAACCGAGTTCGTCCACCACGTACGCGCACTTCTCCGGGCCGCCGGCAATGCCCACCGCCCGGCATCCCTTCGCCTTGGCCAGCTGTCCCACCGTGCCCCCCACCGGTCCGCTCGCGGCGCTCACGATCACCGTCTCGCCGGCGACCGGACGAATGATGTCGTTGAGCCCGAACCACGCGGTCACGCCCGGCATGCCCACCACGCCGAGGTAGGCCGCGAGCGGAATGTGCGTCGTGTCCACGCGATGAAGCGCGCCGGGCGCTGTGACGTCCACCACCGAGTACTCCTGCCAGCCGCCCATGCCCACCACCTGGTCGCCAACCGAGAACCGCTCCGAACTCGACTCGATGACTTCACCTGCCGTGCCGCCCAGCATCACCGCATCGAGCGCCTGGGGCGCCGCGTAGCTCCGCCGGTCGCTCATGCGGCCGCGCATGTACGGGTCGAGGCTGAGGAAGCGATGCTGTACGAGTACCTGCCCGTCCTGAAGCGTGGGCACGGGCTTTTCGACCAGACGGAAGTGGTCTGCCACAGGCTCGCCGACGGGACGCGACGCGAGCTCGAACTGCCGGTTGATGCGCTGCATGGGAGTCGCTCAGAAGGAAACTGGTGGGTGCGTGCGGGTGCCCCGACTGACCTTCGCAAGTTATGCTCCAGTCATGGCTCGAATCGAGTTTCATCACACCGAATCCGAGGGTTCGGGACGCTTCACCGCGATGGCCGACGACGTGCTCGCGGGCGTGATGACGTATTCCCGCATCGGCAAGAAGCTCATTCGGGTGGATCACACGGAAGTGTATGCGGGCTTCGACGGAAAGGGACTCGGCACCAAGCTAGTGGCGTACGGCGTGAAGTGGGCCCGAAAGCACGGCCAGAAGATCTCGCCACGTTGCTCCTTTACGC
>JBBQNT010000109.1:0-11963 GCA_038330215.1 Gemmatimonadales bacterium
GATCGAGTGAGGATGGCCCCGCGAGGGAAGGTGCCGATAGACGACACGAAGCTCGCGGCCCAAGCCACGCATTGAATCGACATATTGCGCAAATCTACCACAGAACGGACACTGAAAGTCAGCGAACTCGACGATCGTCACCGATGCCGAATCACTGCCAGGAGAGTGACCATTGTCCGCGTACCTTTGCCAGTTTTTTTTGATCGAAGCGCGAGGACGTCGCGTGGAGGTGGTGTCGAACTCACCCCTGACGGTGGCGATCGCGGTTGCGACTGCGCAAACGGCAAGAATAGCTGTAGCTACGTCAAAGAGCCGCTTCCGATTCATACCCGACCTCTCCGCGCATCGCGAATGTCCGCGTTAGCCGCACTCAACGCTGTAACCACCGGCGCCGCAGCACATGGAGTTGGGGGTAAGCGGACAGAACGACGAATCTTCGCAATGTTCTACGCACCAAGTCACACAGGAGCTTTCCAATGTGCAGCCGAGGGCGCTTTCGCGCCTTCAAAAGGAAGCGACGTGATACTGCAGCCCGGATGGCACTCACCATATATGCACGTGCCGCAATCAAGGTGGCAGTTCAGAACTCCGCCTCCAGCCGGACACGAAACCCGATGATCTCCCCCCGATGTACCACAGAGCTGTAGCGGGCTGCACGCTTGCGCGGAGACCTGCCCCGACGGTAAGCACCAGATCGCGGCAGCAACGAGAAACAGGGCAACTCTTTTGACGATCATTAGAACCTCCGGCCCAAGAGTAGAAGTACGAGACAACTCGCCTTCCACGAAAACAGCTTCCACAAAAAACAGGATGACTCAGTCACTCCAGCGTTTCATCGCTTCAGCTCCAAGTTCAGTACTCGCAGCTGAGCCTCGCCGTTCAGCGTCGGCTGCCACGCCGCGACTCGCCCATCACTAAATGATGAAACCATCACCCCAGGAAATGATCCGCGGGCGACCACGCTTGTGCCCTTGGGGTCCAGCACCTCGATCCGCGTCTGCAGGAGCCTCGATCGGTCGAGCGAACGCGATGATACTTCTTGCACGTTTCTGGGCACGTCCTTCCACTGCTCCCGCCATCGTTCGGCCGCGACTGATACGAACACCCAAATCATGCCTTGCTTGTCCACGAAGAGGGCTTGGATCGCGGGCTCCGGCTGCGTGTCGTGATTACCGATTTTTCCGGTTGAGACTTCGCCAAACCACGGCGCATCACGTTTCAGTACCTGCAAGAGTTGATTGTCCTTCTTGGACCACCTCTCAATCGCGTACCGAACGGGGTTCGTGGCGACGTATCCCTCGAGCCCATCGGCTGCGACTACCGAGTATGAAGTGAGCGCGTTCCGCGGCGTCATCGCGGAAGGCAACGAACCGAAGGAACGCTTCACCGACACCTGCTGCCCGGTGAACGACACAATGTGAAGCGGGAATCCGGCTGCGGCCGGAGTGGCAATGCGTGCCGAGACCACAACCTCATCGGGCCACCGGTTGGGTATCGGGAAGAGGAGTTGATCGGTCGTCGCCACCGCGCGCACGACTCGTCCGGCCGAATCGATTACCATCGCGCGGCGGAGGTCAAGGTCAAGCACCAGCATCGAATCGCCTGGTAGGCGGGCAAGGGTTGTTGGAAATCGGAACTCTCCTGGACCGCCGCCCTCTCTCCCAACGGAACGCAGATACGTGCCGTTTCTGGAGTAAATGCGAGGCAGATAGCCTTCCGAAGTAATCCAGAAGCGCCCGCTAGCGTCGAGTGCGACGTCCAGCGGTGGCTCCGACACGGTTGCATCGACTGTGAACCCGGAGAAAGACACGGATGGCGTCACAAGTATCCTGCAGGACTTGCAGGATACTACGTCAAAAACGACTCGTTCTGGTGCGCGTTGAGCCCGCAGGCCTTTCTCCTGCAGCACAAGTAGGCAAAGCACCGCGGCAATGCGACCGAAGCGCGTCACATTCCGTCGAGGGATCAGGCGCATTGTAGTCAAGGGCGAGAGAAGCTCTACAAGGAAGCAAACTGAAACTATGCTCCCGTTCTCGTACCGCCAACGCACGTTCTACGATGCGGTGACCGTTGCGGATGACGAAGTGTGCCGCAACCAACCCTCTTTTGACGGACGAGGCCAAGTATCACTTTGACTTGCCCAACGCCGGTTGAAGCGGGATGTGCAGACACACGAAGGCGGCGCCGATCTTGGGGATGCATGTACCGAGCCGCTCGTTGGATCTGCTCTACATGTGATGCCGGCGACTCGATCGAAACCATCACGGCGGACGAATCGACACACCGCCTACCTAGAAAGCGGTGCACTGAAAGGACATAAGCGATTTCCGAGGGGCAAAATCAAAGCGTTCGGAACTGAACCGGCTTCGGCGCCAGACCGAAGTGCCCGAGTCCTCAGCGCGCGACACCAGCGCTCCAACAAAGCATTCCCTTGCTTCATCGCGAGAACATCGCAAACGAACGCGGGACGAAATGTCGCCCATTATCAACCTTGTCCAAAACTAAAAAAACAGTCAGTCTCTTCACCGCGTGGCGGCGCCCAAACCCCCACTGCCGCGCGTCGGCGCAGGCAGACCGTAGCAGCCGGAACGAACACTGTCAAGAGAAATTTCATCGCGTTGTCAATTCGTCGTCTCGAGCCTTGCATGGCTGCTTCCTAAGCGATGCCGTGGGGCGGAGTAGTGAAGGCAGCACTTGTTGCCAAACGAGACTCTGGCTTGCGGACCAAGCTGGTCAACCGTCCGAGCTGCCAAAAGACAGCCACGACCGCGCCGCGAGGCACAATCAAGAAGTGTGGAAATGAACGGCAGACGGTGGCACCTTCTCGGGTGAGCCAATCACCCCCGGGAGAATCCCGGCATCGAAAAGGAGCCACCGCCCGTCATGCAGATCGACATCCCGTCGCCGACGTCAAGCCCGACGTGGCGCACGCTTGAAGCGTTCATTCGCGAGCACGTGCAAACCTGCCTGCAGCGCGTCCTCGAGGAGGAAGTCGACGAGTTGCTGGGGCGGGGGCGGCATGAGCGCCGCCCCGCCGACGCCGTCGGCTGTCGGCTGTCGGAACGGGCACGGTAAGCTACGGCAGGTGGCGTTGCCGAATGGAACGATCACCGTCCGGCGCCCGCGCGTGCGCGGGCTCGATGCCCGCTTCGAGAGCCGTATCCTCCCGCTGTTTCAGCGGCGCACGCCCGAGGTCGCGCAGCTGCTGCCCGAGTTGTACCTGCATGGCTTGTCGAGCGGTGACTTCACGTTGGCGCTGCGCGATGCTGCGTAGAGGCGAATCCCCGCACCGCAGCAGATCCTCCCTCACATGCATCGATTCGTGCCAAACTTCGCGGTTGCGATAGCAACCGCTGCGATAGCGAGCTCCGCTCTCCCGAAGTACCAGGCCGCCCGAACGAACCCTTCCCGCGGATTTGGTGTCAAACGTCACCGTGTGTCCTGAAGCACGCATCTCATCCCTCCCGCGGCGCCCCTGACCCCATGCAGATCCTACGCTCCCGCCGCGCCATCGCGGCCCTGCTCCTGCTTGTGCTGCTCTCGGCCGCTTGGGTGCTGGCCGACTCCCCTGAAGACGACTCGGCGCTCATGGCCACTGTGACTCGCGGCGACCTGCTGGTCCCGGTGACCTCGGCGGGAGAACTGCGGGCCTCGTCGTTCGTTCAGATCCAGGGCCCCGCAAATGCACAGCAGGCCGGCCAGTTCCAGATGAAAATCGCCACCATCGTGCCGGAAGGCACGATGGTGAAAGAGGGCGATGTTGTTGCCGAGCTCGACCGGTCGACGCTTGCGAGCAAGATGCAGGAAACGCAGCTCAATGTGCAGAAGGCCGAAGCACAGTATGAGCAGGCGATGCTCGACTCAACGCTCAACCTTTCCAAAGCCCGCGAAGATCTGCGCGGCATGGAGCTGGCGCTCGAAGAAAAGCGCATCGCACGCGATCAGGCCAAGTTCGAAGCGCCGAGTGTGCAGCGTCAGGCGGAGATCGACTTTGAGCGCGCGGAACGTGCGCTGCTGCAGGGTCGGAAGGATGTTGTCACGCGCACCGAGCAGGCGCAGGCCAAGATGCGCGAAGTGGGCGCGGACCTCGAGCGTCAGCGCAGCATGCAGAACGTGGTGATGGAAGTGATGCAGGGCTTCACCGTGAAGGCGCCCTCGTCGGGCATGGTGATCTACGTGCGCGAGTGGAACGGTCGGAAGAAGGGCGCCGGCGCGCAGATCAATCCGTGGGAGCCAGCGGTGGCGACGCTGCCCGATCTCTCCAAGATGGAATCGATGACGTACATCAATGAAATCGATGTGCGCAAAGTCGCGGTGGGGCAGCCGGTACGCATCACACTCGACTCCGATCCCGACAAGCAACTCGAAGGCACAGTGTCGGCCGTGGCCAACGTCGGAGAGCAGCGCCCGAACTCCGACGCGAAGGTGTTCGAGGTGAAGATCAATGTGAAGGCACCGGACACAACGCTCAGGCCGGGAATGACCACCGGCAACATCATCGAGACGGCGCGCCTGACCGATGTGTTGTCGATACCGCTCGAAGCGGTGTCGACGGCCGATAACGTGTCGTACGCATTCGTTCGTCGCGGCGGACGCACCGTACGGCAGGAGATCACCGTTGGCGCGATGAACGATACCCACGTGGTGGTAAGCGCGGGTTTGGAAGAGAACGAGCAGGTGCTGCTGGTTCCGCCCACCGATCCGAACAGTTTCTCCACGCAGCGCCTGTCAGGTGACGCGCCTTGAACGCTGGCGCGCACTCAGCGCGCGCATAACCACACAAACCGCATTTGCCCTGCGCACGGCGCTCGAAGCCGTGACGCACAATCGACTGCGCGCCGGGCTCACGTCTCTGGGCATTCTCTTCGGCGTGGCGTCGGTGATTGCCATGCTGGCGATCGGAAAAGGCGCCGAACAGGAGATCCTGGAGCAGATGCGTCTGCTGGGCACGAACAACGTGATCATCACGCCGTACGTGGAGCAGGAAGAAGGAGAGGCTGACAACGGTGCAGCGAGCAAGCTGCCCAAGAAGTACTCACCTGGGTTGAGCGTGGGCGATGTTGCGGCAATCGAGTCCGTCATTCCGGGCCTCGATGCGGTCTCGGGGGAGGTGGTGGTGAACACCACGATCACGCGCGAAGGTGTGCGCCGATCCGGACGAGTGGTGGGCGTGGACACAAGCTACTTTCGGTTGCTCAACCTGCGGCTTGCGCAAGGCTCGTCCTTTTCAGCGGCACAGGCGTCCGGCGAACTACCGGTAGCGATCATCGGACATGGCGTTCGAAGTCGTTTCTTCACCACCGAAGCGCCGATCGGTCGGCAGATCAAGGTGGGCAACAACTGGTTCACGGTGGTTGGCGTGCTCGCCGATCGACAGATGATCGGCGAGAACGCGGACAAGCTCGGTATTCGTGATGCGTCGATGGACGTGTACGTACCGGTGCGCGCGATGCTGTTGCGCATTCGCGATCGTGCGCGGCTGACGTCGAGTTCAGTCGAGGCGGCGTCGCGTGCGGAGGGAATGGTCGTGGTTGGCGGGGAGGAGGAAGACGCGGAGGTGCGTGAAGAGCGTACCAATCCGCATCAACTCGATCGTATCATCGTGCGCGTGACCGAGGCGTCCGCGGTGCCGCAGGTGGCGGATGTGCTCAGGCGACTGATTGCGCGCCGTCACAATGATGTGGTGGACTATCAGATTACCGTGCCCGAACTGCTGCTCAAACAGGAGCAGCGCACCAAGACGATCTTCAACGTGGTGCTGGGAGCGATTGCGTCCATCTCGCTCATCGTGGGCGGTATCGGCATCATGAACATCATGCTCGCGTCCATTCTCGAGCGCATTCGCGAGATCGGCGTGCGGCGCGCGATGGGTGCAACGCAGGAGAACATTCTCGCGCAGTTCCTCGTGGAGGCGGTGCTGATCTCCGTGGTCGGTGGCACGGCCGGTATCATCGTGGGCGCCGGCATCAGCGCTGGCATCGAGCAGTTCGCCGGCATTCGCACGCTCGTCGCGCCGCTGTCGATTGTGGTGGCGTTTGGTGTCTCGCTGACTGTAGGACTCGTGTTCGGCATCGTTCCCGCGTGGCGCGCCGCGCGACAGGATCCCGTCGTCTGCCTCCGCTACGAATGACTCGCCTACCCCGCCCTTCCCTGCGCCTCGACGCGCGCGCCGCACTACTGCTCGCACTGTGTACGAGCGGGTTCGCGCTGCACGCGCAGCCCTCGCCCATGGAGTTCACGCTTCGCGATGCCGTCGAGCGTGCGCAGAATCAAGGCCTCACTGCGAAGGCGTCGCTCGCGTCGCGCCGAGCGGCGCGTGAGCGTGATCGCGCGTTCGCGGGTGCGCTGCTGCCGCAGCTCTCGCTCATCGGCAATCTGCCGGTATACAATCGGTCCATCATTCCGGTACTGCAGCCGGACGGATCGACGATCTTCCGTCCGCAGCAACAGAACGAGGCCGCGCTCACGATGCAGCTTGCGCAGCGCTTGCCGCTCATTGGCGGCGACTTTTTCGTGAATTCGTCACTGTCGCGTCTTGATGTGTCAGGCGAACGTGACTTCCGCACGTGGCAGTCCACACCGCTGCTCGTGGGGATCCGGCAGGACCTGTTCCGTCCCAACCGTCAGCGCTGGGACAATCGTGAACAGGATTTGCGCATTGATATCGCCGAGCGGTCGTTTGCCGAATCGCTCGAGGAGATCGCGATTGCCACCACGAATGTTTTCTTCGATCACTACAATGCACGAGTAGGCCTGGAGAATGCACAGACCAACCTCGCGGTAAATGACAGTCTCTACACGCTCAATGAGGGACGCTTCCAGGTGGGGCGCATTGGCGAGAACGATCTGCTGCAGAGTGAGCTGGCCTTGCTGCGGGCGCGCAATGCGGTGGACGCGGCAAGTCTCGAGCATGACCGCACGCTGGCCGCGCTTCGTCTCGCGCTCGACCTGCCCATCGGTGCGCCCGTTCGCCTTGTCGTTCCGGTGGAGATTCCGCGCATCGTCGCCGATACGGCGCTGGCGGTGCGTGAGGCACTGCGCAATCGCGCGGCGCTGCAGGAGCTGGAGCTCAACGAAGTGCAGACCGATCGACGCATCGCCGAAGCGCGCTACGGCACCGGGCCTGGTGCGTCGCTGCAAGCGTCCGTCGGCTTCAACCAGACAGGTGCCGAGGCCGGTGCGGTGTACCAGGATCTGCGTCAGGCGCAGCGCTTTTCGCTCGGCGTGCAGCTTCCCGTGTGGCAGTGGGGCGTGCGCAGCGGACAGATCGAGGCTGCGAAGGCTGAACATTCGCGCCAGGAGTTCACCAGCCGGCAGTCACGCGAGCAGACCGCGCAGGACGCACACTTCGCCGCGCTGCAGTTGTCGCTCGCGGAACGCCTGCTCGATGTCGCGGCCAAGGCCGATACAGTGGGTACCAAGCGATTCGATGTGGCGAAGAATCGCTATGTGATTGGTCGCATCGGCATCGACAATCTGTATCAGGCGCAGACGGAGAAGGACGGCGCGCTGCAGTCGTATCTGCAGGCGCTGCGCGGCTATTGGGTGGCGTACTACCGGCTTCGGCGGCTGACGATGTACGACTTCGAGGCGGATCGGCCGATCGGGGTGAGGGCGTCGATTCAGTAGCTGGAAGTCACCAGCTAAACCGTACGACGGGCCGCCACACGTCGCTCGTGACGCCGAGGCCGATCAGTCCACCCGCGACCGATCCCATGACGCCGAACATGGCGGCACCTATTACCGCGGCTTCCTCTGCGGAGAAGATGAAGCCGTCGCCGCCCGAGAGGCCCAGGAGCCCGCCGCCGAGCGCGCCGACCGCGAGTCCGAGACTCATGCCCCGCTTTCTGCGCCGACGGGTGCCCTCGCTCGTCTCAAGCGCCGCAACCTGCGCAAACGCCAGCGTGATCGGCGCAGACGCGGCCGTGGCAAAGGTGATCGAGTCGGACGTTACGCGCTGCACTGTACCGATAACCATGCCGTCGGCTTGCAGCCCGGCTATCCTGTGCGATGGGGTGACACGAATGCGCGCGCCCTCCGATAGCGAGGCCACGGGCAGCGGGCCGGGTGCTTGCGCGCTTGCTGTCGGGGAGGCCAGCGCGAGCGATGAAAGCAGGAGGGCGGCGTAGCTGGGGGCACATTCCATTCGCGACGCTCGCCGGCTGGAGTGGTGGCGAGCGGACCGGGTGAACGTGTACATGACGGCATCCTCTGGTGATGGTGAGCGGAGCGCGGTTGCGCACATGCAACGTGCAGCGGTTCCGCGTCACCATCGATCCGACAGATTGCGTATCAGGCGGGGGAGAATGACGTACCCCTCCAAGACAAAAGGTCGCGCGCGACGAGTGTTCGTCACGCGCGACCCGTTTGCCTTCATGTCGTCGAACGGCGACCGAGTGTCTCAGTCCAGCTGCCTCTCAATCAACAACCGCGGTGTAGCCATTCGATCCCAGGCTGCTCACTCGAGACGGTCGCCTCACCGTGCACTCGTTCCGCTGCGGCCGGTTGACACCAGATAGCCGGAGAAGTGATGAATGTCGAAGATCGCGATGTTGTCGCGCACGCGCAGCGGAATCGTCTCGTCGATGATGGCTTCGCCTGTACGTGTATTCACCTGCGCGTGCTCTTGAAGTATCGACCCTTCAGCTGCTCGTCGAGCAGCAGCCCGAGAAGTCCGGTGGTGCCATTCAGATCCTGACGGAAGCTGAGCGGCTTCCGGAACTTCGTACCATGCGGCGCGAAGTCGTATGCCACCGCGTTTCCGCGCAGTGCTGTGACGGTGATTGTGAGCGACGTGCCCGGAAGCGCGTCAGCCGGCACCACCAGCGCGAAGCCCAGCTTCGGGATGCGAAGCTCTCCGCCACGGTTGGTAAAGGTCTTGGACACCACGATCGGCGTCTCGTTTGGCGCGTGACGAAGCACGCTGGTGACTTCGGTCAGCAGGCCGGTCAGACTGGAGATTGTGCCGCTCAGCAGGCCGTCCCGACGCTCGACGTCTGGCGTGGGTCCCGTCAGGCGATCAGTCGAACAGGCCGAAGCCATCACGAGGGCTGCCAGGCCGAGCAGGACGCGGGAGACGCGTGCCGACTGATCCTTCGAGTTCAACAATAGAGCCGCAAATCCCAGTTCACCGTCACGCGGCTCGCAAAGGTTGTGGCAATGGGCGTGCCGTTTCCGGATGCGTGACGAGAAATGGGCCCCAACCGTCATCTGTATAACACTCCCTCGTTTACGCACACCCTTCGACGTCGAAGGAACCACATGCATCGTTTCCGCAACCGTGGCCAGCTGTCCCTGATCGTTTCATGGCTGGCACTATGCTGCGCCGGGCAGTCCGCTACCATGACACGCGCAGGATGTCGCGCATTCGTGTCATTTGCCGAGCGCTACCACCGCAGACGCAGCCCCACCCCCAGCCGACCGTGCACCAGCATCGGTCCGACGTTCGCGCGGGTGGCAGTGAAGCGGATCCCGTTCGCGCTACCGGGGAGCGATTCGGGGCGCCCAGGTCCTGCACCGAACCTGATGCGCTGACGAACGCGCATCGTGACGCTCCCGGATTTACAGTGGTGCGATTGTGTGAAGTTCGACGTGCTCAGCTCCATCCGAATCAAGGACCAGCAACGCTACCTTGTTGCGCCGCACATCGAGGAGTTGCTGTTTCATCGCGAGCGCTATGGTTCGCTGATACCGACCATCGGCCGTGAACACGCGCACGCGGCGATTGCCATCTTCGCCGCGGGGACTCTCTTCGACCCAGATGTCGCCGCGTTCATCGCACCGCAACGACCGAAGCATCGGCACGAGACCGCTTGGGGTCATCGCGCGCATCGCAGCCAGTTCACCACTCGTCACCTCGCGACCTGGAGACTGCAGCTGCGCCGAACGCGCATAGTCCACTGAATCGGCGGTCTGCGTCGACCTCACCACACGAAGCCGCTGCGTCTCGACACCCGCCAGGGTGAACCACGACACCACGTACCTTGCGTTGTCGGCGAACAGCAGGTCGCGCCCGCACGGCGCTCCGAGTGGGCGATTGGCCAGCACCGACAAGCCGAACGAAATGACGTCCGAGACGCTTGGCATGACATAGCGCTCCAAGCCCGGTACCGGCCCGATTATCGTCCGGCTCTCCGCGAGCGAATCGATCGCAACCACCCACATTGGGGGTCGAGCCATTCCAGACTGCGGCAGAGCGCGCCCGTCGGCCCAGAACAAGCCGACGCCATCCTCCGTCACCCCGAGTATTCGCCACAGACGCGACGCATCTGGCGGCAGGCCCTCGGCTCGCACGCTCGTGATCCGATCCAGCGCGCCGTTCGCAGCGTACACCGAAAGACGCCGCGCGATGGCATCGTACACGCCGAACCGGCCAGCCCGCAAACGCCACGGCCCCTCAAGTGCCCGAAACTCGCCTGGACCACTCCCAAGCCGCCCGACGACATCTTTCACCTTCCCCAGTGAATCAAGCAGAATCGCCTGGTGGAGACTCGCGTGCGCGACCACGAGGCTCCCATCGTCAAGAAACGCTGCGCCGGCTACTCGATGCAGCGCGTCGGTAGCGCCGCCGGAAAATCGCCAGGACGCAGCGGCGCTGTTGAACGACCGTGCCTCGTTCCGTTCATCCGGCAGATTGTTATCGAAGTCCACGAGGCGCACGCCCGCACTATCCACGACGGTCGGGATCGCCAGCGGCGAGCGTGCTGGTGCCCGCTCACAGCCGCACAGGCCAACAAGGAATCCGACCACCCCCGTCACCCATCGACGCACCGACGCATGGCGGGTCACCGGAGTCGAAGGTACCGAAGTCGAACGGGCGATGCGTCATCGCCGGAGTAGTCGACGGTGACCAACGTGTCGGGCGGCAATAGCAGGTACGGTCGGTCTCGCAGACGACCCGTGCGACAGCCCTCGGCGACTTCTTCCCGCAGACGACAGGAAAACAACAGGAAAATCCGTTCATTCGCCTCGGTGTCGAACGTGCTGTAGACCGAAACGAACCCGGAGTCGTGAGGGAAGAAGGCGGCGTGCTCCGTCCATGTGGCAGCAAACCGGTTCAGAGTCGCCTGATTCGGACTAGCCGGCGCATCTGCGCCGCGCCGATAGAACGGAGGCGCCACACGCAATGGCGCGCGACGATCACCGCGTAGATCGTGGACCTGTACAACTGGCGTCAACGCCTGAAAACAGTACACGAGACTGTCATGCACACGCGCGCCCAATCCGCGATGATATCCGAAGTAGCCTCCTCTACCAAGGCTCTCACTGTACGCAGGATGAAAATCGCACACCGCATGTCGAGTCGCTCCGGTCGAGTCGAGCACGAAGGCGAATCGCGCGCCACCACTCTTGATGTCGTCGTCCATTCCGATGGACGTGACGACGAAGCCACTCGACACCACCTCAAGGCTCGCCAGGCTTGCCGCGGAATGGACGGGGCCAAGCGACGAGAGCGTTCCGTCAGGAGAAACCACGGATAGTCCAAGCCGCTGATTCATGTCGATCGCGACGAGTCGATCTCCCCACCAGCGGATACTCTGCGGAGTAGTCAGAGAGGGCGTGCTCGCTCGCCTGAGTTGCAACCGCCACTGAAGCACGCCGTCGGATGCGTACCTCCAGATGGTCTGCTCATCCATCACCGCGATTCCGGCGGACGAGATGGCCACGTCCACAACCTTCGCAGGCGCTTCTTCCGCGCTGCGACCGAGTGGCACGACACCGATCGAGTCGAGCAGCATCCGGTCAACGCGCTCAGGCGGCAATGGCTCTTCCTGCCAACTTGACGCCTCAGCAAATTCAGGCGCGCTCCGACTCTCGCAGCCCGTTGTGAGGACGGACGCGACGGCAACGCACCCGCCGAGCAGCACAGCGCGAGTCGCGACGGGGCGATTCACGCGTGTGCTCGAGACCGCCGTCCGGCGCACTCGCATTGCGAGAGTGCGCCGGCGGACCTCCCCGATCTT
>JBBQNT010000110.1:0-11778 GCA_038330215.1 Gemmatimonadales bacterium
CTTCGCAAAGGTGGGCGCGCGCTCGACGAGGCCATGCCTCGCCTGGCGCAGGCCGCCGGCATCCTGAGTCACGCCCCGATCTACATCGACGACACGCCCGGTCTGGGCATGCTGGAGATGCGGTCGAAGGCCAGGCGGCTCAAGGCGGAAAGCAACCTCGACCTCGTCATCGTTGACTACTTGCAGCTCATGTCGGGACCGGCGGGATCAGAAAACCGCCAGCAGGAAGTATCGCAGATCTCGCGCGGCCTCAAGGCGCTCGCGAAAGAGTTGGGCGTGCCCGTCATCGCGCTCTCGCAGCTCTCCCGCGCCCCGGAACAGCGTACCGGTGACGACAAGGGCCGACCGCTGCTTTCCGACCTTCGTGAATCGGGCGCCATCGAGCAGGACGCCGACGTCATCATGTTCATCTTCCGGCAGGAAGTGTACGCCGAACGCGATGAAACGGGACGTCTCAAGGATCCGAGTCTCGAGGGCAAGGCCGAGATCATCATCGGCAAACAGCGCAACGGTCCCATCGGCAGCGCGCGCTTGTACTTTCACAAGCACTACACGCGCTTCGACAACTACAGCGCGCGTCAGGATGGCCCGCCGGGTGGCGGATACGGCAGCGGCCCACGTCTCGTCAAGGGCGGCGATGAACCGCCGTACTGAGTCATGATGGCACGCGTACGGTCAGTATATCGGTGCACCGAATGTGGCGCGGATCATGCCAAGTGGTCCGGTCGATGCGATTCGTGTGGTGCGTGGAATACGCTCAGCGAAGAGCCGGTTGCCGCAGCGCCTGCTACCAAGCGCGCGCGGGATCAGGCGCGGACGCACCCTGCCGCAGCTGCTGTGCGACTCGAGGCCGTCACGGGCAGCGAATCCATGCGCTGGCGCACCGGACTCGACGAGTTCGATTTCGTGCTCGGCGGTGGGATCGTGCCAGGCGCGATGGTGCTGGTGGGCGGTGAGCCCGGCATCGGCAAGAGCACGCTGCTGTTGCAGGTGGCCGCGCGTCTGGAGGCAGCGGGACAGCGCACCATGTACGTCTCCGGTGAGGAATCACCGCTGCAGGTGAAGCTGCGTGCTGAACGATTGGGTGAGCAGGCTGGGGGCGTCTCCCTCGTCACGGAAACGCTGCTGGAAACGATTCTGGCGACCGCTGCTGAACCGGATGCGCACGACGCGCGTCCGCTGGCCGTGCTCGTGATCGATTCCATCCAGACGGTGCACACGGATACGCTCGAAGGCGCGCCCGGCAATGTCGGGCAGGTGCGCGAGTGTGCGGCGCGGCTCATGCGCTTTGCCAAGGAGCGCGGCGTGACGGTGTTTGTGATCGGACATGTCACCAAGGGCGGCGGCATCGCCGGCCCCAAGACGCTCGAGCACATTGTCGACACCGTGCTGTACTTCGAGGGCGAAGGTTCGCTCGATCACCGCATTCTTCGCGCCACCAAGAATCGTTTCGGCAGCGTCGATGAAATCGGTGTGTTCCGCATGGCGGCCACCGGACTCATGCCCGTGGCGAATCCGTCCGCGCTGTTCCTTGGTGATCGCGAGGATGTCTCCAGCGGCAGCGCGGTGTGTGCGCTCATGGAAGGCACACGTCCGGTGCTGGTGGAAGTGCAGGCGTTGGCCGCGCGCGCGGGCTTCGGCACGCCGCAGCGAGTCGCCAATGGCATCGATGGTCGGCGCCTTGCGTTGTTGCTCGCGGTGCTCGACAAGCGCGGCGGTTTCTCCTGCGCTGATCTCGATGTGTTCTGCAACATCGTGGGCGGCATGCGTGTGCAGGAACCGGCGGTGGATCTGGCCATTGCCGTTGCCATCGCCAGCAGCGTCACTGATCGACCGTTGCCAGCGAACGCGGTGTTCCTCGGTGAACTCGGACTGGGCGGCGAAGTGCGCGCCGTCACGCAGGTCGAGCGCCGACTCGCGGAAGCTACCAAACTCGGCATGACGGACGCCTATCTCTCTGAACGCGCCGTACCGCGACGCGTACCGGCTGGCATGACCGTGCACGGCGTCAAGACGCTCGCCGACGTGCTCATGCAGACCATCGGCCCGCGCTCACCGCGCAAGCCGGGCTCCGTGGCGTCCGGAAGCAGTCGACGGCATGCCGCTACGGCGCCGATTCCCGACGACGCGTACGAGCTTGGCGCGCAGGATGACGACGATGTTTAACCAGCGAGAGGCGACAGGGTCTGAAGCGGCCTCGCAACAGCCGTCGCAACCCACGCCGCCGCGCCGCATCATACCGCCCCCGGTGCTCACCGCGCGCGACGAGACCGAACCCACGCATGACTCCACCACGCCGCGCGATGTCGGCGTGGTGATCGTCGCCGGCGGCTCCGGTTCGCGCGTTGGTAGCGACGAACTCAAGCAGTTTCGCTGGGTTGTGGGCCGTCCGGCGCTGCTGCACAGCGTGCAGACGTTCATGACGCGTGCCGACGTGTCCACGGTTGTGGTGGTATTGCCCAAGGCCTACGCCGCCGATCCGCCACCCTGGCTCTTTCAGTGCGATGTCGATCGTTTGCTCGTGTCCGTCGGTGGTCGCGAACGACACGAGTCGGTGTACAACGGTCTCGAAGACTTGCCTGAGGAAGTGCGCATCGTGGTGGTGCACGATGCCGCGCGCCCGCTCGTCACCGATGAGACCATCGAACGTGTCATCGCTGAGGCGCGCCTCGGACACGGGGCGGTAGCCGCGCTGCCTGTTGTGGATACGCTCAAGCGCGTTGACGCAGACGGGCACATTCTCGAGACGGTTGATCGCGCCGGTTTGTGGCGCGCGCAGACACCCCAAGCGTTCCCGCGTGAGATGATCGAGCGCGCGCATGTCGCAGCGCGAGCGGAGCGCCTTGGCGCAACCGACGACGCAGGACTCTGCGAACGACTCGGCGAACCTGTCGTCGTCGTGCGCGGATCGGAACGCGCGCTCAAGATCACCGAAGAGGCGGACTTCGCGCGCGCTGAAGCGCTCAGTCTGCTGGCCGACTAGCGGGTCCCGGAGGCGTCATGCGACATGGTGCAGTCACCGTTCCGTTCTGGTCGCCCGCGGAGATCCAGAGCGCGATTCGAGGCGTCGTCGATCACCTGGCGGAGCGGCGCGTGCTTGCCTATCCCACCGAAACCGTGTACGGCTTCGGCACGGCCGTGGATCACGAGTCCGTCGAAACACTCGTGCGAATGAAGCAGCGGCCGCCGTCCAAGCCGTTCCTGCTACTCATTGCCGGCAGCACGATGCTTGACCGGCTCGGCCTCGTCCTCACGCCGAGTGCGGCCAACCTTGCCGCACGATTCTGGCCCGGTCCGCTCACGCTCGTGCTGCCGGGCGGTGATCATCGCGTGCCGTCGCGGCTGCGCGGCCCCGAGGGCGGAGTAGCGGTGCGCTGGACACCACACGAGGGACTGCAGACGTTGCTCAAGGCGTACGGTGAGCCAATCACGTCCACCAGCGCCAACCGGCCGGGAGTACCGCCTGCCGTTGCCGCATCCGAGATTGTTTCTCAGTGGTCAGACACGGTGAATCGCGGCGTGCTTATGGTGCTTGATGGCGGGCGACTCGCGCCATCAAAGCCGTCCACAGTCGTGGACTGCACGGGGCGGCGTGCGCGCGTGATCCGTCCAGGCGTATTGTCGGCCGCAGAGTTGCGCGAGTGCGTGCCGGATCTCGTCGGCAATATCTGAACCGTCATTCCTCTCCCCGAGCTTCGCATGCACTTGCTGTTCGTCTGCACCGGAAACACCTGCCGAAGCCCGCTCGCCGAAGGCATCGCGCGTCACGCGATCGCCGAGCGCGGAATCGTCGATGTCTCGGCGGGCAGTGCGGGCATCAGCGCGTGGGACGGCGCGTCCGCATCCGACGGTGCGCTGCTCGTGGCGATGGAGCATGGCATCGATCTCGCGGAACATCGCGCACGAATGCTCACGCCGGAAATCGTGGAGGGCGGGGATGTCATTCTTGCCATGGGCCCGTCGCACATCGAGCGCGTGCACGAACTGGGCGGCGGCGCGCGCGCGCATTTGCTCACGGCGTTCGGAACGCACGACCAGGAGGCCGAGGCGATCAGCGATCCGTACGGCGGTGATCTCGTGATGTATCGTCGAACGTTCGACGAACTATCGGCACTCGTGCACGCGACGCTGGACCGCATAGTGAACGACCGCGAACCACCAGCGCGCTGAACGCGCTGTCATGCTGACCGACCGCGCACCCTGGGCGCCCAGCGAGCTCGTGCTGCTCGGGCACCCGGTGTCGCACTCACTCTCGCCTCGTTTTCAGCAGGCGGCGCTGGCGGCGGCGCGGCTCGACGTCAACTACATCGCGCATGATGTAGCGCCCCACGATCTCGCACACGTGCTGCGCGATCTGGCGCGAAGCAATGCGGCGGGCAACGTCACGATTCCGCATAAGGAAGCGGCGTTCGCTCTGTGTGAGAAGCGTACGGCGCTGGCCGAACGGGTTGGTGCCGTGAACACGTTCTGGTACGATAGCGACGGTGCACTCGTTGGACACAACACCGATGTCGCGGGAGTGTCGGCGGCGATCTCCACGGTTCTCGGCGCGAGCATCACTCCGCACCGTGTGGCGCTGCTCGGCGCCGGCGGCTCGGCCGCGAGTGTGCTCGTGGCGCTTGAGGCATGGCCGGTTGCTGAACTGCGCATTTTCGCGCGCACCCGCTCCCGCGCCGAGTCGCTCGCCTCACACGCAAGGCTCGCCACGTCACCCAATCCGTCTGACTGTTCGCCTGTCGGCGCGAACACCACCATCGCTGATACAGCCGCCGACGCCGTGCGCAATGCGGACCTCGTCATCAACGCCACACCGATCGGCCTTTCGTCCGACGAGCATCCCATCGCCGTCGAGTCGCTCGCACCACACGCGGTAGTGTTGGACCTCGTTTACCGCGCAGGCGAAACCCCCTGGGTGCTCGCCTGCCGCGCACGAGGTCATCGCGCCGAAGACGGCCTGCGCATGCTGGTCGCGCAGGGCGCGGCGGCGTTCGAATGCTGGTTCGGCGTGGCACCAGACCGGGACGCCATGTGGGATGCGCTCGAATCAAGGCCTTTCGGCCGATGACGCGTGCCACGTCCAGCTCACCAGGCGCTCCGCCGCTCTGGCGATCCGCCGCCCGCGGACTCGTCGATTTGCTGCTGCCGCGTGCCTGCGCCGTCTGCCAGCAGTTGCTCTCACCGCACACTGCCGGCGTCGTGTGCGGCACCTGCTGGGCACGCTGCGAACGATTCCCGGATCCAACGTGCAAACGCTGCGGTCATCCCCGCCAGCCGCTGCCTGGCGTGCGCCTCGCGGCAAGCGACGATGGCGATGGCTTCGCCACCTGTCGCTGGTGCCTGAAGCTGCCGGCGATGGTGCGCGCCGTGCGCTCGGCGGCCCGACTCGATCGCGGCACCGGCAGCGCGATCGTGCACGCGCTCAAGTACAGCGGCTGGGCGCGCACCGCCGACGGCATGGCCGATCGCATGGCGAAACTCGCCTTTCCCGCTGATGTGGAGCTCGAGCGCGTGGCGCTGGTTCCGGTTCCGCTCGCCGCCTCGCGCGAGCGGGAACGCGGGTTTAATCAGAGCAATCTGCTTGCCCGCGGCGTCAGCGCGCACTGGGGAATACCAGTTTGGGACGATGTTTTGTGTCGGCAGCGTGACACGGGTACTCAAACGCGGTTGACACCCTCCGAGCGTGCGAGCAACGTATCCGGAGCGTTTGATACCGTCTCCGGTGCAAGCGCCAGGCTGCGTGGCGCCCATCTCGTGCTCGTTGACGATGTGATCACGACCGCGGCCACGCTCAACGCTGCCGCCGCGGCTCTCACAGCCGGCGGCGCACGCATCCTCAGCTATCTCACATTCGGTCGGGCGCCCGATTCGGGCGATCGGTCGTCCCACGTTTCGGATCCGGACTGAACTCCATGGCCATTCGCGTCGGCATTAACGGCTTCGGCCGCATCGGGCGTCAGGTGCTTCGCGCCGCCAAACAGCAGGGCGTCGCAGACCTCGACTTCGTCGCCATCAACGACCTCACGGACACGAAGACGCTCGCGCACCTCTTCAAGTACGACTCCGTGCACGGCACATACGACGGTCAGGTCTCGTCCGACGAGGACAGCATCACCGTGGACGGCGATCGCATCCAGGTGCTCGCCGAGCGCGAGCCCGGCAAGCTGCCGTGGAAAGCTCTGGGCGTGGATATCGTGCTCGAAGCGACTGGTCGCTTCACCAAGGCCGCCGACGCGAAGAAGCACATGGAAGCCGGCGCGAAGAAGGTCATCATCTCCGCACCCGCCACCGATGAAGACATCACGATCGTGATGGGCGTCAACAGCGACAAGTACGACGCCGCATCGCACCACATCATCTCGAATGCGTCGTGCACCACGAACTGCCTCGTGCCGATGGTCAAAGTGGTGCGTGATGCGTTCGGCTTCGTGCACGGCAGCATGGTCACGATTCACAGCTACACCAACGACCAGAGCATCCTTGATCTGCCACACAAGGATTTGCGCCGCGCCCGTGCTGCCGCCCTCTCCATGATTCCAACCACGACGGGCGCCGCCAAGGCCACCGCGCTGGTGATTCCCGAAGTGAAGGGTCTCATCGACGGCATCGCTGTGCGCGTGCCCACGCCCGACGTGTCGCTCACCGATCTCACGTGCGTCGTGGAGCGCGCGGTCACTGTCGAAGAGGTGAACGCGGCGTTCAAGTCGGCGTCCGAGTCCGGAGCGCTTGAAGGTGTGCTTGATTACAGCGAAGTGCCGCTCGTCTCGGTGGACTACGTAGGCAACCCGGCGTCGTGCACACTTGACGCACTCAGCACCACGGTCATCAACGGCACGCTCGTGAAAATCTCCGGTTGGTACGACAACGAGTGGGGTTACAGCAGCCGCTGCGTGGATATGCTGCGCTTCGTTGGCGCGCGACTCTGACCACGATTCGCAGATGACTGCACGCACCATCCGGCGACTCACCGACGCCGAAGTCAAGGGACAGCGCGTGCTGGTGCGCGTCGACTTCAACGTGCCGCTTGATGAGCGTGGGCACGTCTCCGATGCCACGCGCATTCTCGCGGCGCTCCCTACGATCAATGCACTCGCTGATCGTGGGGCGAAGGTCGTATTGCTCTCGCACTTTGGTCGCCCGGACGGCGCGGTCAATGCAAAGTATTCACTCAAGCCGGTGGCCGAACGCCTCAAGATTGCACTCGCGCCACGGCCGGTGTCGTTTGTAGAGGAAACGGTGGGGAGCAAAGCCGTCGCCGCGACCAATGCCCTCGCACCCGGCAGCGTCCTGCTGCTGGAGAACACGCGTTTTCACGCCGGCGAAGAATCCAACGATGACGCGTTCGCGAAGCAACTTGGTGAGCTGGGCGATGTATTCGTGAACGACGCGTTTGGTGCGGCGCATCGCGCACACGCGAGTACGGCGGGCATCACGAAGTATGTGCGCCCTGCGGTCGCCGGCTTGCTCATGGAACGCGAGCTCGCGTTCCTCGGCGACGCACTCGAAACACCCGATCATCCATTCGTCGCCGTACTCGGCGGCAGCAAGATCTCGGGCAAGATCGACGTCATCCAGGCGCTGATTCCCAAGGTGGATCGCTTGCTGATCGGCGGTGCGATGGCGTGCACGTTCTTCCGCGCGATGGGATTGGAAACGGGTTCATCGCTTGTGGAAGAAGATCGTGTGGACATGGCGCGCGACTTGCTCGAGCGCGCCGGCAACAAGTTGAAGCTGCCCATCGATGCGATGGTCGCGCCGAGCATCAAGGACAGTGGTCGGGCGCACGTCGTCGCGCGGGAAGCCATTCTCTCCAGCGAAGCCATGTTCGATATCGGTCCCGAATCGATTAGTCTCTACGCCGCCGAGGTGGAGCGGGCGAAGACAGTGCTCTGGAACGGACCGATGGGCGTGTTCGAACAGCCACCGTTCGACAAGGGTACGCGCGCCATCGCCGACGCCATGGCCCACGCCACCGATCGCGGCGCCACCACCATCGTTGGTGGCGGCGATTCGGCGGCGGCGATTGCCGAAGCCGGCCTCGAATCGCGGCTCACTCACATTTCCACCGGTGGCGGCGCGTCGCTCGAGTTTCTGGAAGGCAAGGAACTTCCCGGAGTCGCCGCGCTCGATCAGGAGTAATACGTGCTGCGCACTCCAATTTTTGCGGCCAACTGGAAGCTCAACCACGGCCCGACCGACGCACGTGCGTTCATGCAGCGGTTTCTAAGGCAGACACCAAAGCAGAACGATCGCACGCTCATGTTTTTTCCGCCGGCGCTCTCGCTCGCGGCCGTCGTCGAGTCGCTGCATGAGCGAGCCGAGGTCCTTGTCGGCGTCCAGAACGTGCACGCCGAATCACACGGCGCGTTCACGGGTGAGAACTCGGTGTCGATGGCGCGCGATGCCGGCGCCCGCGCCGTACTCGTGGGCCACTCGGAGCGACGTCACGTCTTTGGCGAAGCCGACGAGGTGACGGCGAAGAAGCTCCGGCTCGCAATAGACGCGCATCTCGTCCCCATGCTCTGCGTGGGCGAGACGCTCGATGAACGCGAGGCGGGCAACACCGAAGAGGTCGTGCTTCGGCAGTTCGTGGCCGGCGTCGCCGAACTCACCGACGCCGAGTTGGCTGGGATCACGCTGGCGTACGAACCGGTCTGGGCAATCGGGACGGGTCGCACAGCAACGCCGCACGACGCGTCGACCATTCACGCCGTGCTTCGCGAAGCGCTGCGCGAACGAATCGGCGGAAAGGCCGGGGCCGTGCCCATCTGCTACGGCGGCTCGGTGAATCGCGGGAATGCCGAGGCATTGCTCTCGTCGCCTGATGTTGATGGACTGCTCGTCGGTGGGGCCAGCCTGGATGCTGATGGGTGGAGTGCGATCACGCGTACGGAGTTTTCACACTAAAAACGGGTCGCGAGGAGCAGCGCGACGTACGCTGGAAACAGCACATGCGAGGGCATGGGGTTGCCGAGGCGTATGTGCAACGCCAATCCCATCATCGCCAGCCCCACACGCGAAGCGCGTTGCGAGATCTCTCGATTGGCGTACGAGTGATGACGTGATTCTGCCGCAAGTGGCTGTGTCATTGCCGCATTCCAACGGGTGCGCTGACGCTGGTGTGGCGTCGGCCGTTAACCTCATCGAACTCGGCGGTGCGAATTCGACCGTCAGGATCGTCGCAGAAACGGCTTCGGAGTCAGGCGCTCGCCGCCGGTTATGGTCGCGCCAGAGAGTCAGCGGGCGCAAATTCGCAAACGCGCAAAGGCGCCAAGAACAGCTTGGGAGGGTCCGAATCCGCCGCTGGCCCTTGGTGCAGTTCACCGCTAGCAGTGCTTCGCGCCTTCGCGCATTCGCGTGTTGGCGCTTCTGTCCCAGCACCTGCACAAACGCCCGCTACTCAAACCAAACATGGAACGAGCACTCGCGATCTCATTCCCAAGTCAATCCTTCTGCAGAAGCCTGAGACACTCGGATCGGCGAGGCGACCACGAGCGCCACTACGGCGCCCTACGACCGCGACGCGCCCCTCTACGACCTTGATGACGACCCAACGTTCGCTAAGTCGTGGCAGGCGTTTGACCGAGGTGGCACCCGGCTGGGCGCCCTGCGCATGCCGTCGCGCCTGACCGTGAGCGCCATTGCCGGGAATCGGGTGTACGGCGTGTGGCGCGACCGGGACGCCGCCGAGCACGTGCGCGTCCACGCAATCGATTGCGATTGCTAGCCTTGGCCCTTGCGAAACACCCCCTAAACCCTACAAGTTTCGAGGCTCAGATGGTTCTGCGCGGACGCTCGCTGTTCGAGCGCCTGCAGCCGCCGGTCTCGCTTCCCGATTCGCGAACATGTATACGCTGCTCCTCACGCTTCTCATTCTCGACGCGCTCCTGCTCGGCACGGTGATTCTTCTGCAGGCCGGCAAGGGCGGTGGCCTCGCGGCCAGCTTTGGTGGCGCGAGTTCGTCGTCGGATTCGTTCATGGGCACGCGTCAGGCAGGCAACCTGCTCACCAAGCTCTCCTGGTGGTGCGGCGGCATCTTCCTCGCGCTCGCGTTCATCCTGCAGCTCATGTCCGCGCGCTCGGCTGTGCCGACCTCCGTGCTCGATCGCCTGTCTGCACCCGTCGAAGCGCCGGCCCCGGTCGCTCCTGGTGGCGCCGCTCCCGCGCTCCCGCTCACAGCGCCGCCGACGGCTGAGCCGCCGGCGCCGACGCCCAACAACTGACCGTAAGAGAGCCGGTGGGAACGCGGCCTCCCGAAGGGTTCCTCCTCCTCGAGGACGGAACCCTTTTTCTCGGACGACTCGTCGGATCGGCCACACCAACGGTCGCCGAAGTCGTGTTCACCACGAACATGACCGGCTACCAGGAAGTGTTCAGCGATCCGTCGTACAACGCGCAGATCGTGGTGATGACCTCACCCATGATCGGCAACTACGGCGTCAATACCGAAGATCCGGAATCGGCGCGGCCGCAAGTTGCCGGCGTGGTGGTGCGTGAACTCTCGCGCACCTACTCCAACTGGCGCGCCACGGGCTCGCTGCAGGACTGGCTCGGTGAGGCGTCGATTCCCGCGCTCACCGGCGTGGACACGCGCCGGCTCGCCATGCACCTGCGCTCGCGCGGCGTCATGCGCGGTGTCATCGCGGCGGGCACAACGCCGAATGCCGAGGCGCTCGCCGCGCTCGGCGGCTGCCCGTCAATGGTCGGTCTCGATCTTGCATCTGTGGTCAGCACGCGCGAGCCGTATGCGTGGGGCAACGCGCAGAATCCGTATCATGTCGTGGCCATCGACTACGGCGTCAAGCGCAATATCCTGCGACTGTTCGACGAGCATGGAGTGCGCGTCACCGTGGTGCCGTCGAACACCTCGGCCGAAGACGTGCTCGCCCTCGAGCCTGACGGAGTCTTCCTCTCGAATGGTCCCGGCGACCCGGAGGCCGTGACGTACGCACCGCCCACGATCAAGGCGCTGGCGGAGCAGGGTACGCCCATGTTCGGTATTTGCCTGGGCCACCAGTTGCTGGGCCTTTCGTTCGGCGGACACACCTCCAAAATGCCCTTCGGACATCGCGGCGGGAATCAGCCGGTGAAGGACCTGATGAGCGGCAAGGTCCTCATCACCTCGCAGAACCACGGCTTTGCCGTGGCGGGCTCGGAGGCCGAGGGTGTGACGGGCGCCGAGGAACTGCAGGTCACGCACGTCAACCTCAATGACGGCACGATCGAGGGGCTTCGACACCGGTCGCTGCCCATCTTCGGTGTGCAGTATCACCCCGAAGCGGCACCCGGCCCGCACGACGCGATTCCGCACTTCAACGAGTTTCTCGACGCGTTGAAGTCGGCTCGCGTGTAATCGCCCCAACTGCTTGCGCCCCAAGTACTTGACTGCAGCGAGCTGAAGCCGTAGGTTCGCTGCTCCCAGGCGAATCGGGCACGTTGTTCTCTCCCCGCCCGACTCGCCTCCCGCGCCGTTGCTTTCAAGGCGCGCTGCCCTCTGGAAGAGCTCATGACGAAAGCCGATTTGGTGGAAAACGTCACGGCGCGCATCGCCCGGACCGCCGGTCCGACGATTTCAAAGAAGGATTGCGCTCGTGTCGTCGACTCCTTTCTCGATGCCATCAAGGACGCACTCGCCGAGCAGAAGAACATCGAGGTGCGCGGCTTCGGCACCTTCAAAATCCGCCAGCGCAAGACGCGTATGGCCCGCAACCCGCGCACCGGTTCGCCCGTCGAAGTGTCCGCCCGTCCGGTGCCGGTGTTCAAGCCGTCCAAGGAGTTGCG
>JBBQNT010000111.1:0-11714 GCA_038330215.1 Gemmatimonadales bacterium
ACTCCTCGAGAGGGACAACATGTAGACAACATCAAGTGAACACTGCGACCAACACCAGCATGTCATTCCGCAGCACGCGGCTCGGTGCGCCACGTCGCGCTGCATCTAGTCCGGATCGTTGTGGTGTGCGTCGAGCCACGCCGTGAGGCGCTCCATGCCAGCGAGCGTACCGAACAACAGTTGCTCCGCCTCCTTCCCTGATACTTCGCCCTGACCGCGCACGAGTTTCATTACGCGCACGAACGGCGTCGCATCCAGCGAGGCCAACTCCGCGACGCGCGCGATGAGCGCCTCACGTTCGCGCGGTGCAGGCTCACCAGTCGTGCGCACCGCAGCACGGAACACCACCATCAGCGTGCTGTGACTGGCGCGCAACAGCTCCAACTGCTGCTTCACATCCTGTCCGGCACGCATGATGCCCTGCCTGAGACGCAGCACCTTGCTCATGGCCTCGTACTCGGTCTGTCGGCGCAGATCGGAGCGCTTCACGGCGACCGCGACGTCCGGCAGCTCGCCGTGCAGCACCCGGTGACGCTCCAGGATGTCGGCGTACTCCATGGGAAAAATGTCGGCTGACCGAATCCACTCGTCCACGGTGAGCTCGAGCGGCGGCGGATTGCCGGCGTCTTCCCAGGCGCGTGCCGTCTGGCCGAGCGCCTCGAGCTGCAGCGGCTCGATCGTGTCCACGAGCACGAGCACGTTGAGGTCGGACTGCCGCTGCACCTGTTCGCCGGCCGCTGCTGACCCGTACAACAGCACGCAGCGCAGCTTGCCGCCGTGCATCTGGCGTAGCTGTCCCACGAGGTCGTCGAGCGTCATTTGTGCCATAGAAGGGCCAGGTCGTGAGTAAAGAGCGACGGCTTACCAGCTCGAACCACCGCCGCCACCGCCAAAACCGCCGCCGCCGCCGAATCCACCAAACCCGCCACCACCACCACCAAACCCGCCGCCGCCAAAGCCGCCGCCGAATCCTCCGTGATGGCGCCCGCGCTGCGGACCGGCCATGGTCGACGCCATCGCCAGAGGCAGGCAGCCGCTGCGACTGCCGCGGCTAGCCAGCCAAATGAAGAACACCAGCAGCAGCAGCGAGCCGATCATGGACCCGGATCCGGGCTCGCGCCGCGCGGAGCGCTGCACGGGAAGCTCACCCTCAGCAAGCTCGAAACCAAACTCTCCCGCGTAAGCTTCAGCTACCGCCGAGGTCGCTATGAGCAGTCCACCGCTGTAGTCGCCAACACGAAACCGGTCGGTGGCCGAGCGGCAGATGCTGCCCGAGGTCGCGTCGGTGATGAAACCCTCCGCGCCCATGCCGGTTTCGATGCGGCAGTAGCCGCGTCCGTCGTCGCTGCTCTCCTTGGGGATGAGCAGGATGACCGTGCCAGCGTTGCGCTGCGCATCGCCGATGGCAGCCTGTGCGCCCACGCCCCACTCCCGCCCCAGCCGGAGCGCGGTTTCTTCAACCGGACGTCCCTCGAGACTTGGCAGCGTGACCACCGCGATCTCGCCACCGGCGCGCGTCTGCACAATGCGCGCGAGTGTTTCCAACTGCGCCTCTGCCTCGGCCGAGATCACGTTGGCGAAGTCGTTCACGTAGCCTCGCGGCGCGGGCAGCGCAGGCTGCTGCGCCTGCAGGGCTGCGTCCAGGCCAGCATTAAGCGTGGCGAACACCGGCGCGGGCGCGGCGAAGAGCGTCACCGCAAGCGCGGCAGCGAGAGCTTTCATGGCCTCAATCTACGCAGGCGCGCAGCAATGGATTCAGTCGAGCGTAGCGTGCCGCACAGATATCGGCGCTTGAATGGCGGGACAAGCGGCCTGTTGGCGGGTACGTGAGGCATGCGCGAGCGTTATTTTTCGCTCCTATGGAATAGTTCGATGCAGATGTCCACTCATCAGGAGCAGATCGCCATGAGAGCACGCAATGTCTTGGTCTTCGCTACGCTGGCGACCGCCGCCTGCGCCAGCACACCTCAGGTTTCGCCGAGCGCCGGTGGCGACGATGCAGCGCCAGCCACCATCGACGCAACCGGCGCGACCTCTTACAGCGGCGACTTCCGCCCAGTGCAGCAGAATACCGGCTCCGTTGGCATGCAAGCGCAGCAGCGCATCTACGGGACGGTTCGTCTGGTATTTCGTGAGCTCACCAGCCGCACAAACGTGCAGATGCGTCTGAACACGAACGTGCAGTCGAGTGAAGTGCTCACGTGGGGTGTGGTACCCGGCCGCTGCGGCAGTGGCGGACTGCCTATGTCTCCTGTCTCGCAGATGCCCGCGCTTGAGATCAGCAACATGGGTCAGGGCGAGGTGAACCGCGACGGTGTGGCACTGGTGATGCCGGCGGGTGCGACCTACCACGTGAACGTGTACCGCGGCGGCGATACGCTACGTGACGTGATCGCCTGCGCGAATCTTCGGGGAAGTTGACTGACGAAGGAGCAATGAGGCAGTAAAGTTCGAACGGGCCCTCGCCAGCAAGGCGGGGGCCCGTTTTTGTTGCGGTACTTGTCGATGAATCGAACTGTCATGCCACACGCGTGCACTGGGTGTAGGTGCATGAAGCACCCGGCCAGCACAAAGGGCCCACCGCCGAAGCGATGGGCCCTCTGTCAATCTGCCACAACAGGCAGGCCGCGCTGCTTACTTGTCCGGAGCATCTCCGCCAAACGTGTACACCGGAAGGCCGAGCACTTCGAGTTCAACGGCCGGCACCGGCAGATGGAGCCACTGCCGCGGCTGCAGACGCCCGAGGCGACGCCCGTCCATGAACGGAACCCATCCGTTCGTGTTCAGCAACTCTACATCGCGCTCGTAGTCGACGGCGGCGAGAATGGCGGCAGCCGTGCTGGCCACCGGGGCCAATCCGCCACGTGTTACGCGCGTCTTGTTGACAAGCGCGGCGGCGCGGCTCAGGTCACCACCGGTGCGCGCGAGCGCTTCGGCGATGATGAGATCGTTCTCGGCCGCAAGGACGAACGGCACCGGTCCGAGACGCGACGGGCCGGGGACGGCGAAGCTCTTGTCCCGGTAGCGGCGGTGATAGATGGTGGACTGCATGTAGATACCACGCGCCGGGTCACCGATCGTCGTCCGCAGATCAACGTAATCCTTCGTGATGCCAACGAGGCAGCTCTCCGGATTGCCGCCGCAGGGCAGATTGGCAACGCCCATGCGGTTGTCGATCGGCTGCGCCACCGGCTGTGCCGGAATGCCCGCGAACTTGACCGGGATGTTCGGCGACATGCGATTGGCGAGGCGCTGGTCCACACGCGTCCACGAATGCAGGTTGCCGTACAGCTTCACAAAGTCAAACCAGTTGTTGTCGTCGTAGACAACATCAAAGTTCATGTCCGTGAGGCCCGTGCCGGTGATGCCCTTGTTGGCGTAGGTCAGCACGCGCGCCCAGTTCGTGGCCGTGTTCTCGGCCCCAGTGCGGGCGTTGTACACCAGGGTGCGCGCCGCCATCGTGTTGGCAATGCGGTTGAGCATGACGCCCGAGGTCGGTACGCCGATCGGAAGCACACCATCATTCAACACCCAGCTTTTGCCGGCGGTGAGCGCAATGAGCTCGTCCCACTTCTCCATCGCCACAACGCGGACTTCCGTGTACGGCTGCAGCTGGGGCGGACTCAGGAGGTCGGTGTCTTCGGTGACCACGAATGCCTGATCCCACAGCATGGACAGATTCTGCAGTGACGCGGCCTGCGCGAACAACGCCGCAGCTCGCGCCTTCTCCGTGTTGTCAGCACCGGGCACCACGATGCCTGCGATGTCGATGGCACGGAGCGCATCATTCGCGGCACCGAGCGCAGCGTAGGAATTGTTCCACGGACGACGGGACACCAACTCGTCGCTATTGGCCGAGTTGTTGTTGTAGGCAATGCGCGGTTCCAGATTGTTGAACCGCATGCCGAAGTTGCCGAAGTTCGCGGTGGCCGCATCGGCCGTCACCTGGAGCGCCATGGTGGGCTCGTAGTGCGTCGTTCCGAGATACCACGAGTTGATCGACGATTCGGCGACGCGCGCCACGTCCGCCGGCGTCGCCAATGCTCGGGCGACGTCCGGATTGTTGGGATTGGTGACGTCGAGATCCACGCATGCGCTGCTCAAGAGCAGCACCGCGGGAACACTCAAGCCACGCCAGCTACGAAAGGACTGAGACATTAAGGAGTTTCTCCTGGTAGGGATCACGTTCGGCTCAGAAGCTGACGTCGATCATGGCCGTGATGGTCCGGAAGTTCGGATACCGGAAGCCGTCGATACGGAAGTTGAAGTCGCCGCCGGAGGTGGCTTCTGGATCGAAGCCGGTGTAGTTGGTCCACGTCAGCAGGTTACGGCCAACCAGTGAGATCTTCATGCCCTGATTAAACGTGCCGAGGCCGATACGCGAGAGCAGGTTCGGGTCGACGTTGTACGCAACACTGAACTCGCGGAGACGCGCGTAGGATCCGTCTTCCACGAAGTACGAGTTTGCATTCAGGCCGTCATACAGTCCGCCCCCATACCACGAGTTGGGACGACGCTCGGCCAACGGGCGGCCCGCCTGGTCCAGGTCGCCGTGACGGCCGTCCTGGAACATCCACTGCTTGGTGAAGTTGTAGATGTCGCCGCCACGCACGCCGTCGATGAGGGCGTAGGCCGAGAAGCGCTTGAAGCGGAGATTCTGCGCGATGCCGAACGAGAACTCTGGGTTGACGTTACCAATCTGGACCTGGTCGCTGCCATTCTCGTCGACAAACGCCACCGGACGTTCGTTGCCCTTACCGAGGCTCGAGGCGAGCACTGGGTAGCCGTCACTGTTGACGGTGTAGAGCGATGCGTCGAGGCCCTGCGCGGAGATCTCGTCCAGCGTGCGCAGCCAGCGCTTGCCGTAGATCACGCCGAGCACTTCGCCCTGCTTGTAGTAGAACACGTTCTGGCTCTGACCGCCAGCGTTTACGCGATACGGAGCGCGGCCGAGCGAGTCGATGCGCTGACGCGTGCGATCCGCCGTCAACGTCACGTTGTAGCCGAGATTTTCACGATCCACCAGGTTGGCCTGGAAGAGCAGTTCAAGCGTCTTCGCGCTCACGGTGGCGGCGTTCTGCACCTGCGTGCTGAAGCCGTTGTTCTGAGCCAGCGAGAGCGGCACGTTCAAGAAGGCGTCTTCCGTCTTGCGCGAGGCATACACGAGCTCGGCCGAGAACTTGCTGGCAAACGCCACTTCGAGGCCGATTTCATCTTCAGTCTGAAGCGCCGGACGCAGGTTCGGGTTACCCAGCTGTGCCTTGGAGATGACACCACCGCTGATTGAGTACGTCTCGTACTGGTTCGCGAAGTTGGGGCGAAGTCCCGCCGTACCACGCGCAGCGCGAAGCTTCAGTTCCTGGATGCCCGGCATCTGGAAGTCTTCGCTGATTCGCCAAGCGCCAGCCACACGATAGAACGTGGCGTAGCGATTGTCTGCACCGAACAGCGACGAGCCGTCGCGACGGATGAGGAAGTCAGCGATGTACTTGTCACGGAAGTCGAAGCCCTGCGAGAAGAACACGTTCGTATTGTAGATCTCCTGCGTGCTCGAGCCGACGCTGTTGTTGAGCGGGTCGATGGCATCGAGGTCGCGCACGCCAACAACGGTGAGGTTGTTACCGGATGCCGACACGCCACTGGCCGTCTGCTTTTCCGCGAGGTACGTGACACGCGACGTGGAGAGCAGTTCGCCGAACTGCTTGGTAACGATCGCGTTGCCCTGCATGTTCTCGGCCACGTCGTTGGCGCGGAAGATGTTGAGCGATCCAGGCGATTCGACACCGTCGCCCGTCAGGTAGCCCTTGAAGTTGTACGTTTCCTGACCGCGGTTGGAACGGTCCGTACCGTACTGGGCGTCGAGGCGAAGCCATTCCACCGGGCGATAACGCAGGGTGGCCGAACCGAGGAGACGCTCGCGGCGCAGCTTGTATTCCTGGTTGGCAAGCTGATAGAGCGGATTACCGCGCGCGTTGGGCACGAAGCCCGGCAGGCGCGGATAGTATTTCACCTGACTTGGATCGTTGTTCGGGTTGGCCAGATCTACGTCGGGCGGCGCCTGCAGGAGGGAAAACCAACCATCATTGTCACTCGGATCGTAGTCGTTGTTGTTGAGCGTATACGTGAGCGACGTTCCGAAATCGGCCTTGCTGTTGATGCGCTGGTCGACGTTGATGCGCGCCGACTGGCGGAACTGACCCGAGCGGAACGGAATGATGCCGCTGTTGTGGTCGGTGGTGAACGACGAGTTCAGGTTCGTGCTGCCGCCACGGTAGCCGAGCTGGAAGTTCGTGGAGTAGAAGTTGCCGTCCTGCAGCCATTCCTGCAGCTGGTTGCGGGCGCGGTTGATGCCGGTGGTCGGATACGGATTGTCGGCGATGCCGTCCGGATCGAGCGCACGCGTGCCCGGGCTCGTTTCGACGATCTGGCCGCTCGCATCAACCAGGAAGTTATGCGACTGGTTGAGCGGGACGTAACGCACGACATCGGTTGTTCCGTACTCAGATCGGATGGACATGCGCACGGTGCCTTCGGCGATGTCTTTGCCACGCTTGGTGGTGATGGCCAGCACGCCGTTGGCGGCGTCGGAGCCATAGAACGCCGAGGCGGCGGCACCCTTCAGCACTTCGATCGACTCGATGTCCTGCGCGTCGATGTCGGCGATGGAGAAGCGCGTGATCACGCCGTCGATGATGATGAGCGGCGTGGAGTTACCAACGCCGAGGCTGGTGGAGCCACGGAGACGGATCGCCGGCGCGGAGCCGGGATTACCCGTGCCGAGCGCGATGCGTGCACCAGCGACTTTTCCGGCGAGGGCAGCAACCGGCGACGTGGCCGGGACGTCACGAAGCTGTGCTTCGTTGACTGTGGCCACCGAGAATGGAATCTTGGCCTTGGACTGACCGTCCGTGGTGCCGGTGACAATCACTTCACTGAGGCGGAACGGGTCGGACTTGAGTTCGAAATTGACGTTCTGCGCACCGGCGCTGAGCGTGATGGTGCGGGTGATCGGCTCGTAGCCGATGAAACGCGCGGTGATGATGGCACTCTGTCCGCGCACATTCTCGGCCGGCACGGTGAGCGTGTAACGGCCCTGCTCGTTGGCGGTGGTGCTCACGCCAAGCGACTGGATCGCGATCGTGGCGCTGATCGGGGTTGTTGACCCGAGCACCGTCACGGTTCCGTTGATCACGGCGGATTGCGCCTGAGCCAGGCTGATTGGCGCTGCCAGAAGCAGCGCGGAGCAGGACACGGCACGCCAGAGCCGTGATCCGTACGGAGAAGGAACCATTGTCTGTTCTCTCGTGGAGGTGGGAGCCGGATACCGGGGCACGAGACAGGAAAGTGAAGTCAAGCGACGATGGGTATCCGTGAAGCAACGAAACTGTCCCGCTGCCGAGCGCAAAGCTGTCATTGAACTCCCGAGCACGCAACCCGCAAAATGCGGAATACGCGCGATTCGGGCCCAGCGCTGAGGCGAGATGTACCGAGAATACACGTGACAAGCCGCGTATGACCTGTCCGAACCGGCGATCTCGTGACAAATCGTCCCTGTGACGAAATACCTCAGTGGAGAGTTAGTCTGGCTGCCGAGCTCCGCTGGCGCAAGTGCTGAGCACAGCAAGGGCGTTTCCCACGGCGCGCTCTCCGGTGGGGTCCGAGGGCCGATTCACAAGTGAAGGCCCGGCTGCGGCGGCTGACGGACGGCGTCCAACCCCCGCGGCCAGAACCATCGCCGACGAACCGCCACCGTCGAGGTTGAGCGCGTGCACCGCGCCCAGCGATCGCAGCAACGAGGCGGTCTGGTCGATGGTGCCGCCGGCGCTGACGCCGGGCTGCCGACCGTCGATCACCACAAGCAGCAGGCGCTCTCCGTTGGCCCCGATGCCAACTGCCGTGCGCGGATTGGGACCGCGAAAGCTCTCCGATCCCTGATTCACGGGTCCGGCAGGCGGCGCGCTGTCGATGAGCAGCATCGGGAAGCCGCCCACGGCCTCGCGCGGGCCGATGGGTGAGAGCGACAGGGAAAGCGTCAGCGTGTCGCCGGCGATGAGGCGGGCGTTCGCCGCTGCATCCGTGCCGGCCAACAGCAGGGTGTCGCCCGGTGCCTGCCCGCCGTCGGTCGCGGGCGAAGTCACGTAGCGTCGAGCGCCACCGGGTATGGGGATGAGCCGCCAGCGCGGCTGGCCCGCCGTGGAATCGAGCGGTTGCCCCCACCGCGCGTCGACTACGCCTAGACCGTTCGCACCCGGCCGATTCCAGCTTGCCACCCGCCACGAGCCGCGCGGCGAACGCAGGGTGCCGCCCGCCCGCAGCACACCAATGAAGGGGCGGCCGCCACTGTCGACCGCGAACGCCGGCCGCTCGCCAGGTCCGGTGAACAGTTCGCCCCCCTCTACATGAGCGCCGGTGAGCACTCCGGGCGGCGCGAACAGGAAAAAGTCGGCGTTCACCGCGGCGACGGGGCCCTCGCCTGGCGGAATGCCCGCCAGCAGAGCGCTCGTGGTCTGTCGGCCTACAGCGGTCGCCGAGCCCTTGAGTGCGCGCAGCGAGACACAGCCGGTGAGGTCGAGGTCCAGCACGACGGCGCGCCAGGGGACGGATAAGTTCACGAGCCGGTACAAGCGCACGCCCGGAGCGAGGTGCTCGGTGCTGACGCTGTCGGCGACGGCCGGATCGACGCTCCAGCGCCACACCGGCGCGGCCGAAGGCATGGGCGCGGCCGGACGGGTGGTCGCGGTCGTGCAGCCGGAGAGCAGTGGTGTGAGCGCAGGCGCGGTGAGAGCAAGCGCGAACGACAGAAACTGGGTGTGGCGGCGCATAGGCTGACGGGTTGGCCTCGAAGTCCGAAAACGGCCAGCCGACTGGACGGCCGATCGGTAAGATGCAGCATGAAACTGGATGATGCGCACTGCTACCGGGCGCTGTCGGCCCGCGACCACCGATTCGACGGCGCGTTTTTCGTGGGCGTGACGACCACCGGCATCTATTGTCGCCCCATTTGCCCTGCGCGCACACCCCGCGCATCGCGTTGCCGATTCTTTGCGAGCGCCGCGGCGGCGGAACGGCGAGGCTTTCGCCCGTGCCTGCGCTGCCGTCCGGAACTGGCGCCGCCGGCGGACGCAGTGGCTCGCGGAAACGAGGGTTCGCGCGCCAGGTCTGGCGTTGCTGCACCGCGCGCGGCAGCGGGTGTCACTGCAAGCGTCGACATTGTGCGTGCTCGCGCGGTAGAGGCGGGCGAACGCATCGCTGCCGGAGCGCTCGACGACGGGGCGCTGGACGAACTCGCGGCGGAGCTTGGCGTTTCGGCGCGGCACGTTCGGCGCGTAGTCGAGCGCGAGTTCGGTGCTTCGCCCGTTGCGCTCGCGCAAACGCGTCGCCTGCTCACGGCGAAACAGTTGCTCACAGATTCATCGCTGCCACTCTCCGCGGTGGCTCTGGCGAGCGGATTCGGCAGCGTGCGGAGATTCAACGCACTCTTTCGCGAACGGTATCGCCTCGCGCCCGGCGATTTGCGGAGCGCTGGTAAGGCGGCGGCAGGTGTCGGCGCACTCGGAGGTGCAGGCACGCTGTGTGCGATACCAACAGACCCCGACAGCGTGCGTGTTGCGCTCGTACCGCGTCAACCGTTCGACTGGCCGTCGATGTGCGCGTACTTGAGTGCACGAGCGATCCCCGGCGTTGAGCATGTAGACTCGCGATACCATCGAGTCATGCAGATCGCGTCACGCTCCTCGCCGACCGTGATGCACTCGGGAATCGTCAGCATTGGCACGGAGGGAAGAAGCGGGCGACTGGTTGCCGACATTTCGTTCTCGTTGCTGCCAGTGCTGGTGCCGGTGCTGGCGCGACTGCGCCGACTGCTCGACCTCGATGCATCGCCTCAGGTAATCGCGTCGCACTTGGCGGACGATGCGCTGCTCGCGCGTTCGGTAGCTGAGCGACCCGGTCAGCGTGTGCCAGGCGCGGCGCATGCGTTTGAGCTGGCCGTTCGCGCGGTGCTGGGACAGCAGGTGAGTGTGCGAGGCGCGACGACACTCGCCGGACGACTCGTGCAGGCGGTGTACGAACCGCTGGCAACGGCAAATGCTTCGACAACGATGGCGGGGCATGTGTCGTCACGTGGCTCATCTGATGGAGTCGAACATGAAAGCTCGCTCACCCACCTGCCCATCAGCGCCGCGCGCCTCGCGGACGCGCCGATCGCGCTGATCGCGGGTACGGGTCTGCCGCTCGCTCGCGCAATGTGCCTGCAACGCATGGCGCGCGCCGTGGCCGATGGCGAAGTGCAGGCACTGGATGATGCGTTCACAGGCACCATCGATCTGCGCGCGTTCGAGGAAACGTTTACGGCGCTGCCCGGCATCGGGCCGTGGACGGCGCAGTACGTGGCCATGCGCGCGCTGCGTGCACCTGATGCGTTTCCGGCGTCAGATCTTGCGCTGCGAAAGGCAGCGGGTGGTATGAGCGCGGCAAAACTGCAGGCACGCGCCGAGTCGTGGCGGCCGTGGCGTGCGTACGCGGCGATGCACTTGTGGGCGAGCTTGTCGTGAGCGGCGCCGGCGTTCACGGGAGATCACGTCACCTCACGCATGTCGAGGTTGCGCGGGCGCAGGCGCGAAGGCGCAAATGCGCGAAAGCGCGAAAACGGAAGGAACATTGAACGGGGAATCATGGCATGAGTACGAGCTACGAAGTTTTCGACAGTCCTGTGGGCGAGTTGCTCATCGCTGCCACGCCTCTCGGCCTCACCCACCTGCTCTTTGCGCGCGGCGAAGGTGATCACTTGTTCGCGCACGCGATCAAGCCGGACTGGATTGAGCGTGATGCCACGCAAGAATCCGGCGACGCTGTGACCTACGCGCACCTCGATCGCACGCGCGAGCAGCTCGCAGAGTATTTCGGTGGCTCGCGCCGATCATTCGAGATTCCGCTGGCCGCCACGGGCACCGGTTTTCAGGAATCCGTGTGGCAGGCACTTACGCACATCCCATATGGTGCGACGTGGTCGTACAGCGAACTCGCGCGGCACATCGAACGACCGAGCGCGGTGCGGGCTGTCGGGCTCGCCAACGGCAGAAATCCCATCAGCATCATTGTGCCGTGCCATCGGGTCATCGGCGCCGATGGCTCGCTCACGGGCTACGGCGGCGGGCTCGATCGCAAGCGCTTCCTGCTAACGCTCGAGGACCCGAAACCGTAAGCAGGCAGAGCGGGCACGACCTTTCCGCTCCAGACCCCCCGCGCTACGTTGGCGCGATGGGCGCTGTGCCCGTCTTCTCTCCTTGAATCGTCAAGCCGATGCTCCCCTCACGACTCCGTTCCCGCGGCGCGTTGCTCGCGCTGAGTCTTCTCACGCTGCATCCGATCACAAACGCCTCCGCGCAGGTGATTGATTCCGCCACGCTCGCCGGCATGAAATGGCGCAACGTCGGTCCGGGCAACTTCATGGGCCGACTCTCCGATGTGGTCGGCATTCCGAGCCCGTCCAAGACGGTGTTCGTGGCCGCAGCAGGCGGCGGCATCTGGAAGAGCACGAACAACGGCATCACGTGGCGTCCGACGTTCGACGACAAGCGCGTGATCTCGATGGGCATGCTCGCGATCGCACCGTCCGATACGCAGCAGGTCTGGGCGGGCACGGGCGAGCCGAACTCGCGCAACTCGATCGATCCGGGCGGCGGCATCTACAAGTCCACCGACGGCGGCCTCAC
>JBBQNT010000112.1:0-11537 GCA_038330215.1 Gemmatimonadales bacterium
GGCCGCAGGGTTACTCAGGAGCATTCCGACGATACCGCGCCAACCATTCCGTGCTCCAACTCTCGAACGCTCCCTTGCCAAGCGCGCGGCGCGCACCGCTCATCACACCAATGACAAACGCCGTGTTGTGCAGTGCCAATAATCGTTGTCCAAGCGGCTCGCTCGCCGTGAACAAGTGTCGCAGGTACGCACGATCGTATTCCGTGCAGGCCTCGCATGGACAGTCGGCCACGAGCGGCCGCCGGTCGGTGCGATACCCGGCTTGCTTGATCTGCATCTTCCCGTCGGGCGTGAACGCTGTGCCGTCACGTCCCATGCGGTTGGGGGCCACGCAATCGAACAGGTCAACACCACGCGCCACCGCTTCCACCAGATCGTCAGGAAAGCCCACGCCCATGAGATAGCGCGGCTTGTCGCGCGGCAGCAGCGGTTCGCACACATCGATGGTGCGGTAGGTGTCCGCCTTGGCTTCACCAACGGACAGCCCGCCCACCGCGATGCCCGCCCAGTCGCCGCGATCCAGAATGCCGCGCACCGAAGCGCGACGCAGCTCTTCATGTACGCCGCCCTGCACGATGGGAAAGAGTGCCTGCGGCGGTGCGCGACGTTCGTCGTCAGGATGTGCGTCAGTGATTCCTTCGACAGCCGGCAGCACGAGTCCCGGCTCACGTCCATCGCGTTCAATGCGCTCGAACTCGGTGCTGCACCGTTCGAGCCAGCGCAGGCTGCGCTCCATGGCCGATTGCGAGGCCGCGTACTCGCCGCCGCCGGCAATGAGCTCGTCGAGCTGCATCATCACATCGGCGCCGAGGTTGCGCTCGATCTGCATCACGCGCTCGGGTGTGTACTCATGCAGCGATCCGTCGAGATGGCTGCGAAACTCCACACCATGCTCGCGCACCGTGCGCAGCTTCGCGAGCGAGAACACCTGAAAGCCGCCCGAGTCTGTCAGCATCGGTCCAGACCATCGGGTGAACGCGTGCAGTCCGCCGAGCGCACGCACCATGCCGTCGCCGGGCCGCAGGTACAGATGATACGCGTTCGAGAGCACCATGCGACCGCCGGCGCGGGACACATCATGCACCGAGAGGCCGCGCACTGCGCCGTGGGTTCCTACCGGCATGAACGCGGGCGTCTGAACCACGCCGTGCGGGGTGACAAAGGTGCCGAGTCGGGCGGACCCGGATTCGTGAGACGTCTGGAAGGCGAATTGTGCCGTGCGCATGCGGGAACGTAATGGCGGGCTCGCCGCGAGGATGGGTTCGGCCTGTCCCGGCAAGCCCCTGGACTTGGAGCAACTGCACGCCGTACAATGTGCCGGAGCCGCACCCGCACGCCGCAAGCGGTGCGCGTGGTCGAGTACACCGTGGCGGGCGGGCCGACGCCCGCCACGCGCTATCGCCTCGTGACGTCGATCCTCGAGTCCGCGCGCGCTCATGCACGAGGCCGCAGTTGGCGCGCTCCCACGGGCCCGGCATCCACGTCATTGTCCGGCATCGGCCCGCGAAGTACTGGTCCCGGCGGCCGTCATCCTAACTGGACAGTATCGGGATTAGGTCCCGCTTTGACCGGAATACGCAGGTAGTGATATTAACATGCCAATGCTCGTGCGGCTGCAGCGGTTGCTGAAAATGGGTGCTCTTCTTCGAGGGCTTCCTGCTACAGCGGTCCATAAACTCCGCCTTTGCTCCAGAGCTGCAGCGAGTGGGAGTCACCTTTAACTGAGGCAAGACAAATTGACTCCCGCTTGACTCCAGCTTCCCGTTCAGCTTTGCTCCCGCCGCGCTCAAGCAAGCCCGCAGTAGCGAGGCATCGCGAGCTCAATAAGATCTGTCTGTGGAACGCCGCCTCATTCTGAAGATGCGACGATGTTGCAGCGCTTTCCTCCGTAAGATGTGTTGCGCTCGCCGACCCAGAAGAAGCGGCCGATGCCGCCCCGTCGGGAGGTACTTTGAGACTCACCGTGACCTGCCCCCCGAACAGACCAAGTGAGCCCGCGACCCCCGATTGTGCGAGTCGTGGCGATCGAAGGTATTGAGCGAGCTGCGGGTCGACGGCAGTGACGAAGTACCGTGTTCCGGCGCTTTGGCGATTGCCGATCCACATGGTGTCGGCACTCAGCCGACCATCCGGCGTGCGGTATGCCGCGGCACCGGCGACAGGCGCCCACATAATCGTGTCCAGCTCAACACCGCGATGCAATCGCAATACCGGACGACCGGGGAGGGTGACCGAGCCGGTGATCGTCCGACCCCGTGTTTCGACCCACAAGTCATAGCGATCCCCAGGCATCAGGGAATCACGCCCCAAAGCGCCGACATCGGACAACGCCTCGGCCAACACATAGTTGCCCGAGAGCTGCCCTATCCCAATTGAGATCGTTGGCTGTTCGCGCCAATCAAAGAGTCGGCCGTCAGATGCCCGTCGCATGGAGAAAACGTGAGCGGACAGGAACTCAACGGCTGGCGTCGCGGACCGGGCGACAACAGCGGTGATCGGTTGCGGTGCGAAGTCTGAGGGGGAGCTCTCCAGCACCACATATACCATCAGCTCGTCTGATTCAGCGATCAGTGGAGCGCTCGGTTCGCAGCCGCAGGCACAGGCCGCAAAGAAAAAACAAAACGCGGAGAGTTGGCGCCGCATACGAGCAGGTGCTTTGCACATGAGCGAGGTCACCACCTCACCTCAATCCCTAACGAAGGCAGGAAAGGCAATCCACCCGTTCCGCCATTATTTGTGCATCCACCGGGCCGACCGCTACACGCGGCCGCCGCAACGCCATCGTACCGAACGCCGTTATCGCTCGCAAGTGCGTTGATCGCTTGCGCTGAGACGACCCACGTTGCGCGACGAGCGATCCAACTGCGTTGGACACCGATGTCGGCGCGGAAGAAGGCTGGGGCACGTGCCGTGAGCGGTTCACCGGGGATGTAGCGTGGCACGTAGCTTTGCGAGAATGGGTTGAGCACGGTCAACGCGATGGGAGTGACCGCCGGTCCACTTCGAAACTGCCCCGCCATCGTGAACTGCCACTTGCGGCCGAGCGGGACGCCGAACAATCCGGTGAGTTGATGCGGGGCGTCCCACGGCGTGGGCCGAATGACACCATCACGTGCATCGCGAGATCGTTGCCGAGTGTAGCTGCCCTGTAGTAACCAGCCGCTCGTAGAAGCGATATCAAACCCGACGGTTGTCCCCACGGCATAGCCGACTACGAAGGTGAACGGAGGTGCCCACGACGGTGGTGGTCCCACTGGAGTCGCCGTCTGCGGAAGGTCGTCGGAAGTCGTCGCGAGCGGGAGTACGGGACGATCCCGGTTGCGTTTGCCGAATACGGCAGCCGACACCTGCACGCGCGTGCGCTGCTCGTCGCCAGAGGGCCGCCACGCCGCGGAAAACGCCGCGACGTCCGCGCTACGCGGCCGCATTGGGAAGAACACGGGTTGCGTCAGCGTGCCTTCATTGGGTTCGGCGGCAATTGCATCAAACTGGAAGCGTCGGTCGAGGCCCAGCGACAGCGTGATGTTCGTCGCCACCGGGGCCGAGACGAGCGCCCTGGGTGCGAAGTACACGCTGCCACCAACCGCTGACGCGCGCACGCCCAACGTACTGCGTATGCCCCAGCGCTCCGTGATCGTAGTGCCCTCAAATGAGCCGTTCCTGACCAACTGGCTTGCCACATAATGACCAGCCGGCGGAAGCTCGTTCAGCAGCCGTTCAGTGGCATCCAAGCCGAGCCAGGCGTTGTCATGGTTTCGCGCATCCAGTCCAATGGCTGCCGCGACACGCCAGCGTTCGCGTTGGTACTGCGCATCGAGCTGTGCGGATACCCACTGTTGGTCCATGTCGATCAACGATGTCGTGCGTTGCCCCATCGCCGACGACTCCAGTGGCCCTACGTGTCCTGACTGCACGTCGTCGGCAAGCGTTCGCTGGGCAACGGTGGCGCGATTCAGGGAAACGCGTGCGCCGCCGTTCCAGCGTCCTTCTCGATATCCCACACGAACACCAATCAGGTTTTCCCCCCACGCGGCTGGCGCCGCCGTACTACTTCCCGATTCAAACCACCGGTCCTGCGTGTGGAAGAGCAATACTTCGCTGTCCAATCGCCGCGACCACTGCGTACGTGCCGTGACGAGGGCGTCTCGAAAGGAAGGCACTCGAATATCGTCGGAGCCGCCATCGAGGCTCAACCGCTTCAGTACTGCATCGAGATAGCTCGCGCGCGCCGTCGCGAGGACGTCGGTGTTCCCAAAAACACTTGGTTCCAACACGGTGCCACTCACCGACAGCACACTCAGCTGTGCCTCGCGCTCGGCGCGGCCGGCCGCCTCGCGCGTATGCAGATCAATGGATCCACTCACGCGATCGAAACGAGAGACCGGCAGGTGATGCATGACGACGTCCACCCTGTCCAAGGAGGCGGGATTAAACGCGCCCATTACGCTATTGATGTGAAAGGGCGCCTGAAGTGGGTGTCCGTTCAGCGTGATTACATGCTCATCGCTGGCGCCACCCGCCAAGTGTAGGCGGCCCAACAGGTCGTTGGGCTGCGCGATGCCTGGGAGGAAGGGGAGCGCGCGAAACGGATCGCGCTCCCCCAATGGCGGAAGTTGACGCAGGGCAGTCGGCGTTACGGTTGTGGTGAACGGCGAAAGCGATTCGCCGTTCACCACAAGCCTTCCGAGCTCGGTGGTAGCTGGCTCCAGCACCACCGACAAGACGCCCGGCGTTTCTCTTTCGGAGCGGGCCAATATTTCGGCTGGCCGATACCCCAATCGGCGAATCACGAGTCGCCACTCGCCAACTGGCAAAGCGATGGCAAAGCACCCATCGTTCGAGGTTCGCGTTTGGTTAAGCGCCCCACGCACGCTCACAGATGCCTGTACAATCGTATCCCCCCTCGCGCTGAGGACACACCCGCGCACCACCGCAGCTACTTGCGCCGATGCGCTGCGCAGCGGAAGAAGAGCAAGCAGCGCGGTTGCGACGCCGCTGTAGCAGCGCGTTTTCCCCCATGCTGGCATCAACGGTACTCGAGCCGCACTCGTGCTGAAAACTGCGGCGGACACTGCTGATACACAGTGTAGGTGGTCGCGGAGCAAGAGTAAAAATCGTGAAAGCCGGACACGCTTGCATTCCATGGAATCGAGGTGCCGCCGAGCACGCCGTAGAATCGGCGACCAAAGTCATCGCTCGGACCGTTTAAGCCACCATCAGATTCCACGAGACGCAGCATGTACTCGGAGGGAAATCCGCCGGAAGGACACGAAACGGAGCCAACGTTGGAAATGCCGGGGCTCAGCATGATCAACAGGTTGTTGTACTGCGTGTTCTTCTGGAATACGCGAGTGGTACTCCCCGTGTTACACGCCTGACCGAAGAACCAGAGCACGTTATTGCTGTTGTCGAGAGTCGTATTGAGCGAGCCGGACCGGACTCCAGAGTAGAACTCCATTTCCAGACTGCTGCCGAACCAGCCGTCGCCGCGTGGGGAGAAAAATCCGGTTATGTACACGCCGGGCGCCGGTGGCGTTGGGCCACCGCCTCCGCCACCCCCACCGCCGCCGCAATCCTCTTCGCTGGAAGAAAGCTCACTCCGGAGCGTCGGCTCGCAGTCTGGCTCAATGATCGCACCGATCCCAACTGGCTGATTGCTCGCGCGGGTAAACTTCGGTTCGGCGGGGTGCATGATGACTAGGGGCCGCCGCGGTACCCCATCTTCCAGCCGCAATACAACGAGGTGACCGCGCACGTCGTATGTCTCGAGGGTTGGAGCATTAGCGTCAAAGGCGACGGCCACCAGAACGTCGTCGGTTGCTCGCCAGGTACGGCGATGCTCGCGGAAGGGAACATACAAGTCCATTTCCGGCAGGGACGGCAGGCTGTCGAGGAGCCGCCACGGCGACGATCCTGTTCGTACGGCGGCTGACCCAACCAGTGCTCCGGACGTTGCCTTCGCAGCAAATTCTTGCAGACTGAGTTTATGATCGGTCAGGCGCGAGTCGCGGAACGCGTCGCGAAGCTCCGCTCGAAGGGTGGGGTCTGCCATTGCTCTTGCGAGCGCCACAGCGAAACGATCGCCCTCGGACTTGCGCTGCATAGCAAGGGTGGCGCGTGGTGATTCAACTATCTCCGACGATTCGGAGGGGGGGGGGCGACAGAACGGGTGCCGCTATCGCATGCGGCAATGGTGAGCGCGACGATCGACAGCGAGAAGATACGCAGCATGGAACAGCTCCTCAAAATGAAGGATGGGGAGAGTGCTGACGCGAGTTTGAGCGCAGTCGTGGAGTTTGTCAAGGTGACGTGCAGGTCATGCAGACGCTGCGTGAGTCCGGTTTCGTGGGCCGCTCGCAGCGCGGCGTCCACCAGTACGTCGTCAGCGGTCGGTGCGCCCTCGTCCGGCCGCACCACTATCCACCGGATCAGCTCCAACACGGGTTCACTGTTACCCGCGGCGAGCGCGGCAGGCGCGGTCTGCTGCTGCCCGTCGGGACGCGCCAACACGGGCTGCGGCGTCGCAAGCAGCGCGACCAACTCTTCTAGGCTAAACCGACTGCCGACGATGCCGTTGATCTGCTTGATGACGGCGTACAGTCGAGGCGCACCAGTATCGGCGGCTGCCGCTTGAACTGCACGAGCGGATAGGAGAACGACCCGTCCTGACGCGACAGCGCAAGCACGCGGCCCCGCGACCGCCACTGCTGCAGCGTCTGTCGCGTCACGCGGAGGTCGCGACGGCCTCGTCCACTGTCAACACGCCCCCCGAGGCTTTAAGGCACTCTGCCAGTGCAATCCGCCCTCGCAGCAACGCCGTGGCGCTCAGCGCCTGTACATCCCTTCCGTTGAGTAGCGCGTGGCGCCTGAACGCCGCCGCTCAAGTGCGTAGTGGTACTGCTGTAACGCCGGTTTCGGTTCGAACCTTCGTTCCCCTCATCGACAACCACCGCTACCAGGCGCGTTTTCTGGACGGCGGACCGCGAACCGTCCGGCTTCCCGGGTATGCGCGCGCAGACCTGGCAACGCAGTATGAGTGGCGCGCGCGAGGCGCGGACTGGACTTTCTCCATGCAGATTGTCAATGCCTTCGCACGTGTCAACGGGCTCGAGTACGATTGGCAACAGTACTTCGCGTGTGTGAACCGGCCCGATTGGTGTTCGGCTGGTGGTGCACGGAGACGCAGCCTGCCCTTGCTGCCGTCGCTCGGAGTCTCCGTTCGATGGTGGGGCTTGCGCGATGCAGAATGCGCTTGCGTAGACACGCCAGCCTCGCGCTGGCGATACTCTGCGCGTCTTCTCTGCCCTGGTCGTGCGACCTCGCCAAGTCGCTGGATCCCCGCACACAGGAGCCGATTCTGTTGCTCGTGCTGTCAGACATTGCCTCGAACCCGTTTCAGCTGGAGCTCACCGCTCTGGTGGCGAACTCTGGGCGGCCCTCGCGGGTCGAGTATCGATCTGCACAGACGTTTCGGATGACGCGCGAGAGTGACGGCGCTGGGTTTGCGTGGAGGGCGTCCTCACCGCCGGTGTTTCCAGGCGGCGGGTCATTCCTTCCCACGGCTGGCAACTACGCGCTGGACGAAAAGTCAAGCGCCTCAGGGCTTGGCCGCGAAGCGCTCATGGCCGGCGAGCGTTAGTCGCTAGAGGTCATCTCTCAAGGCCGCACGATTATCGGATCGGCCCGAATTCCGATTAATCCGACGCTTCGGCTAGAGGAAGACGGCGTCGATCGCCGCGTCGTGTGGCAGCGCATTCCCGGCGTGGAACGGTTTCTGGTATTCGGCACCGGCCGCGACGAGATAGCTCCGATCACCGACACGTTCGTCGTACTGTCACCGCAAGCGATGAGTGCCCGCACAGTACTCGTCTTTGCTTTGGACAGCAGTTGCGCGCGTTACCTGCAGGACAGCACGGTGTTCAGCGCCGGATTACAAGGGGCCTACGGAGTGTTCGGTGCAGCGAGTGGAAGCAGCATCGACGTTGCTGCAGCCACCGCTGGCATGGCTTGCCCGTCGCACACACTGCCCCGAATCTCGAACCGCTCGAAGTACGTCGTGCCAGGCGTGACGCTAAACGTAGAAAGATCGAAGCGTCGACTATGACCTGTCAGGCTGTCCGGTCACCTGGTGCTCAGAACTTGAGCGACAAGCCCAGAAAGATCTCCGGCACATCGCCAACGCCGAGCTGTGCGAAGGCGCCCACGGTGGGCGCGAAATAATAGCGCGCTCCGATATTGATGCCGAAGACGCCGTCCGATACGGTGTCGTCCGTCCGCATCACCCCCGGCGTCTCCTCATACGAGAACTGCACGATGCCGAGCGAGACGCCTGCAAACAGGTCGAGCGCTGGCAGCTCGGGTAGCGCGAGGTGCACGTTGCCGGAGGCCAAGATGGGCACCGCGGAATAGCGTGAAAAGCCCCCTGACCCGCGAAAATAGCCGAGAAATGCACCAAGACCCAGGCGAATATTTGGCGCCAGCTCCATCACGCTGTACTCGAACGCGCCGCCGACACCGGTGCCGCCATCGCTTAGCAGGCCTACGCTGACGACTTTCGAGCCGGGCGCGAACTCGCCTTGGGCCTCCGCGGTCGATAGCGGCAGCATCGCTGCCGCAGCAAGCGTTAGCGCGAGGGGGCGGAGGGTGCGGATCATGTGATTCCTGGTCTGAAGGTGTAGTCGAAGTCGCACGGCAGCGATGAAGCTACTGCCGATACTGGAACAAAGCAGGGAGAGCAGTTTGCCATTCAGAAACTGTACATGTGAGACTGCGCCGCGATCTTTGCGCACGTATGGACGAGCGTGAAACTCCTCAGCAAGATGGACTTCGATCGTTACTTACCGTGCGACTGACACATTCCCGTCTCTCCCCCACGGCTGGTTACCCGGGCCGGTATCGCTCATCTTTCCGGGATGTCTTCGAACTCTGCTGTCCGCCGATCCCTTCCCCTCGCCGCTCGCGCGTCGCTTATGCTCGCTGTGGGCGTGGTCACCCTGGGCACGGGCGTCTCCGTCAGCTCCGCGAACCCCGGCACGAGCGCGTCGAACGCGTTTGCGCCCGACACCGTGCGCGGCATCGTCTTTGACAGCCTCGCAAACCAACCGCTCGCACAAGCCTTGGTCACCGCGGAGCCCGGCGGCGCAACCACCACGTCTGATTCGCTGGGGCAGTTCATGCTCGTGAGCGATGCGCGCATCGTGCAGCTGACCGCATTTCACGAGTCGCTGGACGAAACCGGTATCAGCGGATTGACGGCGGTGCGTCCAGCTGACGCCGAGCGGTGGACAGATGTCCAGGTCACCACGCCCTCGCTGTCCGCAGTTTGGCGCGCCGTCTGTAGTGCGGATATGCCAGCGTCGGAGAATCGCGGCGTGATCATTGGCACCGCCGTGCAGCCGGACAACATCACGCGCGTGGGCTCGGCGCGGGTTCGGGTCCAGTATCAGGTGATTCTGCCCGCCACCGGGCTCTCTCAAATCCAGGAGCGCGAGAGTCGCACCGATTCGTCGGGCAACTTTGCGGTGTGCGGAACACCGGCCGCGGGCGAGATGGCGATTCTCTCCGCCACTGCGCAGGAATCCAGTTCGCCTGTTTTGTTCGAGCTGTCGTCGCATCCGATTCGCCGCGTGGACCTGGTGCTCGCGCCCAATAACGCGCCGTCCGAGCGATTTCCGACGCTTTCCGGCCAGGTCACCGGTGAGGACGGCCAGCCGATCGCGAATGCTGTGGTGAGCATCGGCGGCATGGACACAGTGGTACAGAGCGGACAGGACGGCGCGTTCTCTGTGCCCCTAGTCCCGCCAGGTTCGCGAATGCTGGTGATTCAGGCAGACGGACACGTCAGGGTCTCTTCACCGGTCAATGTGCTGTACGAGAACAATCCCTCGTTCGGCGTGACACTGACGCGAACCTTCGCGATTGCCGGCCTCGAGGGCATTGCAATCACCGAGCGTACGTCGATTCGAGCCGCCAGGCGTGCATACGAAGAGCGTCGCAAGGCAGGCGTGGCGCAGTTTGTGGACTCGAGCGACGTCAACGCTGCCGGATCGCTGCGAGCGGCGCTGGCGCAGGTGGCGTTTCTCTCGGTGGAGCGGAATGTCGCCTCTGAAGATTCCACGCATTACGACGTGATGGCGCGTGCGCCTGGCTTCGGAGTAGACAACTGCCGGGCATTCCTGTTCGTGGACGGTGCTCCGGTGGAGGTCGCGGCATTCTACAAGCTGCCCGTGCAACAGATCGCGACAATCGAGCTCTACCGCAGTGCGGTCAGGGTGCCGCCGCCGTTCTCCGCTGTGATCGACCGGGACTGTTCAGCTGTGCTCGTCTGGACGCGATACGGGTTGCGCCCATAGGGCGAATTCCCTCGCGCACCGCCGCCGGAATGATAGAGGAGCGGTTAGCTTTGAGAGATGCCCAATTCTGCTACGCGCGATGACGAGACCACGGCACAGGCCGAGTCCGAATCAATGAACACGATCGTCCAATCCGGCTTTGCCGAACTCGGACTTGACCCACGTTTGCTCGACGCCCTCGTTCAACTCGGTTACGAGGAGCCCACGCCCATTCAGCGTGCCGCCATTCCGCCCTTGCTCGAGGGGCGCGATGTGCTCGCGATGGCCGCCACCGGTACCGGCAAGACGGCCGCGTTTGCGCTGCCGCTGCTGCATCGCCTCAATCCGGGTGCGCGCGCAGCGGAGCGCATCGCGGCGCTCGTGCTCGTGCCCACGCGCGAACTCGCCATGCAGGTCGCCGAGGCGATTCATCGCTACGGCAAGCCGCTGGGCGTGAACGTGCTGGCCATTTACGGTGGCGCGCCGATGGAGCCGCAGCTCAAGGCGCTCAAGCGCGGCGTCGACGTCGTGATCGCCACGCCCGGTCGCGCGCTCGATCACTTGCGCCGCAAGTCGCTGTCGCTCGCGCACGTGAAGGTGGTCGTGCTCGACGAAGCGGACGAAATGCTCGACATGGGTTTCGCCGATGATCTCGAAGCCATTCTCGAGAGCACGCCGAAGGACAGACAGACGGCGCTCTTCTCGGCCACGATCCCGCCGCGCATCAACGCCATCGCGAGCGGACATCTGAATGATCCCGTGCGCGTGCGCATTGATCGCGAAGTGGTGGCGGCTGGTGAGACGGCGCGTGTGCGTCAGGTCGCCTATGTCGTCACGCGCAATCACAAGATGGCGGCGCTGGGTCGTGTGCTCGACGTGGAGAGCCCGACGGCGGCGATTGTTTTCTGTCGCACGCGCACGGAGGTGGACGAACTCAATGAAACGCTCACTGCACGCGGACTGCGTGCCGAAGCGTTGCACGGCGGGTTGAGTCAGGATCAGCGTGACCGTGTGATGAAGCGGTTCCGCGCGAAGAAGACCGACCTGCTCATTGCGACCGACGTCGCCGCGCGCGGTCTCGATGTGGACCACGTGTCGCACGTGGTGAACTTCGACGTGCCCTCGGATGCCGAAGCGTATGTGCATCGCATTGGTCGCACCGGTCGTGCGGGTCGTGCGGGTGTTGCGATCACGTTGGCCGAGCCG
>JBBQNT010000113.1:0-11469 GCA_038330215.1 Gemmatimonadales bacterium
GATCGTCACCTGACGGCGCGCCACGGTGATCCATCCCTTGTCCTGAAACTCCGACATCGCGCGCGACACCGTCTCGCGGCTGGCGCCGATCATCTGCGCCATGACCTGGTGCGTCATCGGCTTGACGAGCGTAGCCGGCTCACCCGGCGTCGCGTGTTCGAGCAGCACGCGCGCCACGCGTCCCGGCACGTCGAGCAGCACCAGCGAGCCAATCGTACCGTCGGCCTGACGCAGGCGCCGCGAGAGCTCCATGAGCAGCGCCCAACCCACCTGTGGCTGCTGCTCCACCTGCCGGCGGAAGTCGGCGCGACGCAGAACGAGAAGGCTCGACGTCGCCGTCGCAATCACATGCGCAGAACGCGGCCGGCCATCGATGAGCGACAGTTCGCCGAAGTGATCGCCCACGCCAAGTACGCCGAGGATCACCTCACGTCCGTCTTCGGCAACGAGCACGACCTTCACGTCGCCGCTGCGTACCACATACAGCGCGTCACCCGGGTCGCCTTCGCTCACGATGACGGTACCCTTGCCATACTTGTGCTCCCGAGTGATTTCCGCAAAGGACCGCAGCGAAGCGCGATCGAGTTCGCGAAACAGCGGGACCGTGCCGAGGAAGTCAGCGATGCGATCGAGAGAGACGCTCATGGACGGGGCGGAGAATCGGAGAGGAAGGTGCGCGGCTGGCGTGCTAAACGACATGGGCAGTTCTCCTGACGATGCTACAAAGGCGTCGCCTGAGCAATGTTGGACCGGGAAAATGAACGTCGTGGATCGGGACGCCAGACTCTGCTACCTTTGGAAACGGCCTCTCCATAATCACCCTTGAGACTACCCGAGAGGGCCCAAGAGTGCCGTGACTCCAGTCACACCAACGACTTGCCCGCCCACGGCAAGCATCCTTCACGCGACTCACCAGACCCTGTTTCGTGCAACTGTCGGCCCTGCAGGACCGCCTCGACGATGCGCTCGCTCGCGCGGCGGAAGTTGAAAGTCAGCTCGCGGACCCGGCGGTCACCACGATCGCCACGCGCTTCGCCGAGCTCGGTCGTGAACATCGCCGGCTCTCGGCCGTCGTCGAGCACGCGCACCGGCTGGATCGCGTCTCCCACGAGCTCGCTGGGTCACGTGAACTGGCCGACAGCGATGACCCCGAGTTTGCCGCCGAAGCACGTGCCGACGTGGAGCGACTGGAGACGGAGCAGGCGGCTCTGGAGCGCTCATTGCTTCCGCTGCTCATCCCGCGTGATCCGCTCGATGATCGGCCCGCAATCGTGGAAATCCGCGCCGGTACCGGCGGCGACGAAGCCGCGCTCTTCGCCGCCGATCTGCATCGCATGTACACGCGCTTCATCGAACGGCGAGGCTGGCGCATCGAATCCATGAGCTGGTCCGACGGCACCCTCGGTGGCATCAAGGAAGCGGTGTTCAAGGTGATCGGCGATGGCGCGTTCGGTGTACTGCGTTGGGAGTCGGGTGTGCACCGCGTCCAGCGTGTGCCCGCCACGGAGAACCAGGGACGCATTCACACGTCGGCTGCGACCGTCGCGGTGTTGCCCGAGGCGGAAGAGGTCGATGTGCGCATCGAGGACAAAGATTTGCGCATCGATGTGTTTCGCTCGTCGGGACCGGGCGGGCAGAGCGTCAACACCACGGACTCCGCCGTGCGCATCACGCACCTGCCCACCGGAATCGTCGTGAGTCAACAGGATCAGAAGTCGCAGTTGCAGAACAAGATGAAAGCGATGGAAGTGCTGCGCGCGCGACTGCTCGACCTGCGACTTTCGGAGATGGAGGCGGAGCGGTCACGCATGCGTCGCTCGCAAGTGAGCACGGGCGATCGGTCGGCCAAGATCCGCACGTACAACTTTCCGCAGGGCCGCGTAACCGATCATCGCATTGGTCTCACGTCGTACGACATCGACCGCGTGATGGAGGGCGACTTGTCAGCGTTTATCGAGGGTCTCGCACTCGCCGACGCCGAGGAGCGGTTGCGCGCGTGAACGGCGCATCGCGCGTGGCACCCGGCGCGCGCTCGTTGGCAGAGGTGCTGGCCGAAGTCGAAGCGCGACTCGTGGCGGAGCAGAGCAGTGCCAGCGGCGCGTCGATGCGCGCGCGTGAACTCGTGGCGGCCGTGCTCGACCGTGCGCCTGCTTCGATCGTGCACGACAAGCAGCGTGACGGCACCGTATCCGCGTCCGACGCCGAGCGCATTGCGAGCGCGATTGACCGGTTGCAACGCGGCATGCCCTTCGCGTACGCCGTGGGGACGGCGGCGTTTCGTCATCTCACGCTGCACGTTGACGAACGGGTACTGATTCCGAGACCCGAAACCGAGCTGCTCATCGATCATGTGTTGCGTCTCACCGCCGGAACCACCGGCGGCCTCGCGGTCGACATCGGTACGGGCAGCGGTGCCATCGCGCTCGCGCTTGCGCAGGAAGCGCGCTTCGATCGTGTCATCGCCACCGACATCAGCGCCGACGCGCTCGACGTCGCGCGCGACAACGCCCGGCGACTGGCCGCGTTGCTGTACTCGCCGCTGGAGTTTCGCATCGGTGCCGACCTGGCGCCGCTCTGTCGTGAGTCGGTTTCGATGCTCGTGAGCAATCCGCCGTACATCGCCTACACCGAGGCGCATGCGCTGCCGGCTCTGGTGCGCAACTGGGAGCCGCCGACGGCCCTGTTCGCGCCCGACGAGGGCATGGCGCGCTATGCGGCACTACTGCGAGGGGCGCCCGAGCTGCTGGCGCCGGGCGCGTGGGTCGTGCTCGAGTGCGACAGCCGCCGCGCGCAGGCCACCGCCGACCTCGCCCGCGCCGTGGGCGCCTACGCGGACATTCAGGTGTACGATGACCTGACGGGCCGTCCGCGCATTCTGGTCGCTCGCTTCCCCGGGTGAGCGGCATCGCGACGCATCACGACGCATCGCGACGCATCGCGACGCATCGCGACATCTCGCGACATCTCGCGACGTCTCGCGCCAGCCGCGCCCGGTCCGTCCGACTATCTTGTGAAGATTCTGCGGCGTCGCCGGCGATTGCCGCTCGCCGCCGCCCTCAACCCGCAACGGGAACGGCACGAAATGCTCGAGGAACGCGCACGCGATGTCGGCCGACTGATCGGCCAGAGCGATGAATACAAGGCGGTGAAGCGCTCCAGCGACGCCCTGTCGGCCGATCGCGAGTCCAGCCAGATGCTGACCCGCATGGAAGTCATTCGGCAGCAGGCGCAGCAGATGATCGAGCGCGGCGAGCAGCCGGGCAGCGACATGGAGCAGGAGCTGGACCAGCTGCTCGAAAAGGTGCAGGTGAATCCGGCCTACCAGAGTGCGGTGGTCGCGCAGGACAATTTCGACAAGCTCATGCTGCGGGTGAACCAGTGGATCGCCGATGGCATCAAGACGGGCGCGGCGTCCCCCATCATCACGCTCGGCTGATTCGGTGTCGGCACGCGGTCTGCTGATCGTGCTGGAGGGCGGCGAGGGCGTCGGCAAGACGACGCAGTGGACCCGTCTGGCCAGTCGGCTGCAAGAGCCGGGGCACGAGGTGCTCGCGCTTCGCGAGCCAGGCGGAACGCCGCCGGGCGACGTGATCCGGTCGCTGCTGCTCGGCCCGGAACATGAGCTCGCACCGGCTACCGAGGCACTGCTGTTCGCCGCGTCACGTGCCGAGCTCGTGTCGCGATCGGTTCGTCCCGCGCTGGAACGTGGTGTCGTCGTCCTGCTGGACCGGTACCTCCTGTCGACATACGTGTATCAGGGTGTGGCCCGCGGGTTGCCCATGGACGGTCTGCGGGCCATGAACGACTTTGCGACCGGGGGCATGGTGCCCGATTGCACGTTATTACTGCGTCTGCCACTCGACGAAGCCATGGCGCGAACGCGGGCACGAGGCGCACCGGACCGGCTGGAGCGGGAGACGGACCGCTTTCACGCCAGGGTGGCAGAAGGCTTCAATGTCTCGGTTTCTCCGCAGTGGCAGGCGGAACATCCGGAATGCGGGCCGATCGAAGCTGTGTCAGCCGCCGGGACACCGGACGAGGTGTCGCAGCGTTGTTATGATGTGCTCGTGAGGCGTTGGCCGTCCCGGTTCGCGGACACGGCTGCTGCAGCTCGCTGATCCAACCTCTTTCCCCATCAGCCTCAAGCATGCGCGCACGAGCCATCGTCGCTTCTCTCGTCTTCGGATCCGCGCTCGGCGCGGGCGGTTGGTGGATCGGCCAGATCCGGTCGGTCGTGCCCCCACTCGAGCCCGTGAGCGCGCCCGGGAACGGCGCGCGGTTGTTCGAGCAGGTGTACCGCTACATCGCCACGCAGTATGTCGATTCGCTCCCCGTCGACTCACTCTATCGCAAGTCGGTCGTCGGCCTTGTGGGCGAGTTGCAGGATCCGTACTCGGCCTTCCTCCCCGAATCGCGTCTCAAGCGTCTGAACGAGGAGATGGCGGGCAACTACGTGGGCGTCGGCCTGCAGGTCGACCTGCGTGACAACTGGGTGACGGTGATTCAGCCCGTGCCCGGCGGTCCGGCAGAGCGCGCGGGGGTGCAGGCCGGTGATCGCATCGTTGCGGTGGAAGGCGTCTCCACGCAGGACCTCAAGGAAGACGAGGTGGGCAAGTTGCTGCGAGGCGTGCCCGGCACCGAGGTCGAGTTCACGGTCGAGCGCTTCGGCGTTCACCGGCTCAGCATGGAAGTCACGCGGCAGTCGGTGAAAGTACGCGCCGTGCCGCGCGTGGTGATGCTGCGATCGAATGTCGGTTACGTGGACATCAATCTGTTCGGCGCGACCACCGCCAGCGAGCTGCGCGTTGCGATCGATTCGCTGATGGGACTCGGCGCCAAGGGCGTGCTGCTCGACCTGCGCGGTAATCCGGGCGGTCTGCTCGAGCAGGGTGTCGCGGTCGCTGAACTCTTTCTCGACCCCGACGCGCGCATCGTCGAACTGCGCGGTCGTCCGGGAGCGCCGGCCGAATCCATTGTCGACCAGAAGCCGCAGCCGTGGCCGAAGCTGTCCGTTGCCGTGCTGCTTGACGGCAACAGCGCGAGCGCCTCGGAAATCGTGGCTGGCGCGCTTCAGGACAACGATCGCGCGATCGTGGTCGGTCGCACCTCGTTCGGCAAGGGCAGCGCGCAGAGCGTGTTCCCCATGTCCACGGGCGGCGCGCTTCGCATCACGACGTCGCGCTGGTATACGCCACTCGGACGCAGCATTTCCACGCGCGCTGCGGCCGATTCCGTCGCGGCTGACAGCGAGCCCACGCGACCGCGCTTCACCACCGCGATGGGTCGCACCGTGATGGGTGGAGGCGGCATCGTCCCGGATGTGGTGGCCGGCGACTCCGCGCTGCCGCCGCACGTGCAGAAGTTCGCGCTTATTTTGGGGCCGAACACCGTGCAGTATCGTGATGCCGTGGCGATGACGGCGCTTGCTTTCAAGCAGCGCGGACTTTTCATGGACTCCGAGCAACCGGTCACTCGAGAGATGGTCAACGCCGTGTGGGCTGAGCTGCAGCGGCGCGGTGTGGAGATGGAGCGCGGCACATTCGATGCGGCCGCACCATGGATTGCACGCGCGTTGGGCTACGAAGTCGCGCGCGTGGCGTTCGGCCCGGACGCCGAGTTCCTGCGACGAGCGCAGGATGACGCGGTGATTGCGCGCGCGCTGCGACTGCTCGAAGGTGCGGCCACGCCGCGTGAGCCCTTCACTCGCGCCGAAGATCCCAGCATCGTGGTGCCGGCGCGCATTCCGACGTTCGAGTAACGTCGCGACATCGCGACGTCGGCTCGGTTCAGGGCTGCTGCACGACCTTCACGCCGCTCGGCACCTTGAACGCAAACGCGGACGCATCGACGTTCACGTTTTTCTCATACGACACCAGCCGAATCGTGCGTGAGGTGCCGGTCTCGTCGGTGATCACCACTTCGCGCACCGTGCCATCGGCATTGTCGATCCAGAGTGTCGCCTTGGGAAACGGGACCGCTGCGCCCGCCTTTGCCGTGAGCGTCACACCCTGCGTCGCGCGTCCGTTCACGGCGCGTGCACCGGCCGCGCTCAGCGTGTAGCCCTCGCGCGGCGCATCGAGCACTGTCGCGGCGACATCGACGCCGCCCGTGCCACCTTCGCCGGCCGGCAACTTCATGACCTGACCTGGCAATGAACTCGGGATGTAGACCCAGAGCCACGTGCCATCGGATACGATGCGGTCCCCCGCCGGATCGGAAAAGGTCACCGCCATCTTGCCGGGCTTGCGCTGCACCAGCGTGCCGCGCGACGTGAGCGTGCGACCCAGCAGCGGATTCCGGATTTCCTGTGTGAACTCTGCGCGAGCTGTGCGTACCGTCGCGTACTCGGCGCGCGCACGTGCGAGCACCGCGGATGGATTGGCGGCCTGCGCCGACGCGAAAGACGGCACGATGGCCGCAAGCGCCAGCAGCAACGCCGGCGTCGCGAGTCGTGCACGCACACGAGGGACGGGCATCGAATGTGTCATATGGTCACCTTGGCAGTGCCGGGCGTGGGCGCAATCGCGCGACCGATCGCCTTGGCAATGGGACGCAACTGCTGCACGAGTTGCGCGAATTGTTCGGGGTAGAGCGACTGCGCACCGTCGGAGAGCGCCTTGTCCGGCTGCGGATGCACTTCAATGATCACGCCGTCGGCACCCGCGGCCACTGCGGCGCGGGCCATGGGTGTGACCTTGTCGCGCAGGCCCGTCCCGTGACTCGGATCGGCCACGATGGGCAGATGCGAGAGCTTCTGCACGACGGGAATCGCGGTGAGGTCGAACAGGTTGCGCGTCGCGGAGTCAAACGTGCGCACACCGCGCTCGCACAGAATCACGTTGGGATTGCCTTCGGCGAGGATGTACTCCGCGCTCATCAACAGGTCGTTGATCGTGGCGGCCATGCCGCGCTTGAGCATGACGGGACGGCCGAGCTGCCCGACGTGCTTGAGCAGCGAGTAGTTCTGCATGTTGCGTGCGCCGATCTGGATGCAGTCGGCGTATTCCGCGACCATGTCGGCCCCGCGTTCGTCCATCGCTTCGGTTACGATCGCCAGTCCCGTTTCACGACGTGCGAGCGCGAGCAGTTCGAGCCCCTGCTTGCCAAGGCCTTGGAACGCATACGGCGAAGAGCGCGGCTTGAACGCACCGCCGCGGAGCGCCGAAGCACCGGCCGCACGCACTGCGCGCGCCGCAGTGAGGATCTGATCTTCGGACTCGACAGAGCAGGGGCCCGCGACGAGCACGACATCGCTCCCGCCGAACCGCACGCCCGGCGCAATTTCCACGATCGTGTTCTCGGGCTTCCACTCGCGCGCGGCCTGACGGTACGGCTTCTCGACGATGACTACCGTCGCAACGCCGTTCAATGCCTCGATGTACGACCAATCCGCCTTGCTGTCGTCGCCGAGCAGGCCAATGGCCATGCGTACTTCGCCGGGCATCGGCAGCGGCTTGAAGCCCTGTCGCGTGATTTCTTCACACACGCGGTCGATATCGGACTGCGTCGCGGACGGTTGCATCACCACCAGCATGCGGATTCCTCAGAGATCAATGAACCAACCGTCCGTGGTGAGCACCACCGGACCGTCGAACTGTTCCGCCACGATCGCCGCGATGTCCACGGATTCGACGGGCGGATAGAAGTGTGTCAGGGCCAGCAATGCCGGAGTCGCGATCGCCGCCATTCGGCCCGCCTGCGCGGGCGTGAGGTGCGATGGAATGGCGAGCGAGTCCGGTAGCGAACATTCGGTCAGCAGCACGTCACAACCGGCCGCCCACTGTGCCACGGCGCTATCGAAGCCCGTGTCACCTGTGTAGATCACCCGCCGTCCACCGTGCTCGACGGAATATGCCACGCTCTCCAACGTATGTGGCACCGCGTACGCGGTCAGCTCCACGCCGCCGCCCAGCGATGCCCGACTCCCCGACGCCAGCTCGACGATCTGCAACGGATACCCCGGAGCATGCAGCCAGGTGCCGAACACGAGCGACAGACGATCCATCACGTCGCGGATGCCGGGCGGACCGATGACCTGAAGGGCGGCGTTGCGGGGCGGTGACTGCCCGTACCGGAACGCGTAGCAGAGCATCGCGAGATCCGCGATGTGATCAGCGTGAAAGTGCGTGATCGCCACATGCGTGATCGACGTCCACGGCAGGCCAAGGTTCGCCAGTCGGTGCACCACGCCACTACCGCAGTCGAGCAGCAGCGTCACGGACGGAACCTCGACGAGGTGACCCGAGCAGACACGCTGTGCGTGCGGTGCCACGGTTCCGGTGCCCACGGTGGTGAGGCGCATACGCGGCGCTGCTATCGGCCCCGGAACAGGATGCGCCGCACGGTGGGCGCGCCGCCGTTCGCGCGGAAACGCGCCAGATAGACGCCCGGCGGGACGGGTTGTCCGTCGCCGGCTGTGCCATTCCACACGAAGCGATTGTCGCAGTTGTTCTGCGCACCGGGGAGGCCACGGCCGTACCGGCCCGCGGGGAACAGTGACTGTCCGTCCTCGGCAGGTACGATCGTGCGAACGGGATTGCCGCGCAGGTCGAGGATCTCCAACGAAATACGCGCGCCGGGTTCGCCCACGTCGAACCAGAAGCAGGTCGAGAACGACACGGCCGAGGGAAACGGGTTGGGGAAGTTCTGGTACACGAGCGTGGAAGTGGGCAGTGGCGGATCGACGATCACGAACGAGCCGGGACTCTCCCTCGTGACGCGCCCCGCAGACCCCGGCAACGACGCGGTCAGCCGCCAGCGATACGATGTGTTCGCCTGGAGTGCCGACGGCAGGCGATAGATGGTGTCGGCGATGTTGGCGGCACCGAACACCGCCTGGCCACTCGCCAGGATCTCGAGTTCATAGCGCCATGGGCCGGGCATCGTGTCCACACCGGGCGAGCGCCAGCGAAAGAGCGGTTGCCGCGTGTCGATGATGTCGCCCTGCACGGAGGCCGGCTCAAGCAGCGTGACCCAGAGGGGCACCACGCGAGGCCCGGTAATGTTCGAGATGGCCGCGCGCGCTCCCTGTTCCACCAGCGCACGCCAATACACCGTTGCGCCGCTCGGCAGCGCTCGGCGGATGCGCAGCGTCGTCACCGCCGTCTCCGCGAAAAACGTGGTGTCCACAAGAAACGGCGGCAGCACACCGAAGTTTTCGCTCACGCGCATGGTCACGCGTAGCGGTACGCCGGCCTCAAATCCCTGCGCACGAATGGTGAAGCGCGGCGACACGGTGCTCAACACCACGCCCTCTCCCGTCTCCACCACGACCATGGGCTGCGCGCGAAGTGCCGCGTGCTCGCTCAGGCCCGCGAACGCGACGGAGGCCGTCAGCGCGGCCGCGACGCGCGTACACCAGTGACTGCGAATCACGCGTCGACGGTAGCGACTTCGCCGTCGGGTTCGTTCACCGCACCACCGCGCATGCGCACGCTCACAATCGACGACACGCCAGGCTCCTGCATCGTGACACCGTAGACCGCATCGGCCGCTTCAGTGGTCGTGCGCGGATTGTGCGTGATCACAATGAACTGGGTGCGCGTCTTGAACTGGTTCAGCATGCGCACAAACCGCCCGATGTTCTGGTCGTCGAGCGGCGCGTCCACTTCATCGAGCAGGCAGAACGGACTCGGCTTCGTGAGGAAGATGCCGAAGAGCAGCGAGAGCGCCACCAGCGCGCGTTCGCCGCTCGAGAGCAGGTGAATGCGCTGAGTGCGCTTGCCGCGCGGCGACGCGTGAATCTCGATGTCGCAGTCGAGCGGCGCGTCGGGGTTCTCGAGACGCAGGTCGCACTCACCGCCGCCAAAGAGGGTGAGGAAAATCTGGCGAAAGTTCTCGCGCACCTGCCCGAACGTCACGAGAAACAGCTCGCGTGCCGTGCTGTCGATTTCGCGAATAGCCTGGTGCAGCGACTGCTTCGCCGACACGAGATCATTGCGCTGCCCGGTGAGAAACTCCAGACGACGCTGTTCTTCTTCGTGCTCCTCGATGGCAAGCGGATTCACGGCGCCGAGTGCGTCGAGTGAATCGCGCAGACCGGTCGCTTCCGTGCGGAGCGCCTCCGTCTCAACGTCGAGCTCCTCCGCTTCGGCCAGCAACTCATCAAGCGGACGACGCCACTCGGTCTCGAGTCGCTGCCGGATCGCTTCGCGCCGACCGGACAGATCGGTGTGACGCAGTTCGGCGTGATGCAGCGCGTCACCCACACTGGTGTGTGCGCGATGTGATTCGTCCACCTTGCGATCGGCTGCATCGAGCGACGTCGACGTCACGCGCACGAGTTCTTCGGCCGCGGCCAGTCTCGCTTCGGCATCACCGAGCGCCTTGCGCTGCGTCTCGAGTTCCACGTGCCATGAGCCCAGCTGCTGCGCGAGTTCCTGATCGGCATCGGCAAGCGTCGAGAGCTCGGTCGCGAGCGCTGCGAGGCGCGCGGCCGCGGTTGCATCTTCTTCGTTCAGGCGGCGCTCACGATCCTGCGCTACCGACAGCCGTGCCTGCGCCTGCGCCTGCCGCACCTGCCAGGCCGATCGCGCTTCCCGCGCTTCTTCCAGCGCTGATTCTGTTGCTGAAAGCACACCGCGTGCTTCGTTGATCGCCTGATCCGCCTCGCCGGCGCGCGCTTCGAGTGCATCGAGCTGCTCGCCGAGCGACGCCGAGCGCGACTCGAGTTCGGTGAAGCGAGTGGTCAATCGTTCCGCGAGCGCGGTGGACTGCTGCACTTCGCGCGTGAACCGCTCGAGACGACGCTCCACTTCACGCACCGTCTCTTCGGCACGACGCACTTCCTGCTGCGTGCGCGCGCTGGATTCCGTGGCCAGATGCTGCGCGCGATCCGCATCCACGAGCGCGATGCGTGCAGCTTCGGACGCCAGCTGCGCGCCTTCGCGCTCATCGGCCGCGCGATCGAGTCGCTCGCGCAGCTTCGTGAGCTCAGCGCGACGCTGCAGCGGTCCCGGTCCAACGGAGGTGCCGGGCAGGAACATCGCGCCGCGTGCATCTACGAACGCTTCACCATCGTCGAGCGTCTGCACCTGGCCGAGCAACGCGTGCACCCAGCCCTGCGCGGGACCACTGGCATTCACCGCCGACGCGAGATCGCTCGGCGCATCACCCGTTCGTGATGCATGCACGGCGTCGAGCGGCAGTAGTAGCAGAGGGCCGGGATTGGCCGTCGCGTGCCAACGACGCACCGCTTCCGCCGCCGCTGCATCTCGCACCACCACCGCGTGCATGGTGGCGCCAAGATAGCGTTCCACATGCCGCGCGATATCGCCATCGGCCGTCAGAAAGTCGGTGAGCGGACCGAGCACCGCGCCCGGCCCGATCGACTCCTTGTCCTTGAGCAGTCGCTGCGCACTCGGCGCGAGACCAACTCGTTCGCGCTCGAGCCGTTCGAGCGCCGCCACCTGTCCCTCCAGCGACGTGTGCGTTTCCACCACGCGAGCGAGCATCGCGCGCGCTTCCGCG
>JBBQNT010000114.1:0-11451 GCA_038330215.1 Gemmatimonadales bacterium
TTCGCGGCGACTGGGGCGGCATCGTGATCGAAGATGGGTGCAATGTGCAGGAGAACTGCACCATCCACATGTTTCCCGGTGTGACGGTGGTGCTCGAGGCCGGAGCGCACATCGGACATGGCGCTGTCGTGCACGGTGCGCGCATCGGGGCGAATGCGTTGGTGGGCATGAACGCCGTCATCATGGACAACGCCGTCATCGGGGCCGGGTGCGTCGTGGGCGCGTTGTGCTTCGTGCCCGCAGATATGCAGGTGCCCGAGCGCAAAGTGATCGTCGGGAATCCCGCGCGCATCGTGAAGGACGTCAGCGACGAGATGCTGGCGTGGAAATCGGAAGGCACTGCGCTTTACCAGCAGTTGCCCGCCGCAATGCGCGCGAGTTGGCGTGAGGTCGAGCCGCTGCGTGAGATACCGGCGGATCGGCCAACGCAGGCGAACGTGCTCAAGACCTGGAACCAGACACGAACCGGAACGAACACATGAAGCTTGGCAATTACGCGCTCGGCCAGTGGGTCGAAGGCACCGGAAAGACCGCCGATCTCATTCACGCCGTCACCGGCGAAAAGATCGCGGAAGCGTCGAGTGGTGGCCTCGATTTCGCCGCCATGACCGACTATGCGCGTCGCATCGGCGGACCCGCCATGCGACGCCTCACGTTTCATGAACGCGCCGCGTTGCTCAAGTCGCTCGCGCAGTATCTCATGGAGCGCAAGGAACAGTTCTATGCGGTGTCCACCGCCACGGGCGCCACGCGCTCCGATTCGTGGGTGGACATCGAGGGCGGCATCGGCACGCTCTTCGCATACTCGAGCCGCGGCCGGCGCGAGTTTCCGAACGAGACGTTCCACGTGGAAGGGCCCGTGGAGCCGCTGTCCACCGGTGGCTCGTTTGTCGGACGCCATATCTGCGTGCCACTCGAAGGCGTCGCGATCCATATCAACGCATTCAACTTCCCGGTATGGGGCATGCTCGAGAAGCTTGCCCCGGCGCTGCTCGCGGGTATGCCGTGCATCGTGAAGCCCGCCACGTCCACGAGTTACCTCACCGAGATCGTGTTCCGCAGCATGGTGGAATCTGGCATTCTGCCCGCCGGTGCAATTCAGCTCGTGTGCGGCAGCGCCGGTGACCTGCTGGATCACGTCACCGAGCAGGATGCCGTGGCGTTCACCGGATCAGCGGCCACAGGACAGATGCTCAAGGCCGGCGAGGCGGTGATGAGGCATTCGGTGCGTTTCAACATGGAAGCCGATTCGCTCAACTGCACGATTCTCGGACCGGACGCCGCGCCCGGCACCGAGGAGTTCGACCTGTTCATCAAGGAAGTCGCGCGTGAGATGACCACCAAGGCCGGACAGAAGTGCACCGCGATTCGTCGCACCATTGTGCCCGCGGGCATGGAAGAAGCCGTTGTCAACGCGCTGTCCGCGCGGCTTGCCAAAACTGTGATTGGCGATCCGGCTGTGGAAGGCGTTCGTATGGGGCCGCTCGCCACGCGCGGTCAGGTGCGCGATGTGGGTGCGGCAGCCGAGCGCATTCGCGCGTCGTCGGAGCTCGTGTACGGCGGCGGAGACTTCGACGTGGTCGGTGCCGATCGCGAGAAGGGATCGTTTTTTGGTCCGCAGCTCATGGTGTGCAACGAACCGTTTGCGTACAATGAACCGCACGATATCGAGGCGTTCGGCCCCGTGAATACGATCATGGCGTACCACACGCTCGACGACGCGATTGCGCTCGCGCGTCGCGGACGCGGATCGTTGTGCGGATCGTTGATCACACGCGATCCTCGGGTTGCGAGGGACGTCGTGCTCGGCGTCGCGCCGTATCATGGCCGCTTGCTGGTGCTCGACCGCACGAGCGCGAAGGAAAGCACTGGCCACGGATCGCCGCTGCCCAACCTGGTGCACGGCGGTCCGGGGCGCGCTGGTGGCGGGGAAGAAATGGGCGGAGCACGCGGGGTGTTGCACTACATGCAGCGTTCGGCAGTGCAGGGCAGCCCAAGCATGCTCACGGCGATCACACGTGAATGGTCGCGCGGCGCCGAAGAGAAGTCGGACGCGGTGCATCCATTCCGCAAGACGTTCGACGAACTGGAGATCGGCGATACGCTCATCACGGGAACACGTACAATCACGCTCGACGACGTCGTGAAGTTTGCGGAGCTGAGCGGCGACAAGTTCTACGCGCACATGAACGACGACGATGCGCGGACGAACGGGGTGTTCACCGGACGCGTCGCTCACGGGTACTTCATCGTCTCGGCGGCGGCGGGATTGTTCGTGGATCCAGAGCTCGGGCCTGTGCTCGCGAACTACGGTCTCGAGAACCTGCGCTTCACCAAGCCCGTGTATCCCGGTGACACGATTCATGTGCGCCTGACGGTCAAGCAGAAGACGGCCAAGCAGCCGCGCGATGGCGAGATTCCGCAGGGTGTGGTCGAGTGGGACGTGGAGGTGCGGAACCAGGACGACGAACCGGTGGCGGTATACTCCATCCTCACGCTTGTGCGGCGGTCGCTAACCTCGTAGGTCCGGTGGTTCGCAGTAGCAACCCGGGCGCCCTGTGTCGCGAAAGTGGCGCCCGCCAAAGGGGACGAAAGAAAACAGCATCCCGCCACTAGCTACCGAGCGACAGCCGCATATCTTCCCGCGCATCGCTACCGCTGCGCGACCACAGGCCGAGCAGCGTCCTTCCAGTCCTCCCCCTCGTCATAGGTCGTCCCACATGGACTGCTCGGGCCCTCCCAGGCGCGCCGTGTTCGCATTGTATGCGGCTGCGCTCTTCTCTGTCGGCATCTCATCGCCGACCATGGCGCAGACACCGCAGGGTACCATTACCGGCGTCACGCGTGACTCGGCAAACGGGCAGCCGGTTGCTGCCGCCCAAGTCACCATCGTCGGCACGACGATCGGTGCCCTGAGCAACGCCGAAGGTCAGTACATCATTCGTGGTGTGCCGGCCGGACCGGTGGTCGTTCGGGCGCTGCGCGTCGGCTACTCCGAATCGCGGCAGTCCGTCACCGTCGCGCCCGGGCAGTCGGTCACTCTCAACCTGTTGCTCCGGCCGGTGCCGGTGAGCCTGAGTGCCGTCGTGAGCACGGCCACCGGCGACCGACGGCGCGTGGAGGTGGGCAACGCGATCGCGCAGATCGACGCCGCCGAGATCGTGCAAACGCGGGCTGTCGCCAACATCGGCGACCTGCTCACGTCTCGCGCGGCTGGCGTGATGGTCATTCCGGGCACGCAAACCGGCGCCGGCATTCGCGTGCGCGTGCGCGGCACCAGTTCACTCGCGCTCACCAACAATCCCATCTACGTGATCGATGGCATTCGCGTGCAGGGCGCCACGGGATCCACGACCGTGGGTGTCGGCGGCACCACGCCAAGCCGCTCCGGCGACCTGAATCCGGAAGAGATCGAATCGATCGAGGTCGTTCGCGGTCCGTCAGCGTCCACGCTCTACGGCACGGACGCGGCCAACGGCGTCATCGTGATCACCACCAAGCGCGGTATCGCCGGCCGTCCGCAGTGGAGCTACTACACCGAACAGACAGCCATCACCGACCGCAACGAGTATCCCACGGCGTATCGCGCGTGGCGCACGGGTACCACCGGCACCACGAACTCCACGCGCGCCAACACCGTGCAGTGCCTGCTCTCGCAGCAGGTGTCGGGCGCCTGCGTGGCCGACAGCATCACGAGCTTCAACCTCGTCAACGACGCCGAAACGACCCCGTTTGGTGTGGGTTATCGTCAGCAGCACGGCTTGCAGCTGCGCGGCGGCAGCGAGGCCGTGCGCTACTTCCTGCACGGCGAATGGGAAGACGAGGACGGCGTTACGCAGGTCCCCGAGTTCGAGCAGCGTTATCTCTCGCAGCGCGGCCTGTCGCTGCTGCCCGAGCAGCGCAGCCCCAACCGGCTCACGCGCAAGACGTTGCGCGCCAACTTCAACATCGCGCTCACGGCCAAGGCCGACGTGACCGTCAGTGCCGGCTACACGTCGCAGGACTTGCGCCTGCCGCAGTCCGATGACTCCGGCACGTTCGGTATCGCCGCCAACACGTACGGCGGACCGGGCTTGAAGTACAACACCACCTCAACCGGTGACACACTGTACGGTTGGCGTCAGTTCACACCGCGCGACATCTATCAGACCACCACGAATCAGGCCATCGAGCGGCTGATCACCTCCGTCGGCACCAATTACAGGCCGACATCGTGGCTGGCGTTTCGTGGCACCGCCGGCCTCGATTTCACGAATCGCCTCGACACGCAGATCTGCCGCTTCCAGAACTGCCCGAACATCGGCATCAACCGACAGGGTTTCAAGGAAGACAATCGTACCAACTTCTTCGTCTACACCGTGGACGGGAGCGGCACGGCCACGCGCGCGCTGAGTAGCGCTCTCGAATCCAAGACCACCGTTGGCGTGCAGCTGGTGCGCGACGTGTTCAATCGCAACGGTGCGCTCGGCCAGGTGCTTCCACCGGGCGCCACGACGGTCACCGCGGGCGCGACCAAGTTCGCCGACGAGGCCACCAGCGAAAGCCGCACGCTCGGCGCGTACATCGAGGAGACGCTCGCGTTCCGGGACCGGCTGTTCGTCACGGGCGCCATTCGCTCGGATCGCAACAGCGCATTCGGCACCAACTTTCAGACGGTGTTCTATCCGAAACTCGCGGTTTCGTGGGTCGCGTCGGATGAGGACTTCGTGCCCACGCCCAACTGGGTGGATCAGCTCCGATTCCGCACGGCGTACGGCGCATCCGGCGTACAGCCTGGCAACCTCGATGGCGTGTCCTTCTACTCGTCCACGACGGCGCTCGGTGAGAGCGGTGAGCAGCCTGCGGTCGTGTTCACCGCGCTGGGCAATCGCAACCTTCGCCCTGAGCGTTCCACGGAACTCGAGCTCGGCGTTGACGGAACGTTCGGCGGCGGGCGCGTCAATACGGAACTCACCTTCTACAACAAGGTGTCCAAGGACGCGCTGGTCAGTCGCATCCTTCCGCCGTCACTCGGCACCGGCGCCACGGCGCGGCTCGAGAATCTCGGTGAGGTGCGCAACACCGGTTACGAGCTGCTCGCCAACGTGCAACTCGTGAAGCGGCAGGCGTTCGGCTGGGATGTGTCCATCAATGGTTCGTTCAATGACAACGAACTGCAGAGCCTGGGCGGGCAGCCGAGCGTCGGTACGACGCAGCAGCAGCGACAGGGCTATCCGCTGTATGGCTGGTGGTCCCGCCAGCTCACCGGCTTCGAGGACAAGAACAACAACGGCATCATCGAGTACAAGGCCGACCCGGCATTGTCCGAAATCACGGTGACCGACACGTCGGTGTTCATCGGATATTCGGTGCCCCGCACCGAAGCGGCGTTCACCAACGGCATCGACCTGTTCAGCAATCGGCTGCGCCTCACGGCCATGCTCGATTACAAGGGCGGACACAAGGTCTACAACAACACCGAGCGTATTCGCTGCGCCAGCCGTCTCAACTGCCAGGGCCTCATCGATCCGGATGCGTCGCTCGCAGATCAGGCGCGCGTGGTGATGGTGCGCGAGCATCCGAGCCGGTCGGTGGCAGGCTTCTTCGAGGACGGCGACTTCATTCGCTTCCGCGAGCTGTCGGCCACGTTTCAGGTCCCGAACACGTTTGTGCAGAAGTACTTCCGCGGCCGGAGCATGACGGCGACGGCGTCGGTACGCAACATCGGCATCATCTGGACGAAGTACTCCGGTGTCGATCCGGAAGCCTTCGGCTCGACGGGGGATGCACCGTCGTCCTTCCAGGCGTTTGCTCCGCCGACGTACCTGGCCTTCCGCTTCAACTACGGCTTCTGAGGAGAATGACACCCATGCAGATCGTCTCCAGCATCCGCTCCGTCCGACCGGGCGATGCACGAAGCCGCACCGCAGCACGCGTCCTGATGGCGGCGGGCACGTGCGCGCTGCTTGCCTGCAGTCCCACCGAGTTCCTGCAAATCGAAGACCCCGACGTCATCAACCCGGGCAGCGTCACCAGCGCCGCCGGTGCCGAAGCGGTGCGCACCGGTGCGCTCGCTCGCTTCAATGTCGCCACCAGCGGCGAAGAGAGCCTGCTGCTTCTCGGCGGCCTCTTCTCCGATGAGTGGAACAACGGCGATTCGTTCATCGCCCGGCAGGAAATCGACCAGCGCACCATCACTCCGCAAAACAACTTTCTCACGAATGCGAACCGGGCACTGCACCGCGCGCGTCTCTCTGCGCAGCAGGCGATTGCGCTGCTCAATGAGTTCGCGCCATCGGCACCGCGCTGGCAGGTCGCCGAGATGTACTTCGTGCAGGCCTACCTGGAGAACCTTGCAACCGAGCACTACTGCAGTGGGCTCGTCTTCAGCACGGTTGTCGATGGAAACGAGTTGTTCGGTGAGCCCACAACGACGGAGGCCGCGTTCCAGCGCGCGCTCGCACACGCCGACTCCGGTCTGGCGCTCATCACCGGAACCACGAGCAATGACGTGCGCGTGCGGAGCGCACTCCAAGTGGCACGCGGGCGCATCCTGCTCAACCTCAACCGGCCGGCAGACGCACTGACTGCCGTGGCCGGCGTGGCAACCAGCTTCCAGTACCTGGAGTTTCACTCGATCACCACCAACAGCAACCAGTTCTGGGATCTCAACAACCTCCGGGGCCGGTACAGCGTGAGCACCGGCGAGGGCATCAACGGCCTGAACTACGCGACCGCCAATGATCCCCGAGTCCCTGTGTGTGCGGGCAACGATGCCGTGTGCAAAACGATCGGCGTAACCAAGGCCACCCGCGACGATCTCACCGGCCCATACTACGTGCAACGACTATGGCCGGTGCGTGAATCGTCGGTCGCGATCATCTCGGGGCTCGAAGCCCGGCTTATCGAGGCCGAAGCGCTGCTGCGCGCGAGCAATCCCTCCGCGTCGTTGGCTGCGCTCAACACCGCGCGTGCCACGTTTACAGGCCTGGCACCGCTCACCGACGCAGGGAGTGAGGCAGCGCGTGTGGACCAGCTCTTCCGCGAGCGTGCGTTCACGCTCTTTGGTCGTGGCACGCGCACCGGCGATATGCGACGCCTCATCCGCCAGTACGGCCGCGCTGCGAACACCGTGTTTCCCACGGGGGCGTGGCACAAGGGTGGCAACTATGGCGACGACGTCACGATCATTCTGCCGCTCGCCGAAACCAACAACCCAGTGCCCGGCGCGGGCATCTGCCTCGATCGCAATCCGTAACTGTTTGCCACGTCAGCACTGATCCATCATGCGTGTTCTCTCCGGCAGCCTGGCGCTGCTCTTCGTAGCGCCGGTGTTGTTGGCGCAGTCCCCACGTCCATACTCCGAACGCGTCGAGATCAGGCGAACGGCGTACGGCGTGCCCCATATCGAAGCACAAGACATGGGCGCGTTTGGTTACGCGATGGCGTGGGTGCAACTCGAGGACTACGGCGCGCGCGTGTCGCACGGTCTCCTGCGCGCGCGAGGCCATCTCGGCCGATACTTCGGTCGGGACTCGGTGGAGCGAGACTTTGCGGCGCGACTCACGCACCAGCGCGCTGCCGAGTCGTGGCGGCAACTGCAACCGGAAACGCGCGCGGTGTACAACGGCTTCGCGCAGGCCGTGAACGACTATGCGCGGCTGCATCCGGAGCAACTGCCGGCGTACACGCCACGGGATTTTACAGGTGTGGACGTGGCGGCACTCTGGATGGAACCGGCGATGCCCGGCGGTGTGCAGTCCTTCACCGACCGCGCCCGACAGCGGCGTGAACGCGCCGCGCAGGATTCCATGCAACGCGAAGGCGATGGCTCGAATGCCTGGGCGTTTGCGCCGTCGCGCACACGCTCGGGCCACGCGATGCTGTTGCGCAATCCGCATCTCGACTGGACCGCAGGCTATTACGAAGCGCATGTCACCGTACCCGGCGTCATGGATTTCTACGGCGACTTTCGCGTGGGCAATCCGGCGCTGCTCGTGGGCGGATTCAATCGCCACCTCGGTTTCGCGACCACCAACAACAACACCGACAACGAAGTCATCTACGCGCTCGACGTGGATTCCCTTCGTGTCGATCACTACCTGCTCGACGGAGCGAGTCACCCACTCCAGCGCATCGATGTGATCGCCGAATATCGCAATGGTCCGGGCTTGTCCACGGAGGTGCGCACGATGTGGCGCACGCATGTCGGGCCCGTGATCGAACGCGCCGATGGCAAGGTGTACGTCGCACGCTGGCCCGCGGAGGGCGAGTTCCGGAAGGGCGAGCAGTTCCTCCGCATGATGCGCGCGAACTCGCTGGAGGAATGGAAGGATGCCATGCGGCTGCGCGCACACACCACGTCCAACCTCACATACGCGGATACGAAGGGCAACATCTTCTACGTGTGGAACGCGACCGTGCCGCAGCTTCCGCATGCGTCCGGCGCGGACACCATGGCCATTCCCGTGCGCACCAGCGCCGAGATGTGGCGTGACGTGGTGCCGTTCGATTCGCTGCCGCAATTGCTCAATCCGCCGGGTGGCTACATCCAGCAGTCGAATGATCCGTTCCACTACACCAACCTCAACGCGATCATCGATTCGTCGCGTTTCGGCTCGAACTTCTCCCGGCCAGCACTTGGCTTTCGGACGCAGCTCGGTATTCGTCTGGCCACGCAACAGCCGAAGATGTCACTCGAGGATGTGGTCAGGCTCAAGCACTCCTATCGCATGCTCGCGGGCGAGCGGTTTGCTGATGATCTCATTGCTGCGGTGCGCGCGAACCCGTCAACGCCGGCCGTTTCGGCCGCCCTCGAAGTGATCGAACGGTGGGATCGCACCACCGCGCACGAATCGCGCGGCGGCGTGCTCTTCGAAGCATGGTACACTCGGCATCTGCAAGGCGGCGAGTCCATGAGCGGCGTGCCCATGGCGGAACGCATGCGCCGGATCTTCGCCACGCCGTGGTCGTCAGCGTCTCCGACTACGACGCCGGATGGCCTCGCAGATCCCGCCCGTGCGGCGACGGACTTTGCGTGGGCGGTTGACGAGGTCGTACGCCGATACGGCCGCGCCGACGTGGCGTGGGGCGAAGTACATCGCGTGCGCCGCGGGTCGGTGGAGGAGCCGGTCGGCGGTTGTACGAGCGCACTCGGCTGCTTCCGCGTGGTGCAGTACTCCGACGCGCCGGACGGCAAGCGAGTGGCGCGCGGCGGCGACGGATGGGTGCTGGCCGTGGAGTTTGCCCCAGTGCCGCGCGCGTACTCGGTACTGTCGTACGGTCAGAGCAACAATCCCGACTCGCCCTACTTTGCCGACCAGGCGGCGATGTTCGCGCGCGGTGAAATGAAGAAGGTGCCGTACAGCAAGGCAGACGTGGAGAAGGCGACCGTGCGTCGCTACCGGCCGGGTGTGCGCGAGTAGCACCACGCTTACCCGCACGCATACGCGTGCCACTCGTATCTCCGTAGCGCCTGCGCGATGCGTGCGCACCGCTCGGCCGCTCTCGATTCGCTCTCGATTCGCTCTCGATTCGCTCGGAGATCGTCTCACTCACTCCGCATCGCCACCGACGGATCTACTCGCGTCGCCCGGCGCGCCGGAATCAAGCAGGCGGCGATTCCCGACAGCGCCAACAGCGCCGCGACGCTACTGAACACGGTCGCGTCGAGCGGCTCGACATCGAACAGCACGACGGTCATCACGCGCGAGATCGCCGCCGCCAGCGCAAGACCGATCGTGAGCCCGAGGCCGAGTTGCCACGCGCCCTGGCGCATCACCAGCGCGACCACGTGCCGCGCGCTTGCGCCGAGCGCCATGCGCACCCCCATCTCGCGCGAGCGGCGGCTCACGGAAAACGACATCACCGCGTACAGCCCGATGCTGGCCAGGAACAGCGCCACCAGCCCGAAGAGCATGAACATCGTGCCGAATACGCGCACGAACCACAGCGGTTCCGCCACCGCGTCAGCCAGCGTCATGGGCCAGTAGATCGGAACGTCTGGTTGCATCGATGCCACCACCCCGCGCACCTGCGAGGTGAGTTCCAGCGGCGGCAACGATGTCCGAGCGGCGATGTAGGCGAATGACGCATGCGATTGCGCGAACGGCTGGAATACGATCGGTGGCATCGGCTCCTGCGGGTCGCCGGCAAAGACGTTGGGCACGACACCGACAATCGTCAGCCACTCCGCGGTCGTCTGCGTCGCGCCAAAGCGAACTCGCCGTCCGATCGCTTCGCCGCCGCCGAGGAACTGCTCCACGAATCGCGCGTTCACGATCGCTACCGGCAAGCCGTCCGCGCGGTCGCCTTCGGTGAACAACCGGCCGGCATGCAGCGGAATATCCAGCGTGCCGAAGAATGACGATGAGACGGATAGCGAGCGAGTCGTCGGGAAGTCCTGATCGCGATCGTGCGACGTCCCGTCGAGCGCGAACGGCGTGCGTCCGAGCCCCTGCTGCGCGCCGGGCAGTCCGGCACTGACCGATGCGCTGATCACGCCTGGCAACGCCGACACGCGGTCGTCGAGCTGATCGAAGAACTGGCGCTGCAGCACTGTGTCCGTGTACGACGAGGGAAAGCCGACGCGAGCGGTGAAGACGTCCGCCATCGCGAAGCCGGTGTCCATCGTGCGCGTCTTGGTTACGCTCTTCACCATCAGTCCGGCCGCCACGAGCAATCCGCACGACAACGCGATCTCGAACACCACCAGGCTCTTGCTGAGACGACCAAGCTTGAGGCTCGACGCGCCGCGCGACTCATCCTTGAGCACCTCGGCGATGTCGGGGCGCGAGGCCTGCAGTGCGGGGATGAGGCCGGCCAACATCGTGGACAGGATCGCCACGCCCACCGAGAACAACAGCACGGTCGGATGCAGCGCGATGTCGATGAAGAAGGGCGGCTGCGTGTCCACGATCGCGCGATTGAACGCCTGAATCGCCACGTAGGCGAGCGCGAGTCCGAGTACTGTGCCAAGCGCGGCGAGCACCAACGCCTCGCTCAGGAAGATGCGCACGATCTGCCAGCGTGTTGCGCCAAGCGCGGTGCGCACGCCCACTTCCTTGCTGCGATGCGCCGCGCGGTCGAGCAGGAGGTTGGCGACATTGGTGCACGCGATGAGCAGCACGAAGAACACGGCGCCCAACATTGTGTACAGCAACTGTTTGGGCTCGGGGCCGAGCTGTCGCTCTACAAAGGACATCGCGCTCATCGTGAAGCCGGCGTTGGCTTCGGGGTAGTCTGCTGCAAACCGCTGCGAGACGGTGCCGAGCTCGGTGCTTGCCTGCTCGACCGTCACGCCAGGCGCGAGCTGGCCAAGCACGGACAGGAACTCGGTGTCGCCGCGCTTGCCCGCGAGCGGGTCGGTCTGCAGCGGTAGCCACAGATCGTCGCCGCTCGGAAAGAGAAAGCCTTCCGGCATCACACCGATCACCTCATACGGAACGCCATTCACGCGAAGTGTCGAACCGA
>JBBQNT010000115.1:0-11340 GCA_038330215.1 Gemmatimonadales bacterium
ATCCTGCCGCATGCAGAGACCGAGCACGGCATGTTCGGGATGGTGACTGCGCTGGTCGTCCAGAAGTAGCTGCGATTGGAGTAAAGGGCCATCAGGGATTATCCTGATGGCCCTCTATTGTGGTAGGCAGAAGGCTCAGGAGCCGCCACCCGGATCCGTTGCAACGAGGATGGCGGTTACGAGCAGCACGGTCGCACCGACGATGAGTTCGACCGCTGCCGATCGCTTCAGCCGTGAAGAAGCCTGTTCACTGCCCAGAGCGGGCCGCACGCGCAACCAGTTGTATGCACCAGTGGCGAACAGCACCGCGAGCAGAGATACCTTCACGAGCAGCGTACGGCCATAAGGAGTCTGCCAAAGATCGGATACCGCTCCGATGTGGAGCCATGCCGAGAAAACGCCGCTTGCTACGGTCATTCCTGCGAACATCAGTGCGGTTGGCGAGAATGCGTTCACGAGGTTGGCAAGCGCGGTCAACCCGCTCCGGTCCGGCATGCGCGCGGCTACGGGCAACCCGACCACAACGATGAGAAGGAGCGATCCCAGCCATCCGCCGGCACCGATGACGTGCAGGCCATCAGCGAGGACAGGCGCCGGGGCGAAGGTGGTGATGGCGGAAGCATGACCTGCGAGTGCAGGCGTATATGAGAGTAATATCGTCGACGCGCCAGCCGCCAACCACGCCGCCGTACTGCCCCGACGCGCAGCATGAAAAGCCAGGACGGCGATGGCCGCGACGGTTACCTGCAGGAGCCAACTCCAGCCCCAGCGTGTGAGTGTAAGCATGTCGCGGATGAGGCTCAGATCAGTCGCACCGGCGGCGCCGTGCAACGCAAACGATTGGGCAAAGAGCCGAAGCGCCGCTGCAAGTAGCATGAGGCCCGCCATCGACCCGCCGACGACTGCGGCTCGCCGCGCGCCCTCTTCGGCGAAGATGTGAAACGCAGGCGTATCCGCGGCCTTCATGCGTGAGATGACTGCACGAAACGCCACGGCGCCAATCGTCCCGAGCAGCGCGACAAACGTGAGCCAGCGAACCGCTACGTAGGGCGCCGACTCCACGTCGAATACGTCCGTCGTGGTCGAAGTCGGATGGTGATCTGCTGGCGGCAATTCAGCGCCCGGCGCAGGGACAGGTGCCAGCCCTGCGGCATCGGGTGCGATAGTGAAAACGAAGTTGCCGCGCACGGGATGGCCATCCGCTCCCGCAATTTGCCAGTCAACGCGGTAGCTCCCCGCTACCATTGCGTCAGTTATCGCGGATGACAGAATCCGGCCCGTCAGCGTATCAACGCGAAGGGTGTCGAGAGAAACGAGACCGTGCGGTCCAGTCAGCGTGAGACGCGACGTTGCCAGCTCGATTCGCTCGTTGAATGTAAGGACCAGCTCGTTGGGAACAGCACTCAGCCGTTCGCGCGCGGCCGGCTTCGAGGACTTCAGTCCGCCGTGCGCCCACAGCGCTGCGGGTGCCGCGCTCAGCAGAAGAATGCTGAGCACGAATACCGAGCGAACGCGGCGCCCCGTAGAGGCGTGGTTCGACCGACGTCCCGCCCTCCCCTCGGCGAGGAGCCGGTTACTCCATGAGAACATTATGGGGTCTGGCCCGTGAGTCGCCGCTTCAGGGCTTCGTTCTGCCAGAGGCGTGCGAGCACACTGTCACGCCTCACCACCTCCCGGGCTACAGAATCGTTGAGGAGTCGTTCAACCAGCGCATTGATCTTGGCCATCGCGATTGTATCGCTTGCGGCGTCACCCGCGGGTGTTGTCGACGCAGGCATCGCTCGTCCGGATGCGGGCGCTGTCTCATGCTGCGCATGCGCTGGCAACGTCGTCGGCGTCGGTGACGAAGCCGTGTGTGCCGCATGAGCATCCGGACTTGCGGCCGATGCGGCCGGTGCGGCCATTCGTGCGTGGTCCATGCCAGTCATCGTCCCGGGACGTTGAGTGGCGGCTGCGGGCATGCGGCTGTGATCCATGCCAGGCATGGCAGGCGCGCGGGGGCTCCCCGCCACGCTGTCGACACCCATCGCGGGCATGTCGTGGTTCATTCCGCCCATGGAATCGGGTTTGATGCCCGACACTGCATTGGCGCTTGTCGCCGAGTCGGCCAGTGGCAGCGAGGCGTCACCAGGACCTGATGAACACGCACTGACGATCAGCAGTGCAATCAGGGCGAACGCCCCGGACCGTGACATTCTGCTCATGGTGGACCTCAATGCTTGTGAGCCGGTGCAGCAGGCATGGCTTTCGGACATGTCGATGGAAGCGGCTGACCTGATGCTTTCAGTCGTTTCATCGTAGCGAGGCACTGCTGCACAGCGGGGTCCGCCCAGAGCGGGCGAAGCTGGGGGTCCGCTTGAATGCGCGCTTCGATCGTGGGATCGCTCAACAGACGGGTCACAAACTCCATTGCCGCCCGCGCGTTCGGATCTGGCGCTGACGCGGTGGGTGTGTGGGTGCTATCCATGTTGCTCATTAGCGACTTGAGCACCGGATCCGTCTCTACTCGCTCTCGGATCACCGGGTCAGCCATCATGCGACGATGCATTTCCATCATCTGGTCCATCGAACCTGCCCCGGCAGCAGGCGAGTGACCCGGTGCATGCGCGCTCGTATCTGGTGGGACGACAGCGTGGCCCGAATGATCTGCCGGCGTGGCCCCCGCAGGCGAGGCGGGTGCATCGTGTTGCATGCCGGCCATGTCACCACCCGCCATCACGGCACCGCGAGCCAGCGTGGGTACTGGGAAATCAGGCAGGAACCCGACGGGTGGGCCGCCCATGTTCTGAATGCCCATGTGTGCGGTCATCGCGCGCCACTCCGCTTCGCTCATCACAAACGAGGTGTCATCTCGGTACCGCGCAGCCGCACGGAGTATCTCCTCGCGCTTCTTCTCCCGTGGCACCTCGGGGGATGCGAGGATGTCGGAGATGACGTCGTGCATCGAGTGCAGATTGTCGAAAATGATCGCTGCCTCCGTATAGCGCGCGGTGAACGTCGGCGCGACGGCTGCCGTCATCGGCATGACACGCGGCATATTGGTGGGCGCATCCTCGATCATCTGGAAGAAACGCGTTACTGTTGCCGCGATGCCCGTCTGGCGTTCACCGTAATTGCGCCCGACCATCAGCGGCTCATAGAGGCCTACCTGAAGCCAGTGATAGCCCCAGATGAGGCCGTTGAACTTCGGGTACTTATCGCGGAAGGCGGTCGAATAGTACTGCCCCTCCATCAGCTCCATGTTTTTCGGTTTCGAGCTGAATGCGTACTCCGGCCGCGACTTGTAATAACGCAGAATGGCGGCGACTTCGGCATCCTTCTCCTCCAGCGAGAGGTCTTCCGCCGCCAACACGTCGTATATCTGCCGGTGCAGCACGTGCGCCCACTCGAACATCGCCTTTGCCTCAGGCGCCATCTTCACGTATGCGACCTCGATTGCCGCTTCCTCGAGTGGAAGCCGCGGCGGCCTCGGAAGGAGTTCACGCGTGATAAAGTTGAACTCTTCGAGTTCGAGGCGCGACGCCGGCGCATTTGGCTGTGTGTAAAGGACTTCGTAGAGGATCGCGTGTCCGTAGTCGAACGCGTTGAAGAGGCGGTCCGCCATGCGATAACGATCGCGGAACTCCCAGTTGTGCTCTGCCGGAAAGTAGTACTGCTCGAACACGCGAGACACCTGTGCCGCAGCGCCGGCCGGGACGAGCGATGCGAGGGCCACCGCCGTAAGCATCGTCTTAAGTCTATGCTTCGTCATTGTCATCACCTTCAAGTCCCAGGCATCAGTGAGCGCACCGCGAACGCATATGCGGTTCCGAACGTCAGATGCCAACTGTTCTCCTCACCGACAAGTACCTTGCCGAGTCCTGCATCAAGTGCGAGGCGAGGCGTAAGCTGATAGCGGATTCCCGCCGCTGCGTTCCACTCCACATCGCGATCGCTCTCGATGGGCTGGCGTGCGTACACTTCGCCGACGAATAGCATCGACTTCAATGGGAACGTCTTATCGACTGCGACCGATCCCACCCATCGCGATAATTCCTCGACGCCGATCTCATCACCGACACCCGGCGCGCTGCCGAAGGTGTAGCGCCCGTTGAGATGGATTCGCGCGAAACTGTACGTGCGCGTCATGATTGCCTTGAGCGACGGATAGGCTGAGGCATGCGCGAAGCCGCCAACCGGTAATGCGATGTCACCGGCCACTGCCATTCCCGGCAACGTCTCCGTCTCGGCGTTCAGGTTGTACAGGAAGGAAGCGTCGATGCCGGCGAGACCAAATTTCCGCGTGTCGGCATCAGTGTCCAGATACACCGTAGGAAAGCCCACCTCAATTTGCAGACGCGGCAACACACCCCACGCTAGTTCAGGCTCGACAGACCAGTGGTACTGCCCGCCGCTGGCGCGTTCCAGGCGGAGAGGCGCGGCCTGTAACTCGAACGCGCGGAACTCCACCGGGTAGGCATCCTCCGACAGCACCGGCCGCCCGGCGTCCAAGTTGTAGTAGTCGGTCTGCGCCGCAACAGTACCGCCGCTGGCGATGAGCAGTGACGCCGACGCAGCGACAGCGCTGCACACTTTTTTTACGCCGGTAATTACGTTCGGCCTATGCTGGAAATACTTGGTCATCATCCTTACCTCAGGAGTTCCGTACGACGTTCAAGGTTACATCTCACGAGCGGCGCTGTCGCGACGACCAGTGAATCGCGGCGATACGCCAGCCTGCCGGTGTGCGGTGCAACACCACGAGTTCAGCGCCGGCCGTGTTCACAGGACGCTCCCGATACGTTCCGACTGTCGTGCTGGACGAACTCGTCCATGCGATGTCGCCACGCACCTGCACGTGGGTAGGCGTCCGTGCAGACCTGACTGCGCGGGCAAACGCGATGTCAGACTGCAGGTGGTGCGCGCGATACTCTGCGCGCGTTTCGAACGCGCCCGATTCCATCACAACAACATCGTCGGCCAGCAGTGACAGCGCGGTTGCACTGTCACCGGCAGCAAGAGCCGCATGAAAACGCTCGATGGTGGTTGCCACGTCAGCTGAGTCAGTGCTCTGTTGTGCCTCGAGCCATCCGGGAGCTCCAAGCAAGAGGAGACAAGCGACGGTACTGAGGATTGCACGTGCGTTTCTGGTCATCTCGATCACTGGTGTTGATGGTTGTGTGATGCGTCATGCATGGCGGCGTGCGGGCAATCGAGCCCGCTAGCGGGTCCGTTTGCTGCATGCGCCACAGAAGCAGTGAAGCCCAGGCTCCATGCGAGCGCGATGGCAGCGGCAGAGCTGAGGAGTACCCCGCGCGTTGCGCGGACTGGGGGGGCGGTCTCGGTACCGAGAAGACGTTCGACTCGCTCCGTCAGCACACCGCGGTTTGCAAAGGCAACCGCGGGCACGAACTCGCCCCGTGCGGCTTCCGCGACCTTAAGGATCGCGCTTGCCAGCACAAGGTCACCAACTACACGCGCGCGATCGTCCGCCTCGAACTCAAAGGATGCGCAGGCCGCGGCCGTCTGTGCCCTCAATAGCGGGAGCCAGAAGAACACGTCGGCCGCGAGGGTTGCTGCCGCTACTCGAAATGGATGCCGTGCGCGAACATGCGCGCGCTCGTGAAGCAGGACCGCCTCGAGTTCGAGCGAGGACAGCGATCGCTGCAGCGCATCCGCGATGTAGACAGTCGGATAGAATATGCCCTTCGTGAATGCCGGATTCGGAACCTCGTTGCAGATGATGCGCAGCCGATCATGGATGCCGAGGCGCTGAGACAACTCGAACACCGGATCGCCCGCATGCGCTGGTCGGATCGTCGCAGATCGAAAGGCGTGTACCGCGCGCCTGGCAAGGACGAGCCGCCGAACCGCAGCGTACCCGAGGCCAAGACCGAGGAGCAGGTTCGCGGAGGCGTGGAGCGGTGCATCGATCCGGGCGAGCGTGGCGGTGCACAACCGCACCAGATGCAGGCATGCCTGCGGTATGCCCACTGCGTTGATGAGGCCCGATCCAAAGACCAGCGGTATGGCGGCCGCGGCCAGAAGCGCCACGAGCACGAACGAAGGACGGACACGGTGGGCGTGCAGTACCCTCGACATCATCCACCCTCCTCTTGCTTCCGCTTCTCGACGAGTAGCGACTTGAGCCGCTCCAACTCCGCCGGAGCCTCGTCACGCAGTACGTCGACGAAGGAGTTCACCGCCAACTCCGGTCCCAGGCCAATAAGGCCAGCCATGACCTCGCGGGAAATGCCCGCGACGAAGGACTCCCGCGTCAGACGCACGTGGTACTGGAACGCCTTACCGGACTTCGCACGCGAAAGCAGCCCTTTCCGGACGAGGTTGTTCAGCACGGTCACGAGCGTGATGTATTGCACATCGCACTTCGGTCCGAGTACCTCGGCGATCTCGCGCGCCGTCACCGGCTCGGGATCCGCGGTCCAGACCGATTCCATAACCTCTGCCTCCAACTCGCCCAGTACTTTGCCCAGTCCATCACGGGCAGGCCTGAACGTGCGGCCGCTATTCTGCTGTTCCGTCATGCCTTCCAGTCGTTCCAGTCGTTCAACTTTGAAGATGCATAAAATGTGCGCGTGCCCTGCCCGGGGAAAGTGGGAAGCGCCATGAAATATTTCACCCGCCTCGGGCCGGCTCAATCGCGGAGACCCGGTAACCCGCCTGCTCAACGGCTGTGATGAGATCCGTGTGCTCCGGACCGGCGCCCTCAGGCGTGACAACTGCTTCGCCCTTCGCGACGTCCACCGCCACTCCGCTCACCCCGGCAATCTGCTGCAGGGCCTTCTGCACATGGGCCTTGCACGATCCGCACGACATCCCGTGAATGGTCATTCTGATCTGCCGATCCGACATAGAACCTCCAAATTAGACTGGTGAAAGCTCTACCAAATTGCATAGGGGGAGGGGGTATGTCAAGGGCCGCCAATAGTGAGGATCGCTGGCCTAATCGGAAATTCATGTTGCCATCGTCTTCCGTACTCGGCGATGTCGAGGAGACCAGCGGCTCCGCGGCCGCGCTGTGTTTGGACAAGAGGCCGTGTCAAGGAGCGGAAGCACCTGCTCGCCGATCTTCTTAACGACGGGGCTCCGATCGCCACGCGGGCCGATATGCGTACTTTCTTCGCGCATGCGATTCGGGAGCGGTGGACGGGGGGCGATGCGCGCGCAGTCTAGCCGACGGGCGCCACTGATTTGGCCTCAACCGCGGCACGTACGGCGAACGCCAATGCCACCGCGGTGAAAGGCTTCTGCAGGAGACGGTAGTGTTCACTGAGCCCACCTCGCCGGGCAATATCCTCGTCGTTGTAGCCCGACATATACAGCACCGGCGTATCCGGACAGTGCTCATGGATTCGGCTCGTCAGTTCGACGCCGCCCATTCCCGGCATGATTACGTCGGTGAGAAAGAGGTCGATGGCACCAGCGTGCGCCTCCGCGAGCCGAATCGCCTCTGAACCGTCGCGCGCCACGAGCACCTTGTATCCGTTCTTTTCGAGGATCCGCCGCACCAACGCCCTCACCGCTTCCTCGTCTTCGGCGAGAAGGATGGTTTCCGACCCTCCGAGTTCTGCCAGGGGCGCCACGTCTCGGGGAGTGGGCACACGGGCCTCCCCCGCTCTGGGCAGGTAGATGCGGAAGGTGGACCCCTGGTCCACCTCACTGTCCAAGATGATATATCCGCCCGACTGCTTGACGATGCCGAACACGGTGGAGAGACCGAGGCCGGTCCCCTTGCCTACTTCCTTCGTCGAAAAGAAGGGCTCGAAGATGCGGTCCCGCAGAGCCGCTGGGATTCCGTGGCCCGTGTCCGATACCGAAAGCATGACATACGAGCCGAATGGAAGTCCGCTCAGTCGCAACTGGTCGCTGACCACGACATTCTCCGTTCCGATCGTGATCCTGCCCCCCTGTGGCATGGCGTCGCGTGCATTTACGATCAGGTTGACCGTCACCTGCTCCATCTGCCCCGGATCCGCGGTGATGACGAAAATGTCCCGCGTCGGTGCGAGCTCGATCTCGATATCCTCGCCGATCAGACGACGCAGCATCGGGGCAAGCGACGTCAGCACCACGTTGAGGTCGAGCGGCACCGGCTGCAGCATCTGCTTGCGGCTGAACGCCAGCAGCTGGTGCGTCAGCGCGGCGGCGCGATCGGCGGCGATGAGAATCTGCGTGAGGTCACCAAACTCGAGGAGCGACGGGTGCTGCGTTTCCTTGAGCATTTCGGCGTGCCCGCGGATGACGGTCAGCAAGTTGTTGAAGTCGTGAGCGATGCCCCCGGCGAGGGCACCGATCGCCTCCATTTTCAGCGACTGGCGAAGTTGCTCCTCCAGCTGCAGGCGTTCCGTGACGTCGCGAAACGTGAACACGCGGCCCACGATCTCGTCGCCGATCCTCTGTGGGATGGAGTAGCGCTCGAAATGGCGACCATCCTTGAACAGGAGCACGTCGAAATTCTCTGCGCCGGGATCGCTGAAGAGCTCTGGAACCCTGTCCGTGATCTGTCTGGGGTCCACGAGTTGTTCGGCGGCAAAGCGCAGCATCGCCTCGTCGTCCCGCGACGCCAGCACGGCCTCGGGAACTCGCCACAGCTCAACGAACTTGCGGCTCACCTGCACGATCTTGCGCGTCAAGTCCATGACCAGAATGCCGTCCGTCGTCGCCTCCAAGGTCGCCGAAAGGAGCGAGACAGCCTTGTCCAGTTCCGCCTTTGCGGTCTGACTCGTCGAGAGCGCATCGCTCAGCCGCTGGAAGCGATCGACGAGTTCCTCGGATACCGTATCCATCGAGTGCTCGAGCATCGCGCGATCGTCGTCCGACTGCAGGTATGCCTGCTCTACCGCCGTGATGAAGCCGGAGAGCTCCACCGGAACGCGCTCGGCGCCCCCGAAGTGTTCGCGAAGCTGCCGCGCGAGGAGCTTGTGCACGGCTAGTCTTCCATGAACGTGGTGATGGTCATCGTTTGATTGTGCAGCTCGCACCGTGTCGATGATGCAAACGGCGCGATCTCACCATAGGAGTAGAATCCACTGAGCACGGCCTCGTCGCCGAGCACCGCTCGCACGCTCTCGACCTCTTCCTCCGTGCGCTGCTTCAGCACCAGCTTTCGCCCCACACAGCTGATGAGGATGCCTAGGGCGGGCAAGGAGCTAGCGAGGGGCACGTGGCACGATGTTGCCGCTCCGGAGGCGCCGTCGATCAGCCGATCGACATTCGCCTTCATCAGGCGGGCATAGCTCCCCTCGGGGATGTCACCGGCGAACACCAGACTTCCCGTGGCTTCGTCGATGCCGAGGATCGTTCGGACAATGCCCTTATCGCCGGACTCTCCTCGAAGACTCAGCGGAAACAGGAGGCCGCTCGCCGGCAGGTCCGCCGCGTGAGACCCGAGATATTTCTTGTACAGTTCGAGCGCGGAGCTCCCATCGAGCTCGTACAACACGTTGCCCTCGGCCCGGGTCACGAGCCGTTCGGGGCCAAATGTGTCCCATCCACCCATCGAGCCATAGCCGATCCTGAGACGGTCGCCGTAGAAACCGATGGCGGCCACCGCTCCCCCCTCACGCTCCCCGTCGCAGTACACGCAGGTTTTCTTGAAAAGAGCACCGTCCGCGGCGAGGCCACCAGTGACGGTAACGTTCGCAGGTAGTCCGTGCCGCAAACCGGCGACGAGGTCCGAGCCGTTTACCTTCAGCCCCTCGGCCAGAACGAATACGTGCACCAGATCGCTGGATGCGAGCTCGCGGGCGATTCGCTCTCCGGCGGCACGACTGTCGTTCGCGCTTCCGAGCGGCTGGCAGGCAGCGCGGACGACGGTGTGTTCGAAGTGGATCGCGGTCGCAACCACCGACCCGTCGGACACGGTGGTCTCGCTGATCTCGCCAGCGGTGGAGCACCCGAGGATACAGGCGTGCGGGTGCGCCGCAAGAAACACCTCTGGCGCCCGCGACGACTCTATGGCTTCCCGCGCACCGAAGAACACTACGAGGTGCGCCGAAGCGGCTTGGCGCGGTGTGCGCGACACGACCCAGCCGGTGGCGCTTGACCAGCGCGTCTGCTCGACAAACAAGGTGCCTTTCCCTCGCCGACCGGTGAGAAAATCCCTGCAGGAAGTCGACGTCCGTCCGACAGTGAATGCCGCCACCTAATGACCGACGACACCGACCGACATAGAGCAAGTTTGCATCCCGTCTCCAACCGCCGACATCGACCGGCCTGCTTCACCACTGATCTGTTCCAACCTCCCTGACGGTCAAACGGGTTGCAACCCGGTCAGACCACAAAGCGCCGAATGAATTGCATCAACCGGCCGGCTTCTGAGAAATCCCTCGGCTCCAAGCGCTCTCACCATGATCTCATCGCCAGACTCGATGCTGCCGCTGAGAATGACGAGCGGAATCATCGCTGTCTTGTTCGAGACCTTGAGCTTTTTCAACGCCTCGACCCCTGTTTCACCAGGCATGTTAATGTCCAGCAGAATAACGTCGGGCTGAACGCGCATCGCAAACATCATCGCCTGCATTGCATCGAAAGCTACGGTTACAGTCCAGCCCATGGTTCGGATCGATTACATCGATGATGGTGGGCTGCAAGGGTGACCAATTAACGTTTCCTATAGCCCCTTGGAGCACCGGCGTGGGCTTTTGTCGCGGCAGTTGGACGCATTCGAATCTGCCTTATCAGAGGCGTGAGAGATCTGTTCCTGCGAACGTCACACTCCCACACCACAAACACCCGCCACCCGAGCGATTCCAGAACTGTCAACTGTTTTCGATCGCGCGCAATGTTGCCGCCAATTTTTTTGCGCCAAAACAGTCGGCGCGTTTTGGGCCACACTGAGTTCGCGCAACCGTGATGATGCCAGAAGCACCCGTGAACGAAGACGATCGCCTTGTGACGCGTAAGTACGATATCGGGTCGGCCCGGCAGGTCCTTCCGGTGGAGCCGATACCGCAATCCGGCTGCGTGAAGCGTCCGGCGCACAACAAGTTCCGGCGTGGTGTCGCGGTTCCGAATCGCCGCCATGTTCCTGCGCCGACCTTCCGACACAGGGATGTCATCAGCTCGCGATGCCAAGCGGTAGCTCTTGCTGGTCGCGCGAGGGGGGCGGGTAGAGCTCTGGGTGAAGAATACGCGGTACCATGAGGCGCGCGATCGATTCCACGACGGGGACCACGACGGAATTGCCAAACTGACGATACGCTTGTGTGTCCGATACCGGAATTGCGACGGGCAATCTACCGGCTTGATCGAACCCCATGAGGCGCGCACATTCGCGCGGCGTTAATCGCCGCGGGTTCTTTCCACGTTGCGCGATGAGGATTTCACTTCCGTCCTTGT
>JBBQNT010000116.1:0-11332 GCA_038330215.1 Gemmatimonadales bacterium
CACAGATCTCGAGTTCTACGAAGTGCGCTATTCGGGGACACCGGCGCGCGCCGTACGCGCATTTCGCGCCGTGTACCTCGGCCTGTTCTTCAACTGCGTGATCATGGCGACGGTGAATCTGGCCGCCGTGAAGATTGCCAATGTCCTGCTCGGCTGGCCAATGGGTCAGACGCTGTTGGTGTGCGCGGCCATCAACATTGCGTTCGCGGCGACGAGCGGCTTGTGGGGCGTGATGGTGACGGACTTTCTGCAGTTCGGTATCGCCATGACGGGATCGATCGCGGCCGCGGTGTACGCGCTGCGACGTCCGGAAGTGGGCGGACTGTCTGGCCTCGTGGAGAAGCTCGATCCCTCCGTGCTGTCATTCGTGCCCGACTTCAACGACTGGAATCTTGCGCTCACCATCATGATCATACCGCTCACCGTGCAGTGGTGGTCGGTGTGGTATCCGGGCGCAGAGCCGGGCGGCGGCAGCTACATCGCGCAGCGTATGCTGGCCGCGCGTTCCGAGCGTGATGCACTGGGCGGCACGCTGCTCTTCAACGTGGCGCACTACGCGCTGCGCTCGTGGCCGTGGATCATCGTTGCGCTCGCGTCGCTGCTGGTGTATCCCACCATTGGTGACATCGGCACCGCACTGCCGCACGTCGATCCGAAACTCATCGGCAACGACATGGCATATCCCGCCATGCTGCGCTTTCTGCCGGCTGGCTTGCTCGGCCTGATGGTGGCCGGACTGCTGAGCGCTTACGTCTCCACCATCAGCACGCATCTCAATTGGGGCACATCGTACCTCGTCCACGACGTGTATCGTCGATTTTTTCGCCCCGATGGCGATGAAAAGCACTACGTGACCATGGCGCGCTGGAGCACGGCGATCCTCATGATTATCGCCGCGCTGCTCACATACGTGCTGGAGACGGCCAAGCAGAGCTTCGACCTGCTGCTCGCCATCGGCGCGGGCACGGGCCTGATCTACCTGCTGCGCTGGTTCTGGTGGCGCATCACGGCGTGGAGCGAGATCGCGGCCATGGCCAGTTCCTTCATCATCGCAGTGAGCATCGCGATCGCGCAGAAGAATGGCGCGAACATTCCCTCGTCCATCGCATTGATCATCTCGGTCGCGCTCACATCCGTGATCTGGCTGGCTGTTGCGTGGTTCGGTCCGCGCACCGATCGCGCCACGCTGCTCTCGTTCTACCGGCTCGTGCGTCCCTCCGGGCCCGGTTGGACCGACATCCGACGCGAGTCGGGCGTGGCGGCCGCACCGGATTCGCTGCCGCAAGCGCTGCTCGCGTGGATGCTTGGCCTGGCCTTCGTGTACGGTGCGCTCTTCGGTGTAGGATCGTTCCTGTTCGGCAACACGACGGCGGCAGCTCTCTGGGGCACGCTCGCCGTGTTGAGTGGACTCGGGCTGCTTCGTGTGGTGCCGCGGCTCTGGTCCGGCGCGCCCGCGTCCTGACGTGATTCGCATCGCGGCCATTCTCGCGCGCGGCCTGGGGTCGCGAATGCGCCGCGACGATGGTTTGGCGGCGCTCGACGCGGAGCAGTCGCGGCAGGCCGACGCGGGCGTCAAGGGTATGATTCCCATCGATCGACCGTTCCTCGACTACGTGCTCGCGTCGCTCGCCGACGCGGGCGTAGGCGAGGTGGTGTTCGTGATTGGGCCCGGACACAACAGCATTCGCGAGTACTACTCGCACGCGGCACCGCCGTCGCGACTCTCTGTGCGCTATGCCGTGCAGGTTGAAGCGCTGGGTACCGCCGATGCCGTGCTTGCCGCCGCACGCAAGATCGGCGATGCGCGATTTCTCGTGCTCAACGCGGACAACTATTATCCCGCAGACGCAATCCGCGCGCTCGCCGAGCTCGATGATGCGGGCGTGGTCGCGTTCGATCGCGACGCACTGCTTGCCGATGGCGCTATCAATGCCAACCGCATCCGGCACTACGCGGTGCTCTCCATCCGCCCAGACGACACGCTGCAGCAGATCATCGAGAAGCCCGGTGATTCGCTCGATCCGCTGAGCGAGCAGGCACGCTGGGTGAGCATGAACCTGTGGGCGATGACGCCACCGCTGGTCGAGGCGTGCCGACACGTGCCGCGCTCGCCACGCGGTGAGTTCGAGTTGCCCATGGCGGTTGCGCAGGTGCTGGACACCGTGCGTGTGCGAGTGATACGCCGAGCCGAACGAGTACTCGATCTTTCGGAGCGGCGCGACGTCGCCACCGTGAGCGAACGGCTGCGCAACGTGGCGGTGCGGCTGTGAGCGGAATGGACGCGGCGTTCCGTCACGCGCTCGACCGCGAAGGTCTGCCAGCCGACGCGGTGGCGCGCTATGCGACGCAACACGGCGCCGCGCATCGTGCACTCGATGCCGACGGCGTGCCGCGTGAAGGACGACGGCAATGGGTGGTGCCGGGCCGCATTGAAGTGCTCGGCAAGCACACCGATTACGCCGGCGGACGATCGCTGCTTTGCGCAATCGAACGCGGGCTCGTGCTCGTGGCCGCACCGCGTGCGGATCGCACACTGCATGTGCTCGACGCCGTGCGCCAGGGACGCGTCGAGATCGAGCTCGCCAAGGCCGCCAGTGTGCGCAGCGCGCGTGGCTGGCCGCTCTATCCGAACACTGTCGCGCGCCGACTCGTGCGCAACTTCGGCGACGCGGTGGGCGGCGTGCACATCGCCATGGCAAGCGGCCTGCCCTCGGCGGCTGGCATGTCGAGTTCGAGCGCGCTCACCGTCGGACTCACACTCGCGCTCGCGGAGTGCGGTGGACTTTCGGCTACCGATGCGTGGAATGAGGCGCTGCCGACTCGGCTCGAACTGGCCGGTTATCTGGGCGCACTGGAAAATGGCTTTCGCTACGGAAAGCTCGACGGCGATTCCGGCGTCGGCACGATGGGCGGCGCGCAGGATCACACCGCGATCCTCTGCAGCGATGCAGGCAAGCTGGGAATGTTCGCGTGGGCGCCAGCGCGATTCGAACGGTGGGTGACGTGGCCGACAGATCACATCTTCGCGATTGCCGTGAGCGGCGTTGTTGCATCGAAGGCCGGCGCTGTGCGCGGTCAGTACAACCGCACCGCGCGAACGGTTGCGCACCTGCTTCGCTCCTGGAATCTCGCCACGCAGCGCCGCGATGCGACACTCGGCGAAGCACTGCGCAGCGCGCCGACGGCTTTCGACCGACTCGGGGAGCTCGCAGAGCGGGAAGCCACACCGGAGTTTCCCGCGGCGCATCTCCGCGCGCGACTGGCGCAGTTTCGCGATGAATCCGACGTGCTCGTGCCCGAAGCGGCGGCGGCATTGGCGGCGCACGATCTCACGCAGTTCGGGCGGCTGGTCGAGCGATCGCAACACGGCGCCGAGGGCGCGCTCGAGAATCAGGTGCCGGAGACTCGTATGCTCGCGCGCGCGGCGGTCGCCGAGGGCGCACTCGCGGCATCGGCATTCGGCGCCGGATTCGGCGGCAGTGTGTGGGCGATGATTCCGCGCCGCGAGGCCAACGCGTTCGTCGCGCGCTGGCGCAACGCGTATGTGGCGGCGTCGCCCGGTATTGCCGCGCGCGCATCGTGGTTCTGCACCCTACCCGCTCCCCCCGCGCTCGAAATCATCGTCGAGGGTTAGTCAGCCGTTGTAATGCGCGCATCCTGGGAACGCCTGGGAACGCCTGGGAACGCGCCGGTGAGACTTCGATGCCAGGCGGCAATCGTCGCAGGGATCGGGCGGAGAATCGTCATCGAGGGACGGTGCGCTCAGACGCGGCGGATCGCAAGTCGGCTCTCACCGCTGGACGTACGCCTCCCGGTGTGGCACTCTGCTAGCTGTAGTCGACTGCACCGACGCCGGCCGCGGACACTTTGTCTACACGGCGAGGGGCAATTTCCTGTGCTATGAAGAGCCTGCGCGTCCGTCTGCTGCTGCTGGTTGCTGCCGTCCTGGTCCCGTCGTTCGTGTTGCTCCTGGCGCTCGTGAGTCGCGAACGCCAGGTCCGGCTCGATGTGGCGGAGTCGGCGGCGTTGCGGCATGTCGACCAGGGACTGCAGTTGCACCAGGAGTCCATCGACGACGGGCTGCGCATTCTCGCCGCGCTCGTGCTGCTCAACCCGATCCGCGATGGCGATGCGGCCGCCTGCCAGCGAGCATTCGCGACGCTCAGCGAGATGATCGCCGAGGCCCGCTCGCTGGTACGCACACGTGCGGACGGCATCCAGGATTGCGCTACGCTGAACACACAGGCGCTGCCGCGTGACGTGTCCAGCAATCCGTTGTTTCTGCAGGTACGCGAGACGAACGCGCCACTCGTCGGTCCCTTCACGCGCGCGACCGACACCGGAGAGTTGTTGCAACCGGTGAATGTGCCGATCCGCACGGCGTCGGGGGAGTTTGCCGGCGCACTGTCTACCGGCCTTCGCCTCGCCTGGTTCGAGAAGCTGTACGGGTTAGTCAGCGACACTGAGAACGCCGTTGTATCGATCTCGACCACCGGTGGCGTGTTGCTGCGTCGTTCACCGGCCAATCCCACCAGCGTGACAGCGCATCCCGACTCGCCGGTGTGGCGGGCGATCGATTCGTCGGATCGGGGCGTCGTGAAAGCTGATGGCATCGACGGTGTCACACGCGTGTGGGCGTTCAGTCGCCTCCCGTCGCCGGACAGCCAGCCGATCTGGCTCACGGTCGGCCTGCCTGAGAGTGCGGTCTATCAGGGCGTCGACAACGAGCTGCTCGACACGTTGCTGATCCTGGTCGTATGGCTGCTCGTAGTCGTGGTGATCGCGTGGTGGGCGATCGACCGGTTCGTGCTGCGCGACGTGCGCGCGCTGCTCGACGCCACCGAACGACTGGGCGACGGCGACCTGTCGGTCCGCAGCGGACTGCGCGCCCGTTCGGAGGAGATGGCGCGCCTCGCGTCGAGTTTCGATGCGATGGCCGAACGGTTGCAGGAACGTCAGTCACGTGAGGCGCAGGCCCAGAAACTCGAGAGCATCGGGCAACTCGCCGGCGGCGTTGCGCACGATTTCAACAACCTGCTCACGGCGATCATTGGAAACGCCGAATTGGCGCGTGATTCGTTGCCACCCACCGCGCCGGCGCGTCGCGAACTCGACGCCGCGCTCGATGCCGCCGATCGCTCCGCCGCGCTCGCGCGTCAGTTGTTGGCGTTCGCGCGGCGAACTGAGCTCGCGCCTCGCGTGGTGCGCGTTGACGCGCTGCTGCACGACGTGAGTGCGCTGCTGCGCCGCCTCATCGGCGAGCACATCACGCTTACGGTGGAAACTGAGCCGGAACTGCGCCCCGCCGAGGTGGATGTCACGTCGGTGGAGCAGGCGATCGTCAACCTCGTTGTCAATGCGCGTGATGCCATGCCCGGCGGCGGACAGATCGTGCTCACGGCGCGCAATGTGCACGTCTCGCACGGCGACACCGATCACGCGCATGGCGTGCCGGTCGGAGACTGGATCGTGCTTGCCGTGCGCGACACCGGTAGCGGCATGAGCCGCGACGTGCTGGATCGCGCATTCGAGCCGTTCTTCACCACCAAGGCCGTGGGCAAGGGTACCGGTCTCGGACTCGCCATGGTGTATGGCACGGTCGCGCAACACAACGGGCATCTGTGGGTGGAGAGTGCGCCGGGCCACGGTACCGCCGTGCGGCTGTTCCTCAAGCCGGCGGCCTCTGGTGCAACCCCCGATGTGGCGCAGCTCACGCCCGCGCGCACGCCCGTGGTGCGAGATCACTCCGTGCTGCTGGTGGAAGACGAGCGCGCCGTGCGTGCCGTCGTGGCACGCGTGCTCAGCGAGAATGGTTTCGAGGTGATCGTGGCCGTCGATGGCGAAGACGCGCTCACACGCTGCGATGAAGAGACGCTGCGGCGCATCGACCTGGTTGTCACCGATGTGGTGATGCCCCGGCTCGGCGGTCCGGAACTCGTCCGCGCACTGCGTGCACGTCGTCCCGAGCTGCCGGTGCTGTTCGTGTCAGGCTACCGTGAAACGCACGCGCTCGACGAAGTGATCGGCACGCCGAACACCGGGTTCCTTGCCAAGCCGTTCACGCCCAGCGTGCTGCTACAGGCGGTGCATGAACGGCTGGCCGAGGTCCGGGCGCGCGCACCGGGCTGATCACGGGTACACGCGCGAACGCTTCTTCCGCTACGGCCGCGCCGTTGCCTTGCTGCCGTTCGGACCGATGGTGCGCTCGAACAGCTCGAAAATGCGACGGTACTCGTCGGTCCAGGAGTCCGGTCGCTCGAAGCCGTGATTCTCCACCGGATACACTGCCATCTCCCAGTCCGTCTTACCCAGTTCGATCAGGCGCTGCGCGAGCCGCACCACATCCTGGAAGTGCACGTTGGTATCCACCATGCCGTGCGCGATGAGCAACGGATCCTCGAGGCCTTCAGCCAGGAAGATCGGCGAGGAACGGCGGTAAGACAGCGTGTCGTCTTGCGCCAGATTGAGGATGCGACCCGTGTAGCCATGATTGTAGTGCGCCCAGTCGGTAACCGATCGCAGCGCGGCACCGGCGCCGAATTCCTTGGGCGCCTCGAAGAGCGCCATGAGCGTGATGAAGCCGCCGTAGCTGCCGCCGTAGATCCCGATACGCTCGCCGGCGATGCCGAACTCCTTCTGCAGATAGCGCGAACCATCGACGTGATCCTGCAGGTCGCGTCCGCCCATGTGCCGATAGATCGCGGTGCGCCAGTCGCGCCCGTAACCGGCCGATGCGCGATAGTCGATGTCGAGCACCACGTATCCCTTGCTCGCGAGCAGGTGATGGAACATGTACTCGCGCGAATAGCTCGACCAGTATTCGTGCACGTTTTGCAGATAGCCTGCGCCGTGCACGAAAATCACGGCCGCGCCATTGCGCGTGGCGCCCACATCTTCCGGCCTGTAGATGCGCGCGGGTACGGCAACGCCATCGCTCGCCGGAACCTCGACGATCGCTGGCGCAATCCAGGTCGCGGCGCGAAACGCAGCGCTGGTAGAGGTGGTGAGCTGGGTGCGCTGTGAGCCATCGAGCGACTGTACGAACAGTTCAGGCGGCGTGTTCGCCGACGAATACACATTGGCTGCGCGTCGACCGTCGGGGCTCACGGTCACGTCGTGCGACCCGCGCCGGGCCGTCAACAGTTCGCGCGTACCGCCGGTCACCGGCATGCGCCAGAACTGCCGCACATAGGGCGATGTCTCGCTCGTGTGCATCCAGAACGACCGACGGTCGGGCGAGATGTCGGCCTGCAGCACTTCCCAGTCGCCACGTGTGAGCGCGGTGCGCGCGCTTCCGTCAGGCTGCGCGGCGTAGAGGTGCGCATAGCCGCTCGACTCCGACACGAACCATGCGCGGCCGTCCGGTAGCCAGCCGGCGCACGTGAAACACGGGCCATTCACCCACGCACTGTCGCGCAGTGCGTCGGTCACCATCGAGCCGCCTTCGCTGGCCGGTACCGACAGCAGATGGCGCGACTTGAAATCGTCGGTTGTGGCAAACAACAGTGCCATGCTTCCGTCCGCACGCCACTCCACCACCTGCGCCGATGCCGCGCGTTTCGCGGTGTCGTTGTCGATGAGCGCGATCGGAGACAGCGTGCCCTTCGTCATGTCCAGCCGCCACGCGCGAAACCGGCCCTGCGCATCGCCGACCTTGCTGCGCGTCGGGATCATCTCGGTATAGCCGCTCGATGTGACGTAGTTGGGCACATCGGCCGTTCGTGCACCCGTGCCCGACGCTGCGGTGAGCACGATCGTGGCGTCCATGGAAGGCGATACGCTCACGCTCGCCACACGCTCACCAGCTGGCGCGTAGATCGGGGGCAGTCGGCGCATCGCCGCTGAGTCGCGAGCCAGGCGCGCAAGGGAATCGTAACGCGCGCGATCACGGATCACGCCGAGCAGGTCGAGCTGATCCTGAACGAGCGCGCCGCGCTGTCCGGAGGAACGCGCGGAATCCCGGGGAGCGGTGCCTGTGCGCACGTCGGTGAGCTGTCGCACGGCACCCGTCGCAATCTCGAGCGCGTACGCATTGCTCTCACGCATGAAGAGCACGTGCCGTTCGTCCACGCTGAAACGCGGATCGCTCTCCGTAGTGACCGTCTCCGTCAATCGACGCGCGGTTCCGCGGCGCGTATCCACCAACCACAGGTCGCCGTTGGCTGACACGGCGCGTGTCCGGCCGTCACGCGTGAGCGGACCATTGGCGATGTACGGCGCGATGGAGTCTGCATGCGCGTCGCTCACACGTTCCGGCGAAGCGCCCGCAGCCGGTCGCACGCGAAACCACGACGTCGGCGCATCCCAGGCGGCCTCGGCCTCCGTCCAGCGGAAATACAACCACTGACCGTCGGCAGTCCAGCGCACCTGCGACGGCTCTCGACCGTAGTGCTCGGGACCGCGCATGATGTTCGCGATCGACAGGTCGAAGGCGGGAGTGGCCGGCTGTGCCGCCAGGCCGGCCGGCAGGAGGGCAAGCCACGCGAAACGGGCCGCGCGTCGGGGTAGGCGCTGCAGGGACATGAAACGTCGGGTCGGGGCGTCGGCTGGCCAGACACCCAGCGCGTCGCATCGCACCCACGGAGCATCCGACAGGAATCTCCAACCTACCCGCCTGAACGGCCCCTCGCGACCCGCAAGCGCCGCGCACGTGACGGCGGCGACGTGCCACGTGATAGTCCCGTGACTCCGCGCACGGCTTCGCGTCTGCTGCACGTACGGCTCGGCGACTCTTCCGCCGATCCGCGAATGTTGCGCCCTTCCGCTCCCGCCACACGCTGTGAACGACTCCCAGACCACCGCGCGTCCCTCCGTCATTCTGGCCACGCTTGCCGCCATCGCCATCGCGCTGGCGGTATGCGCGACGGCAGCGACGGTGATCGTGGCCTCCGATGTCACACGGGAGCGTGAAAAGACGCGTGCGATGACGGGGAACTCGCCGGTCGCGGTTGCCGAGGCGCGGGCCGGCTTGGAGGCGCTGAACGGAATGCGAGAGCACGTCGATTCGCTGGTGGCCCGACTGGCGCCCTTCTCCCCGGTGGATTCGCTCACGCTCGCCATGATCACGCGGCAGTGGGACACGCGTGGTTCGGTGAACGATGTGTTCATTGCGGCGCCGGCAGGCCATCTGCCGCTCGATACGCCTACGGTGCCGCTCGTGATTCTCCGGCAGTATCTCGCGGCGTTGCGGGGCGATTCGGTGGCGGACGGTGTCGGCGCACTTGCATCGGTTGACCGCGCCAGCACTACGGCGACCGCGCCGCTCACTCTCGAGCAAATCGCGATCGTCGCCAATGACACATCGTCGTCGTGGCTCAGCGCCTGGCGTCGATTCGCTCGTGGCACGACGCTTCCGCCGCTTTGGGGATATCGCACAAACCTGCCGGGCGTCGAGAGTTCGTTCGACTTTCCCGTGCGACCGACGAGCGGTGTTCTGCATCTCGAGGCGCTGAACGAGCTCGTGGGTCGCCTCGCGCTGCGTCGCGGAGATGCGCAGGCCGCGCGAGCGCGAGCCCTCGAGAACATCGCCGTCAGTCGACACTATCTCGACTCGCCCGTGATCGTCGATTTCCTCATGGGTCGCGCCATTGCCACGCGCGGCGCGAAACTGGCCCGCGACGCAGCGCGCGCCCTCGATGATCGCCCGCTGCTGGCGCAGCTCACGGCCTTCGACAGTCTCACAGATTCTGGCGCCGGCAGCTTCATGGCGCTGGCTCGGGCCGCCGAGCGCGATGCGGCCGATCCGTCGTCGCCGCTCGCGTTCGAGCTGTTCGACGACGACAAACTGCCGTTCGCGGTGCGCGTGGAAATTCTCTACGCAGTGGTGCAGGGCGCCTGCGGGCATACCCGCGAGGTGCTGTTCGGCTTTTCCCCCGAGCGAGAACAGCGGCTGCGCGAACTCGCCGACCGCTTCCGGCGCGATCCCGCGCTCGGTCCAGTGCTCGGCCTCATGCCCGCCGCGGCGCAGCGCGTGCGCGAGCGTCCCCAGTCGCTGCTGCCCTCCGAGCTGTGGCCGACCAGCGGCATGTTCGATTTCCTGCTGCCCGAGCCCGTCGCAGCGCGGGCCGTGGCCTGCCAGCAGAACTTCTAGACCGCAGGGCGGCTCGTCCGGCGTGACCGCGTTTCCCGGGACTTCCGGCGCGGGGGGGTCGCGTGGGTCACGCGTCTGAGACTATTCTCGGTGAGACGTGACCTGACCACTCCCCCACGCCAGATTGCAGGAATGTCAACTCCCGTAACTTTGATTCCCGGCGACGGTATCGGACCGTCGATCGCCGACGCCACTGTTCGCATCCTCGCCGCCGCGGGCGCGAAGATCGATTGGGACCACCAGGTGGCCGGCATTGCCGGCGTGAGCCGGTGGGGCGATCCCATGCCCGACGCGACACTCGATTCGATCAAGCGCACACACCTCGCGCTCAAGGGGCCGCTCGAGACGCCCGTCGGCGAAGGCTTTCGCTCGGTGAACGTGGCGCTCCGCAAGACGTTCGACCTGTATGCAAACGTGCGGCCGGCGCGCACGATCGTTCCGGGCGGACGCTTCGAGAACGTGGACATCGTGCTCGTGCGCGAGAACACCGAGGGGCTCTACATCGGCAACGAGCACTACATCAAGATCGGAGACGATCCGCGGGCCGCAGCCGAGTCGATCGCGCTGATTACGCGACATGGATCGGATCGCGTGGTGCGTTACGCGTTCGAGTTCGCGCTGGCGCACGGACGCGAGAAAGTGACACTCGTGCACAAGGCGAACATCCTCAAGTATTCGCAGGGTTTGTTCCTCGATGTTGGTCGCATGGTGGCGCGCGAATACGAGGGACGCGTGAAGTTCGAGGACCGCATCATCGACGCGATGGCGATGCACCTTGTGATGCGTCCCGAGGAGTTCGATGTCGTGGTGACCACGAATCTCTTTGGCGACATTCTCTCCGACGAGATCTCGGGACTCGTCGGCGGACTCGGCATGACGCCCGGCGCGAACATCGGCGTGAACGCCGCCATTTTTGAGGCCGTGCACGGCACCGCGCCGGATATCGCGGGCAAGAACATTGCCAATCCCGGCGCGTTGCTGTTGGCGGCGTGCATGATGTGCGATCATATCGGCCAGAACGATGTCGCCACGCGAATCCGCGACGCCTTCGAGGGCACCGTGAAAGCGGGTGAAGTGCGCACGCGCGATCTCGGCGGCACGTCGTCCACCGACGAGTTCACCGATGCCGTCATTGCCGCGCTGAAGTGATCGAAGCAGGCCATCATGCTTGAAGCCGGCTCCACCATCATTGAGGGGCCGGCGCCGCGCACCACGCGGCTGCTGCATCTTTCCGACATTCAC
>JBBQNT010000117.1:0-11227 GCA_038330215.1 Gemmatimonadales bacterium
ACGCTTGGCCATGTTGGTGACATCATCCATGATGTCGCGGGAGTCGATGTCGCGGACATAATCCGCCGTCGAGCCCAGTGCGGAGGCGGCCTTGTCGGCGGCGGTTGCCACGCGTGCGCTCACGCTGTGTCCGGCGCGTTCCACACGATCGGCAGCGCCGTCGAGCGCCGTCGAAGTTTTGCCCTTGAGGTCGTTCGCGCCGGACGCGACTGCGCCGGCAACAGATCCTGAAGTATCGACATCGCGCGTGTACTCACGCTTGAAGGTCTGATCCTGCATGTGAGACTCCGTGTGTGACGTGTTGAAGAGAGGCGGCGGCAGGATGTTGAACCGCACGCGAACACGTGCTGGGGGCGACACAGCACACACGGTAGTTACAGAGAAATGTCCGGCGCGACCATTCACCGGAGGGCACACACTCGGCACACTGCTGAAGGGAAGCTGCGCATGCCCCCTATGGGAAAGGCTTTGTGCGCTCGCGTTCGTTTTATTCGGGCGTGGACACTTCGATGGTGACGCGATACGCGCCAGCACCGCCGCGTGCCGATGCAGACTGCGAGCGCCAATGTGGCCATGCCCATCGCGACTTCGGCCAGCTCACCGGCCTTGCGCGAACGACTCGTCATTGCGCCGCTCACCGTCGAGAAAAGCCCCCGCGCCCCCGGCAACCGACGCGTCCGTTTGACCGTTTCACGCGTGAGCTACTAGTCTCCACTCTTCCCTCACACTCTCGGAGTTCACGTATGCGTCGTACTGGTTCCGCCGTCTGGCAAGGCTCAGGCCTCGAAGGTTCGGGTTTGCTCACCACGCCGAGTGGCGTGCTCTCTGAGCAGCCATATTCCACCAAGCTGCGCTTCGAGAACGAAGACGGACGCGCCGGCACGAATCCGGAAGAGCTCATCGCCGCCGCGCACGCGGGCTGCTTTGCGATGGCGCTGTCGTTCCAGTTGAGCGGCGCGGGTCATCCGCCGGCCAAGCTCGAGGTGACGTCCATCATCACCATGGCCAAGACCGGCGATGACTGGGCGTTCGCTGGGATCACGCTCAAGCTGGACGCCGACGTGCCGGGCATCGACGAGGCGAAGTTCCACGAGCTCGCGAACGCGGCCAAGGCCGGATGCCCTGTGTCCAAGGCGCTCTCCGCCGTGACGATCACCCTGGAAGCCACGCTGCAGGCGTAGCGGGCGGGCGCACGCGGCGCGGCGACCGTTCGTCGCGCCGCTATGGCACGGTTCCGAATTCCTCAGCCCGCTCGCCACCTCGCGCACAACTCCCCGGCAGCTTCCGGCCACGTCGCGTACTCGAAACGAAAACCGTCGTCCAGCAGCCGACCGGGAACCACTCGGCGGCTCTTGAGCACGAGCTCCGTTTCCGTCTGCAGAAAAACCGCGCCGACCTCGAGCATCCATGCCGCCGCGGGCAAGCCAAGGGGCGCGCCCCACGCCTCGCGAAGCGTGCGCATGAACTGGGCGTTCGGCAGCGGATTGGGTGCGGCGATATTGACCGCGCCGCTCAGGTGGTCGCGTTCGATCAGCCAGTCCAGAGCAGCGATGAAATCGTGCTCGTGAATCCACGACACGAACTGCCGTCCGTTGCCCGAGGTCCCGCCCAGCCCGAAGCGTACCAGCCTCAGCAGCGTGTCGAACACGCCGCCGCTATCCGGACTCATGATCATCGACGAGCGCAGCAGCACCACGCGCGTCGCCGGCAAGCTGAACTGCGTGGCGGTCTGCTCCCACGCGCGCGCGACGTTGATGCTGAAGCGCCACGTGTCCGGTGCATCGGGCTCGCCGCCGCCTGGCACGCCGGTGGCCTCATCGTTGGCGGCGTCGAATCGGTGCGCGTAGATCGTAGCGGTACTGGACTGCAACCACACGCGCGGTGGACGAGAGGTAGATGCAATCGCCTCGCCGAGTACACGCGTTGACGCAACGCGAGACTCCATGATCTCAGCGCGATTGGCCGGCGTATATCGACAGTTCACGCTCCGGCCCGCAAGGTTCACGACCACGTCGGCACCCTCGAGCTCCTCCGTCCACGCACCGGTCGTTCGCGCATCCCACTGCGCGAATCGCCACGGTTGCGGCGCCGAGCTGTTCCTCTGAGCACGTCCGAGCACGACCACCTCATGTCCTCGCGAATGCCAGGCTCGGGCGAGAAGCACGCCAACCTGCCCGCTCCCTCCGGGAATCACGATCTTCACGAACCGCTCATTCGCAGCTCACGTGCACTGCTCCGAAACGCAAGCCCCTCTCACCGCGAACGCGCCTGGCCAACGGTCGATGCAGCCGGCGCGCTATGCCGGGCAATCGGCGGCCAGGCTTGCATCTGCTTCCACACGAGCGGCAATGCGAGCAGCGCGGCGATCGCCGCCCACTGCGCGGGCGTCAGCCCCCCATATGTCGCGTCACTGACGCGCAGGAAATCGAGCGCAAAGCGCACCGGCATGTACATCGCGGCAAAGACGACCACAAAAAACCCGGGCCGGCGCGGCGTGCGATCGAGCAGCCACATCAGTGGCAGCACGATGAGCCCGAGGTAGAGCAGCTCGTACAGCCCGAGGTCGTGGAACCCGAGTGCGGCCAGCGAAGCCGGAAGCGGCGCTTCGGCGATCGCATGCGCCCCGGCGTACGCACTGGCAATAAGTGCCTGCGCGGTTGGCGTCTCGAGACTTACGGCGAGCGGAAAGTCGGTGACGCGTCCGGGATGATCGTGCACCATGGCGCAGCCGATCCGGCCGATCGTGAGCGACACCGCAAAGGCAACGGCAGCCGCATCGAGGTACGACCACCTGCTTCGTTCGTCCATCTTCGGTGCACGATACTTGAGAAAAAGCGCCCCGCCGATGGCGCCGCCGACCATGCCGCCGAATGAGCTGATGTGATCCCACAGCCGGATCAGCAGCAGCGGATCACGCGCGAGCTGGCCGGGAAAGTAGAACAGCACGGCGAACAGATGCGCGCCGAGAAAGCCGCCGATGACGGCCCACCACGAAAGGCGCTCGCCGAGCATGGGGTCGAGGCCATAGCGCGCATAGCGTTTCTGTGCGATGGCAAGGCCGATCATGGCCGCCGCAGCCACGGCGAGCCCGAACGGCTGTATCGTGAGCGGGCCGAGCGCGATTGGCGGAATGTCGAGAAACGGGATCATCGGGGACCCAAAGCAGGTGCGGAGCGAAAACGGACGGTCATCCGAAATATCGCCCCAGCACCCACTTTGTGTCGCCCTCCTGTCCGTCAGGCGGCCATCTGCCTGCAGGATTCCGAGCAGGCGCGGCATGCAGCCACGCACTCGTCCATGTCTCCAACCGCTTCGCAGCTTCGCGCGCACGCGTCGCACACGTCGGCACACACACCGCAGACAGCACCGTGCCAGTCGGAGCTGCTGAGCATGAAGTTCGCGCTCGTCTGGCACAGCTCTGCGCAGTTCATCATGAGCCGGAAGTGCGCGGGCTCCGTGTGCTTGCCGCCCTGCGTGAGGCAGTGGTTCATCGCCTCACGCAGGCAGGTCACATGACAGTCGAGACAGGCCTGAATGCACGCCTGCATCTCTGCGGTCATCGTACCCATTGCAGTCTCCTCGGCTGACCTTATTCCGCGCGACGGCGCAGATATGCGTCGTCACGGCGACCGAGTTCGCGCCGCGTCTCGAATGTGCGGCGGTCGTCGAAGTGTTCGCCATCGTAGAAGTCACGGTCCTTGTCGGTCGACATGTCACGGTCCATGTCGGTAGACACGTCACGGTCCTTGTCGGTGGACACCACACGGTCTGACGGACGCGCAAGCCCATCGAGGAGGGACTGCTCGTACTCACGCGAGAGCGTGCCGCGAACATAGGGCGGCAAGGCCAGCAGGCGCTTGCTGTCCAAACTGATCATGACATCGTCCTTGTCGTCATTCAGTCGTGCCGAGCCGATCGGGATGAGCGCGTGACGACGATCGTTGTTGGCTACGAGGTCCTTCTCGAGTTCCACTTCGATGTAGCGGACACGAAGCGAGGCGGAATCGACGAGCAGGTCTTCCACATCGCCGATCTTGTCGCCGTTGGCCGCTCGAACATCCCAACCACGAATATCGGGCTCGCCGTCGGCAATCTCGAAGTCATCCATCTCGCTCAGGTGCATGAGCTGGCCCATCGTCTTATTGTCGAGCCGGCCGTCGGTTCCTGGTGTGGTGCGCGCGGTGTCGAGTCGGTCGTCCATGGCATTCTCCTGAAGTTCAGTCGTGAAAAGAGGCTTGACCGGCGCGTGTTACGGCGTGGCCGGATTGGGATTGACGGGCATACCCGGCGGCGGCGTCTGGTAGGCGGAGTCGGCTGACGCCCGCGTCACCGTATCCGTGGTGTCAGCGCGACCAAAGGCGTACCACAAGACGGCTACCAATACCAGCACACCAATGATCCACGGCCAGATATTCGCTTCCTTCTTCTGCACATGAAGCTCAGCCATCTGTCCTCCCTGTTGGGTGAGCGAGGCGTATTGCGCATACCAGTTGCTGGCATGCGTCGTGTATGCATCGTGCAAGCAAGCTCACGGACAAATGGTGGGCGGGATATTCACCACAGGAGAGAACTTCACCTGCTCATCTAGGCAACACGCATGGCTCAGCCTGCCATATGGAGGCTGCGAAATGCACGGGTGGGGTGAGCAGCGTGCGCGCGGTTCATCGCGCAGGCACTTACGTGATCATGGCGCGAAGTGTTCGCGCACCACATACTGATGCACGTCACCATCGCGTCCGCTGTGAGTTCCGCTCGTTCGCTTCACGTCGCTGGAGGGTGCACATGGCGGGCTATCGTCAGTTGCGACAGGTCGTGATCGTCGCGAGTGGACTGTGCACACTCACCGCCTCCGCTACAGCGCAGGACAGCATCCAGCGCCGGGTTCGCAGTTCGGTGATTCTCCGCGCGCCGTCCGCCGTCGCGCAGCCGCCGCTCACGCGCCCGAGCACCGCGCGACCACCCGCGGCCGCGCCGGTTTCCAGCGACCAAGCCTCGACGTCGGTGTTCGCTCGTGCCGCACGTGCCAGGCAGCCCGATGCAGCCGGTGCGCCAGCACCAGGATCCGCACAATCGGCCGCGGCCTCGCTTGCGACATCATTGTACGGCGCGAGCGCACAGCTTCCATCGCTGACACTTCTGTCTCGCAACACGGCCACCGTGTGGGTCGGCGATTCGGCGGTCAAGGAGAAGGCACCGCCGGGACTCGACGTCGAGGAAGGTGTGGTTTTGCCGTTCCGCTACATCAGTGTGGACGAGCGGACCGGCGAGGTGATGGCGCTCAAGCCGTGGTTTGATGACGGCGGCGGGCTGCGCTACGATTCGCGCATTCGCGCCTACGTCGCGACATTACGCATTGGATTGCGCGATACGCTGAGCACGGTCACGAGTCGCCGAAGCATCGAGCCGGCGATTCATCTCTCCATTGGCGCCGCGGCCGACAGCATCGATCCGGAGCGACTGGAAATCAGCGAGACGAACGTGTTCACGTCTCGGTCGCGCCTGGTCACGACGCGTGTCGGCGGTCCCATGCGCGTTACGGTGTGGCCCGACTTTGCTCCGGAAGGCGTCGAGCTGTGGATTCCCGTCGTTCCGGATTCGATCTACCTGATCGGAGCTCCGTCCATCGATGGATTCGGCCTCGGCGAGACGCGAATCACCGTGGCGCTTTCACAGGGGTCGCTTGCTCCGGGCGACTCGCTGTCCGTCACACTGCAATCGGCGCGAGGCGCCGAGTTCATTGGCGGGCCGGTGGTCTGGCCGAAGGTCGACGCGCCGGCCACAGTGATTGTTCGTTCGTCGGGCGTTGGCGACGACACGATCTCCGCGTACGCCGGCCCGTTCATCGCGAACAATCACGACATAAGGTTCACATTTCCCTACGGCCTGGTGCTGGGCGGATTGTTCGGCGCCCTGATCGGCAGCGCGCTCTCCGTGATGCGTGAACGCAAGCGTGTGCGCCGCAAGAGCCTCGGCATCTTCTTCACCAGCGGCGCGCTCACCGGCCTCGTGATCGCTCTCATCGTTGCTGTGGGCGTGATCAGGATCCCGGGGTTCGAACTGGCATCCGGCGGCGCGGCACTCGTGTCACTGCTCGCTGGCGTGCTTGGTGGCTACATCGGTCCCAAAGGACTTGAGCGCATCGTACCAAGCTTCGCCTCGGCGCGACCTGCGAAGCCCGGATCCTGACGCGCGGCACCAACAGGCTCGGGCACCAACAGGTGCTATGGGCGCAGCACCACGCGCCCGGCGCGCACACCGGTTGGCTTGCCTTCGTGTACGACGAGCTGTCCGTTCACGATCACGGTTTCGATGCCCACCGGGTACTGGTGCGGTTCGGTGAACGTGCTCTGGTCCTTCACCGTGGCAGCGTCGAACACAACGACGTCGGCGAAGGCGCCGACGCGCAGCACACCGCGGTCGGAGAGTCCGAGTCGCGCCGCTGGCATTCCCGTCATCTTGTGGATGGCCTGCGGCAGCGTGAGCACATTCTTCACGCGCACGTATTCGCCAAGCACGCGAGGGAACGTTCCGTACGCGCGCGGATGCGGATGCCCCTCGCCGGGCTGCGACAAGCGTCCGTCACTCGCGATCATCGTGAACGGATGCGCCATGATGCGCAGCACGTCGCCCTCGTCGAGCACGTGATAGATGGCGTTGCCACCGCCGTTCATCATGGCTTCGAGCACGAGCATCGCACCATGCTCGGGCGTGGGTGCCAGTTGACGCCGGTCGGCCCAGTCGCGCAGCGTGCGTCCTTCGAGTGTCTTGTCCCACGGAACGCGTGAAAACTGCACGCGTGACAGGTCACCGCCGCCGCGATCGTTCACGATATTGAACACGATGTCGCGCAGGATGCTGTCTTTCACCGCCGGAATGCCTACACGCTTTCTGAACTCGGCGTTGCCACCGGCCATTGCCCAGCTGGGCACCAGCACACCGATGCTGGTATGTGTGGCCGTGTACGGATACTGATCGATCATCACGTCGGTACCCGCGCGACGCGCACTGTCCACCATCGCGAGCGTGATCGTGCTCTTGCCCCACATCTGCTGTCCGACGGCCTTGTGATGCGTGAGCACCACCGGAATCTTCGCGCGGCGACCGATCTCGAGCGCTTCCGCCACGCCGTCGATGAGTCCGATGCCTTCCTTGCGAAGATGCGACGTATAGATCCCGCCGCTGTCGCTGGCGACCTGCGCGAGCGCAACGACCTCGTCGATGTTGGAATACGTGCCTGGCAGGTAGAGCAGGCCCGTGCTCAAGCCGAACGCGCCCTGACCCATCGCCTCTGCGACCAGCTCGCGCATGCGACGCAGCTCATTCTCCGTCGGCGCTCGCGCGTCCATTTGCATCACGCTGCGCCGCACATCGTTGTGGCCAACCTGGTAACCCACGTTGATGCCCACATTCGCCGCGCGCACGCTGTCGAGATACGGGCCGAGCGGCAGTGGTGAGCTGCCATCGGGACCGCCGAGCGCGAAGGTCACACCCTGCCGCATGGCGCTTTCCATGTGCGGCAACTGCAGCAGAGGATCGAGATGCGCGTGCAGGTCGATGAAGCCGGGCGAGACGACGCGACCGACTGCATGAATGATGCGGTCCGCGCCCGCTCGCGGCAGCGAGGCGGCCATCGCGACGATGCGATCACCGCGAATGCCCACGTCCATGCGTTGCGCCGGTGAACCGGAGCCATCGAGCACCGACCCACCAACGACGAGCACATCGAACCGATCACCAGCCTGGGCGGAGAGCGACGACGTCACAACCACCGTCGCGCTCAGCAGCGCCCCGAGGACGCGCATGAGAGAGGTCATGCCCGCAATATGCACAGCGCTTGCCTACGCCGCGTCCTGCATCGGCGGTACCGAAGTCGCGTCCCACTCCTTCTCCGACTTGGCAATGAACGTGGTGGCCACCAGATCGCCCGTCACGTTCACGGTCGTGCGCGCCATGTCGAGAATGCGGTCCACGCCGAGAATGAGCGCGATGCCTTCACCCGGCACGCCGAACATGGCGAGGATGCCGATGAGCAGCGGCAGCGAACCGCCCGGCACGCCGGCGGCTCCGATCGCCGTCACCACGCACATCACCATCACGATCGCCTGTTCGGGAATCGACAGCGAGACGCCGAACACCTGCGCGAGGAAGAGCACCGTTACGCCTTCGAACAGCGCGGTGCCATTCATGTTCATCGTGGCGCCGAGCGGCAAGACAAAACCGGCAATCTTTGGCGGAATGCCGAGCTGCGTTTCGGCCGTCGCGATGGACGTGGGCAACGTGCCACTGCTCGAGCTTGTGGAGAACGCCGTGATGATCGGCGAACGCACACGGGAAAAGAACGTGAGCGGCGAGAGGCCGACGATGAATTTCAGAATCAGGCTGTAGTTGACCGTGGCATGTACGAGCAGCGACAGCAGCACGACGGTGACATACACCGCGAGCGGCGTGAGCAGCGACAAGCCGAACCGCGACGTCACGCCGAAAATGAGGCCGGCAACGCCGTACGGCGCGAGCGCCATCGCCATGTCCACGATCTTGAGCACGATGTCGTTGAGCGCCTGCAGCACGCTGATCATCACCTTCCCGCGTTCCGCGGCAATGAGCGTGATGGCTGCGCCGAATACAATGCCGAAGAAGATGATGCCGAGCAGGTCGAGATCCACCGCCGACTTGATCGGGTTGCGCGTGACGATATTGACGAGCGTCTGAATACCGAAGGTGCTCTGCTCCGCGACCTGCATGCGGGCGGCGGCGTCTCCAGCGTAGGTCTCCAGCAGCTGCGTGCGCACTTCGGGCGTGATGCGGGTGCCGGGCTTGAAGATCTGCACCAGCGTCAGGCCAACCGTCACCGACAGCGCCGTGCTCGCGAGGAAGAATCCGAGCGTCTTGGCGCCGATGCGGCCCACGCGCTTGAGATCGCCCAGCCCTGCGACACCGAGCGCAATGGATGCGAACACCAGCGGGATCACGATCATGAACAACAGGTTCAGGAAGATCGCGCCGATCGGTCCGGCCAGGTACTTGTTGATCCCCACGACCAGACTGTGCTCGCCGCCGAGCGTGATGTTGCAGATCAGACCCGCAATGGCACCGACCAGCAGGCCGATCAGGATCTTGGTGTGCAGCGGAACGCCGCGATGTTCAGCAGAGGCCGCGGTCATCTGGCCTGCCGGATGGACTGACGCATGGTGGGCTGGTATCGAGGAGGGTCATCGTCGACCGTCGCTCATCGCACGAGGTGCGATGTGCGCGGACCGCGCGCCTGTGAATAAGGACCGGCGATCTCCGCTGTGCAACCGTCCCGCGTCAGATCGTACGCGGCGATCGCTAGAGGTCCCGCACCTCGCCCGCGGCCTGAAGCGCATAGCCAATGTCGCGCGACAGCGCCCGCGCCTCCTGCGTCGCGTTGGACAAGTCCGCCAGCATGGACTGCTGCCCCGACGAGCGAAACTTCACGAGGTCGAGATAGAGGTTTCCCAACGCAAGACAGGCGCTGTCGAACTGCCGGGCGAGCTGGTTGCGGTGGTCGCTCAACTCCTGAATGCTTGCCCGCTGATGACGAAGCAGCGACAACCGGCGCTCGCTCTCCTGCGAGGGCGACTCTGAAGCGGCCAAATCCGACTCGGCGGCAGCGAGCCGCGCCTCCAGCTCCCGGAGCGCGTTGTCGTCCAGGCTCTCGTCCAGCCGGTGCAGCAGCTGCGCCAGGTGCGCCGCCCGTTCGAGCAGCGCCTTGGACGTTGGCTCCACGTCCATAAGTTCAACGCGCTCCGGCTTGGGCAGCCCGTGATAGATGGCCATGATGGACGCGCGGTCTTGCGCCGCCCGACGCAGCGCATGTCCCTCCGGAGACGCCAACACCTCCGGCGTAGAGAGCCGCTCGAGTGTGCCGGGCTTGGGCGGGGTTGGCGCTGCACTGCTGGGAGTGGGGTCCTTGATGACCCACTTCGCGCGCGGCATGAAGAAGACGCGGCGCAGCTTGAGACCCGCAGCGCGCAAAGAGTCGCTGCGTTTCCACAGCTTGCGGAGCATGTGATAGGGTGGCACGAACGCAAACAGCGCGATGGGGAATCCCTCGTCGGCGCCCACCACCGCGAGACTGACACCCGCAATCGTCGTCGCCACCGCCACCACCGAATAACCCCGGATCGCCTTGATGCGATCCACTAGCTGTGTGCGGCCGTGCCACAGCCGAAGATCTGCCTTCTGCTCCGTCGACAGGTCGGCGTAGGCCGGCGCTTCCATGACCAGACGCGGCACCATGTACCGGCTTGCACCCGGCACCCGCGGCAGCGAGGGCTCACCCGACCGGCTCCGCGATGCCGCTCCTGGTGTCGCTCCTGGTGACGCTCCTGGTGACGATCCGCCGGAATCCGTCGCCCGGACAGCGGCCCGCTGCTCGCCGCGCCGACTTTGCGGCACAGGCGAGTTGAAGCGCACCGGCTCCCGTTGGCTTGTTCGCCAGGGCGCGGCCGACGAGTGGTGCGACAGCAGAATGTCGCGCAGCGCTGACGCACTCGGCCAGCGATCATCCGGCGCCTTGAGCAGCGCCCGCTCCACCGCCTCCTGCAGCGATCGCGGCGTGTCCGGCCGCAACTCGCTGATCGGGACGGGGCGCTCGCTCACATGTTTGAGCATGAGCGCCATGGAGTTGCCCGCCTGAAACGGCACGCGCCCCACCAGCATCTGATAGCCGATCACACCCAGCGAATAGATGTCGCTGCGTCCGTCCACCAGACGCTCGCCGGTTGCCTGCTCCGGGGACATATAAGTCGGCGTGCCGACCGCGTTGCCCGTGACGGTGAGACGCGATCCCGCTTCAATCGCTCGCGCGATCCCGAAGTCCGTGACCATCGCCCGGCCGGTGTCGCCGTCGAGCAGAATGTTGTCCGGTTTGATGTCGCGGTGAATGACCCCGCGCGTGTGCGCGTACGCGAGCGCGTCGGCGATTTCACAGATGAGACGCCGGACTTCGTCCACCGGCTGGCGCGGCTCGTTGGCGAGCAGCGCGGCGAGATTGCCGCCGGTGATTTCGGCCATGACGAAGTAGGCCACGCCATCGCGCTCGCCCACATCGTAGATAGGCACAATATGCGGGTGCGAAAGCTGCGCGGCCGTCTGCGCCTCGCGGGTGAATCGCGTGCGAATGGCCGGATCGTATGCGAGCTCCGGGGGCAGGACCTTGATCGCCACCCGCCGGTTGAGCCGTCGGTCGAGCGCCCGGTAGACG
>JBBQNT010000118.1:0-11159 GCA_038330215.1 Gemmatimonadales bacterium
ACGTCGCCGCTGCTGACGGCGGAATGGGCAATGAGACGACTTGCGCGTCCAGCGCAAACAGCGCCGGTGACAACACGCCGTTGTCCGGCCCGACAAGAAATCGGTCGCCGCTCTGCACCGCCAGCGCCGCGCGCGTCGATCCGACGCCGGGATCAACCACGACGACATGCACCGTACCCGCCGGAAACCGGCGCCAGTAGCGCGCGAGTGCGAGACGCGCACCATCAATGTCCTGCGGGCGCACATCATGCGAGATGTCGATGATGTTGGCCTGGGGCGCCATGCTCGCGAGCACACCCTTGACTTCACCGACGTACCCGTCGGCCGAGCCAAAGTCAGTCAGCAGCGTAATGCAGCGCCCGCTCATGCGTACATGACTCAGCCCGCGCCCACGCCCCAGCGCGCGTCCATGCGCGCAACCACGACCTCGGCCAGCGCCCGAATCGCCTTCGATGCCTTCGCCTCCGGCTCGGCCACCACGATCGGTCGGCCCGTGTCGCCGCCCTCCTGAATGCGCGGATCCACCGGCACCTGCGCCAGCAGCGGCAAGCCGCATTCGTCGGCCAACCGCTGTCCCCCCCCCGATCCGAACAGTGCGATGGGTTTGCCAGTTTCGGGGTTCTCGAACCACGACATGTTCTCCACAATGCCAAGCACCGGCACCGCCACGCGTTCGAACATCTTCACACCGCGCAGTGCATCGCCAACTGCGACCTGCTGCGGCGTTGTGACGACGATCGCGCCGTGCACTGACGTGGCCTGCACCAGCGACAGCTGCGCATCGCCCGTGCCCGGCGGCATGTCTACCAGGAAGTAATCGAGCTGTCCCCAGTTCACATCGCGCAGAAACTGCGTGATGATCTTCATCACGATCGGACCGCGCCAGATGGCCGGCTGCTGCTTCTCGATCAGGAACCCGATTGACATGACCTTGAGACCGTGCGCCTCAAGCGGAATGATCTTTTCGTCGCGAACGGCGGGCGCGCTGTCCACGCCGAGCATGAGCGGGAGGTTGGGACCGTACACGTCCGCGTCCATGATGCCGACACGCGCGCCGCGCTGCGCCAGCGCGATTGCAAGGTTGACGGCGATGGTGCTCTTGCCCACGCCGCCCTTGCCCGACGATACGGCGATGATGCGTCCGAGCTGCGGATAGCTGACGGGTGGTGGCGGCGCGACGTTGCGCGGCGCAGCGGGCGCCGCATCCATCACGGGCAGTGCGCGTGAGGGCTTGGGTGCCGACGATGCACTCGACGCTGCACTCGACGCTGCACTCGACGCTGGCGTCGGTGCGGGAGCCGAAGCACGGCTGGCCTTGGTGAACTGCGCCGGATCCTTCACGTCCACACGCACGTCGGTCACGCCGTCGACCGCCTGCACGGCGTCGCGCACATCGCGTACGAGCGTCGCATCGTCCGACGCGCTGAGCAGCACGGTGAGACGGACCTTGCCGTCGAGCGTGGTACCGATATCGCGAACCGCGTCCGCCGACAGTACATCGGTTCCCGCCTGAGGATGCGCCACGCCCTGCAGGGCAGTCGCAATGCGTTCCTGAAGTGTCTGGGTCATGTCCTGAAGCTATCGAGCGCCCTCGGCGGATGCGACCGCGCTCCCCGCCGCACACTCCGGCCAGCCGCGCAGCCTGACGACCACGCACGCAAGGATTTGGTGACGCTCAGATGACTGTGCCATGCAATACTGGCGGTGCCTCCTCCGGCCGACCGGGCGGACGGGGTCGAGGTGCAGCGCACGACGTCCGTCGCTGCCTTCTGCACCCGCAGCACAAGGAGTTTCCATGTCCCGATTCAACTGGATGGGCGGCATTGCCGCCACCATGATCGTTGCCGCACTCACCACGTCGGCGACCGCCCACGCCGAGGACGGTTACTACTCGGGCACGCTCGTTTACACCGCCTGCGAGCAGGGCAACCTGGAAGTGTGCGGCACGCGCGTTGTCGGCACGCAGTGCTCGTATACCTGGGGGTTCGACCTCGGCATCGTCGCCAAGCTCATTGGCGTTGAGTACAACGGCCAGAAGTGCCAAGGCTCGATCACCTACAATCTCTACAAGAATTACGAGAGGGGAAAGAACGACTTCGGCAGCTGTGTTGCCTACCCGCAGGGGCAGCCGGCGACGCGTGACGCCACCGAGTTCCCGAGCGAGGAAGGCGAGCATGCGGAATCGGAAACCTGCTGACCAGCCGATCGACGGAGGGCGCGCACACGCGCCCTCCCAGGCGACCTCGCGCGAGCGAGGGTTGCTCTCGCTCGTGCTCCTCTGCAGCGCGGCGCTCAGCGTGTTCGGACTTGTGAGGCGCGCGGAATCGAACTCCGCCGCGGGTGGCGCCACGCTGCACCAGGCAGTCCGCGAACTGGCGACGAAAGCGCCCTCGTCGTTGCATCCGGCCGCCGGTTTGCACTTTCCGGATGAGGCCGAGGGTGGATATACGGCGGTCATCGTAGCGCAGCCCGCCGACTGCGACGGGAATCTGGGTGTGCTGGGCGTGCTCGACCGCAAGTCGATCGCTGCGCGAGTTCCTCACCGCCTGCTGCTCGTTGAAGGGAGTGCGCGCGACACCGTGGGACTGAGGCAACGCCTGCCCATGAGCCTACAACGCGCCCGCATGGCCCTTCTCAGCGAAGCCCAACGAACCGTGCTGCGACAGCTCGGCCATGTCGCCACCCCAACGCTGCTGCTGTTCAATCGCGAACATCAGCTGCGATATGCAGGACCGACGCCGCCCGGACCAGTCGAACGCACGGTGCAGCTGTCCGTGATCACCAGACTCGTCACCAATCACCCCGCACCCGCCTCGCCATGATGCGCTCAATCCTCCGTCGCCCCAGTGCACCCGACCGGTGCGCAACGATGCACCGAACTGGTGCTGCTCTTCAGCTGCTGCTGCTCAGTGGCATCGTCGCAGGCTGTGCCCGCACCGACGCATCAGAGCAAAACGCGTCGGAGCAGTCAACGCCAAGCGGCACCCACAGCGTGGCGTCCATCGCCAGCGGCGTACCAGCGGAGCGGACAGTTCTTCCGGTTGACTGGCAGCCACTCTGGAAACGTGGAGGCGGCGATGAGGAGCAACTGCTCGCTGTCGTCTCCGCCATGCTCCCTCACGCGCAGGGCGTGGTGGTCGCAGACCAGGGCACGCTCGAACTGCAATCGTTCAGCGCAGCAACCGGTAGCACTGAATGGAGGGTCGGTCGAAAGGGCGGCGGACCGGGCGAGTTTCAGGACATCGGCGATATCACACTGGATCGTGCGGGAAATACGGTCGCCATCGATCGGCTACTTGGGCGTCTCACTGCAATCTCGCCCCGGGGCGAACTGTTGCCGTATCGCGCGGCGAAGGCTCTGCAGTTTGCGCACGCCATCTGTGCCCTCGACGACGGATCGATCGCTGCGGTCATGATGCGACCCAACCGCTGGATCACAGTGGTACGCGACACGCTCGTTGAGCGCAGCTACGGCTTCCCGACCGAGCTACCGACTGGCGCACCCGATTTCGTGAAGTCGACCTTCTTTGCCCGGGGAGAGTCCGCTGGCTCCTGTCCGCTGTTCACGCTCTTCGGATACGGAGTGGGCTCCGTACGCACCATGTCCGGAGCGCTGCAACTGCGACCGTACGTTCGCGCGCTCATGCCACCGGAGTTCGAAGTCGTCAAAGAACAGTCAGGTCCCGCACCTGTCACAAAAGTCACGCTCAAGAGCGGTAGCACCGCGGCCTCTCGTGGCTCGGTCTGGCGAGATACGGTGATGCTCAACTTCACCGGCGACAGCGCGAGTGACCCTCGAGTACTCGATCTGTACGACACATCTGGTCGCTACCTCGGCACATGGCGCTATCCCGCCGAGGGCATCGAGATCGCCGTGTACGCCAACGGCACGCTGTACACCATGTCCAACTCAACGGTGGCGCCGCAGATCACCGCCTGGCGCCGCTCCAACACCCTCACCAACGCTCCCTAGGAAGGCATCATGCAGACCAGCTACCTACTCAGACTCGCAGCGATTGTCGCCGTGACAGCGGCCACGCTCTCACTCTCCAGCGGCGCCGCCGCTCAGGAAAATTCCGACTTCACCTCTTCAGAGTGTGGCGCAGGCGTCATCGAGGCCTGCGGCGAGAGGATCACCTACGAATGCGGCTGGGAATGGGACAAGACCTTTGTGCCCTTTTTCCCCTACCGTGCCTACGTTCCTCGCTACGCGTGCGAGATGGACATACGCGACCTGTTGTACCGGCACTACGGTCGAGGCACGCCGAGAGACGTGGAGCAGTAAACGTCGGACGCTAGATCGCGGGGCGCGGGACGTGTTGCAGATACTCCCGCGCCGCCGCGATCACCCGGTCGGCCACATCCTGCAATTCGCCGACAATCAGCGCCCCTGACGCCTTCACATGGCCGCCGCCACCGAACCGACGCGCGAGGTGCTGCGCGTCCACGTTCCCAGTGCTGCGAAAAGACACCTTCACCTTGCCGTGACCCAGGTCCCGGAACATCAGTGCCAGACGCGTGCCAGCAACAGAACGGGGATGCTCCACGAGGCCATCCACATCGTCGGAGGTGGCGCCAATCGCATGAACCGACTCGTACGACAGCGTGATCCAGGAGAGCCCCGCGTCCTCATCGATCTGGAGCGTGCCCAGTGCTTCCCGCAGCAGGTGCAACCGCGACGGCTTCACCTGCGCATAAATGCGTCGGTACATCGACTCTGGCGCCACGCCGGCGTCGAGCAGCGCGGCCGCAATCGCGTGACAGCGCGGCGACGTATTGCTGAACCGAAAGCCACCCGTATCGGTCAGGATCGCGCAGTACAGCGATTCCGCGATCGCAGGTGTGACCTGCAGGCCGAGCTCACGCGCGAAGTCGAATACCAACTCTCCCGTCGCGCAGGCGTGCGTATCCGAATACGTCACCTGCCCAACCGGCTCCTCGCCGGCGACGTGGTGGTCGATCACGCCGATCGGCACCTGAAGCGCCCGCACCGCGTCTGCGAGCACGCCAAGTCGTCGCACATCATTGATGTCCAGCACAAGCAACGCATCGATGCCCTTGAGCGCGTCGGCGCCTCGTGCCGTGGCATCTTCCACGTCGTCGCCCAGCAGGAACCTGAACAGTTCCGGCCACGGCGTAGGGTTCACAATCCGCACCGTCATTCCGCGCTGCGCAAGCAACCGTGCCAGTGCCGCCTCCGACCCGCAGCCATCACCGTCCGCATTCATGTGTGTGGACAGCGCCACGCACATGCCCGGTCGCAGCATCGCGTCGATGGCACGAATGCCACTCGCACGATCCGGCGGGACCGAGAAGAGGTTGGTGACGATCAGGTTGTCGGACGGCGTCAGGCTGGTGGCGTGCATGCAGGAACGATGACTCGGTGAAATCTCGTCGGCGGCACGTTGCCGCCGACGTGCAACATGTACTACACCGAGTAGTTCGGCGCCTCGCGCGTGATTGTCACATCATGCGGATGCGATTCGCGAAGCCCGGCCGTCGTGATGCGCACGAACTCCGACTGCGTGCGCAGTTCGTCGATCGTGGCGCAGCCCACGTACCCCATGCCGCTGCGCAGGCCTCCCACCATCTGAAACAACACGTCGCCCACGGGACCCTTGTACGGCACACGACCCTCGATGCCTTCAGGTACCAGTTTCTTGACCGACAGTTCCCCATCCTGGAAATAGCGATCTGCGCTGCCATCCTGCATGGCGGACAGCGAGCCCATGCCACGGATCATCTTGAAGCGGCGCCCCTCGAGCAGGAACGACTCGCCGGGACTTTCTTCCGTGCCCGCGAGCATGGAGCCCATCATCACGCTCGATGCACCAGCGGCGAGTGCCTTGACGACATCACCGGAGTACTTGACGCCGCCATCGGCGATGACCGGAATATCGCCAGCCCCTTCAACCGCATCCATTACTGCGGTCAACTGCGGTACACCCACACCGGTCACCACGCGCGTCGTGCAGATCGAGCCCGGCCCGACTCCGACCTTCACCGCGTCGACACCGCGCTCGACCAGCGCCGCTGCACCCTCGCGCGTGGCGACGTTGCCGGCAATGAGTTGGATCTCGGGAAACGCCTCGCGCACCTTGGCCGTGGCATGGAGGACGCCATCGGAATGTCCGTGCGCCGTATCGATCACGAGCACATCGACGCCGGCCGAGACGAGCGCGCGCGCGCGATCGAGATAGTCGCCGCCGGCACCGATCGCCGAGGCGACGCGCAGGCGTCCGTGCTGATCTTTGTTCGCGTCCGGGAACTGACGACGTTTGTGGATGTCCTTGACAGTAATGAGCCCCTTCAGCAGGAAGCTCTCATCCACGACGGGCAGCTTCTCGATGCGATGCTTGCCAAGGATGCGTTCAGCCTCGTCGAGCGTGGTGCCGACCGGTGCCGTGACGAGGCGCTCGCTGGTCATGACGTCTCGCAGCGGCTGATCCAGGTCGCGCTCGAACTGCAGGTCGCGATTGGTGATGATGCCGACCAGTCGTCCATCACCATCAATGATCGGCACGCCCGAAATCTTGAAGCGCATCATCAGCGACACCGCCTCGCGCAGTGACGCGTCGGGCGAGAGCGTGATCGGGTTGAGGATCATGCCGCTCTCCGATCGCTTGACCCGATCGACTTCAGCCGCCTGCCGGTCGATCGACATGTTCTTGTGCAGCACGCCGATGCCGCCGGAGCGCGCCATCGCAATCGCCATCTCGCTCTCCGTCACCGTGTCCATGGCCGCCGCGATGAGCGGCACGTTGAGCGGAATGCCACGCGTGAAGCGCGAGCGAAGATCGACTTCGCGTGGGTGTGTGACGGAGCGACGAGGCGCCAGCAGGACGTCGTCGAACGTCAGCGCGGGCTCGATACGAATGCGCGCACTGCGCACCACGCCCTCACGGTGACCGCTGCCATTGCGCAGCGACCCGCTCTCGAGCGAAGGCTCGGCGGCGGGTCGGAGTATATCAGATGATGATGTCGTCATAGCGAAGGATAGAATCGGCGCGCGGCGCTGTCCAGCCGCTGGGCGCATTCCTGCGCGCCGACACTACCAGCGGCGGATCAGCTGGCGCAGCTTGCCGGGGATCCGTCCCGGAAGAAAGAACGCAGCGGCCCCGACCACGCGAGAAAGCGAGGCGTCAGACAACGCCCGCGGATCGCCGCGCCAGTAGCGCATGACTGTGTGACGGCCGGCTCGCTTGACGAGGCGCTGGATTGCCAGCACGAGCAGGAACACATCATCGACCTGACCAAAAAACGGGATCACATCGGGGACAAAGTCGAGCGGACTCAGGATGTAGGCCACTGCACCGATCACCAGCAACCGATCGACGCGCGACACACTCCCATCACTGAGCAGGCCCGCCAGCAACTTGAGGTACGACGGCAGCTCGCGAATCGTGCTCATCACCGTGCGCTTGGCACCACTTCTGGGGCGTGGCGACGAACTCTTGGGTGAGGTCAGGCGAGGCGCCCTCATGCAGTGGCTCCACCGTTGTTGGGCTGTCCGTTCGGCGGCGAGGCCGGCGCCGAAGGCGGAGTGGCCGACGGCTGCGCCTGCGTAGCTGCGTTTGGCGGTGCCGCACTCGAGGAGGCGTTCGCCGACGCGGCGTTCGCCGACGCGGCGCTGGGCGTTGCGGGCACCGGCGTGGTGACAATGCGCTGCGCGGCGGTTGCCACATCCGACGCGGCCGTCCTGCCGGCATTGGCCACATCGCTCGCCACAGACATGCCCGCCGCCGCCACTCCGCCAAGCACTCCAACGGCGCGGTTGAGCAGCCCCATCGTTTCGGCCACGGTGCTCGCAGCGATACCGCCGGTGCGCAGGCGATCCTCCACACCATCGGTGAAGCGCTGCAGGAGCGAAACCGGAGACGGCGCCTTCTCGGCGTACTTGCTCTCCAGAAAATCGACATAGTCGAGCGCCTGGTAGCCGCGCTCATCACTGAGCGTCTCGAGCTTCCGGAGCAGGCGATCGCGCAAGTTTGGATTCATCTGGATGTCACCCGCGCCAGCGCTTTCGTTCGCCGCGCGCATCGATGTGAACGTACGGAGTGGGCCACCGCGGACTCGAATAGACCCCCATGCCACCGGCGAGTTCCGGCGCCAGGCGCTCAATCCATTCCACTGCGCGCTCAACCTGGTACGCGTCGAAAATCGTGAAGCGACCATCGCCGTCCGCGTCGATCGCGACGTCTGCCGCGTCGCCGTACATGTGACGCGAATCGCGCGCCGATCCTTCGACACCCGCGTTGTGCAGCGGCGTGCGATAGCCGCTGTGCACGCGCACATCGAATACAATCTGGTCATCACCTCGGCGACGAGCCAACTCCTGCAACACCAGTTCGATCTTGTCCACGACGCGCGGGTCGATGGCCGTGTAGCGCGGCCACTGCGTTTGCGCATCGTGCGTCAGGAAGTGCGACACCTTGAGATGCGTGGACAAGCGGATGTCCGCATCTTCGGCGCGCACTTCGATGAACCCGGGCGGTCGCTCGAAGCGATCACGGTTGGCCGACCATTCAGCCGGATACTGCCCGATACGATAGCCATTGAGCACGCCGCCCAACTTGCGCTCGAACGGCACCATGACCGCGACCTTCGGCTCAACAATGCGCTGCACGTCGCTTCCCCGCGCAAGCTGCAACTCGTAAATGCCCGCGGTGAGCGGCGCGAGCAGCTGCGTTTCAGTGAGCGCACGCGCCACATCGCCACTCTCGTCTGTGCCGACACGAATCCACTGGTAGGTGTAGCCCGACGCGTCGCCGCGCACTTCGAGCGGAAAGGTGAGAGCCTCGCCGGCGCGAACGAACTGCATGCGCAAATGGCCGCTGGTGCCGAACGCAGCGCGCGCGCTGGTGACGACGGTTTCCACCACCGGCGCCGGCACCGCTTCTGCGTCCGACCGCATGGCGTCGGCGGGTTCGAACCACCACAGGCCTGCCATCGCGCCGAAGCTCGTGAGGCCGAGCATGAAGCGGCGGTTGGACGGGCCACGGCGTCGCGGTGCGGGACGCGCGGGCAAAGACCGCAGCGACTGTGCGTAACGCTCCGTCGGATCGATGGGAGTTGACACCTTGTGCGGTGGCGTCATAACGCCCCCCATTCTGCTGCCGATGTGCCCACGTCGATGCACAAGAAGGCTGCGCCCGTATCAGGCGCAGCCCACTGCGCGAGTGCGGATGGCACACGCACAATCGCCACGCCGCTCAGGAGAGTGGCGCCGACGACCAGTGTAGGCGAATCGTGGAATTTATCGGGAACAGTCACAGACACTCGGGAACAATGTCACAAAACCGACACCACCGGCGCCTCAGTGAGGCGCGCCCTCTGGAATGACGATTCAGGGGGGCCGACGATGCGCCTTTCAAAGCTAGTGGATCCGGGGCGGCGCCGTCGGGTCACCATACCCGCCGCGCCCGGTAATGGTCCGGGCAGCGTCACATGGCGGGCCCTATCGCCGCGAGAGGTCGAGCAGTTCCAGGATGGGGACGCCGGCCGGCTCGCTGCGGCCGTTTCGCACCCGCGCCGTGATGGAAATCTCGGCCAAAGGCGGCAGCGCTTGTGCCCTGGACACCAGCGAGTCGGGCAGCGCGAGGTAGAGCACGGCGCGCTCGTCGCCGGGTCCCCGGGCCAGCAGATAGCGTTCGCCGGGCGTGAGACCGCGACGCAGTTCGTCCGCCGTTTGGAACGCCAAAACTTCCACCGACCAGCGCACCAGCCGCCCAACGTAGGCGGCAGAGTTCGCCCTCAGGTCCGCGGCCGAGAGCGCACCGGCCGATCGCGTACCGGCCGCGTCCACGGCGCTGTCTGGGAGCCAGCCCTCGACACGTACCCGCACCCAGCCGTTCTCCCGGGCGAGCGCATTGATCGGCACCCCGCCGGGAAGGCTGGCGAGTACGTCGCCGCCGGGAGCAGTCCGCATGGACGTAGGCCCCTTCGTCTCGATGCTGGGGGCAGCGGGCGCCGGCGGGCCAGCGGTGTCCATGCGGGACGCCGCTGCGCGGGAGGCTGCTGCAGCCAGCTGTGGCGCGCTGTCCGGAGTCCGACCGGAATCGGTCGGCGGGATTTCGCGGGCACGAGTCGGCGCTGGCCGAGGCGACGCGACGTTTCCTGACGCGAGGCGCGAGACATCCACCCAGAGCGAGCGTCGTGCGCGGTAGAACGAAACGTCGCGACCCTGCGGAAATCGCGCGCCCGCCTGCGGCGGAAACACATAGGTTCCGAGCCGAAGTTCCGCGACCGCCGCGCCCGACGAAGTCGCGGAGTTGCGCAACGTCGTGCCAGTGGCACGTAGCACCTCCCCACGCGAGCGGTCGGCGGTGAGGCGAACGTCAGCCGCCGCCACGTGACCTTCCACCAGGATCCGAACGAACGTGGACTGGGCCGACTCCACCGTGCCCGTGATGTCGCGGCTCGAGACGCCGATCACAGCGCCGCCTGGTGTGCCCCGCAGCGCCGTCCCCGATCGCACCGTGACACGGTCACCCCGCCTCGGCGACTGCGCAGCCAATGAGCAGGTGACGAGCAGCAGCAGCACCAGCGAGCCACGACTGCGACGCCAGGCGCGGTACATGCCCCGTGCGAGTACGCGTTGTGTTTCGCTGGCGAGTGACGGCATCGGTTGGAGTGGGTGTGCGTGGAGGGTACATTTCGCGCGCATGACACGAGCGCGACGACGTCGTTCGTGCCTCGGCCGCCACGATCCCGTCCCTCGCAAACGTACCCAATGTCCTGCACCGAGCAAGGATGACCGCGACCGTCTCCCGCCCCGTAGCCCTGATCATTCTCGACGGCTGGGGTCACCGCGAATCCACCGACGCCAACGCGATCGCGCTGGCCAACACGCCGGTCTGGGACGCGCTCTGGGACTCACCGACGCGCACGCTGCTTTCGGCGTCAGGGCCCTCGGTGGGCCTGCCGGCTGGACAGATGGGCAACAGCGAAGTGGGGCACCTGAACCTCGGTGCGGGACGCGTGGTGATGACGGAGCTGGTGCGCATCGGCGCGTCCACCGAAACCGGCGCGTTTTTCGAGAACGAAGCGCTGCGCCGCGCCTGTTCGCACGCCCGCCACACGGCTGGCACGGTGCACCTTGTGTCGTTGCTCGGCAACGGCGGCGTACACGCGCTCGACCAGCACCTCTTCGCGCTCGT
>JBBQNT010000119.1:0-10986 GCA_038330215.1 Gemmatimonadales bacterium
CGTCGTCGGACCCCGCGTCGTCGTAACTCTTTTCCACTGATCTCACGCGCGCACGCTCCCCCTGTCCAGCCACCGAAACGCCTGGCCGAAATGGGCCGGATCGGGTGGCCGCTTTGGTCCGGAATGCCTGGCCGATTTGAACCGGATTACCTGGCCGCTTTGACCGGAATACGCAGCTGCGCGAACCACTCGCGGGCGTTCCCCGCGCATGCGGGGATGATCCGATCACATCGTGCTAGGCGCGGGACGGTATACCGCGTTCCCCGCGCATGCGGGGATGATCCGGGGTCCCTATGCTTGACGCAGGACGCGCACCGGCGTTCCCCGCGCATGCGGGGATGATCCGACGCTAGCGATATCGTGCGTGCGTATCGCATCGCGTTCCCCGCGCATGCGGGGATGATCCGCGCTCATGCTCGAGGTCCTGCGCGCCTTCAAAGCGTTCCCCGCGCATGCGGGGATGATCCGCGAGCGCGAACGTCGGCGGGAACGGTTTCGTTGCGTTCCCCGCGCATGCGGGGATGATCCGTGAGCGGGCAGGGCATCGAAGACGACCCGGATGCGTTCCCCGCGCATGCGGGGATGATCCGTAATCGCGTGTGCTGCCGCCTGCCGCGCCGCGGCGTTCCCCGCGCATGCGGGGATGATCCGACGTAGTGGTGGATGCGCTTGTCGAGCTCCGGGCGTTCCCCCGCGCATGCGGGGATGATCCGGTCACGTTCCGCGTCATCGCTGGCGAGGGCTCGCGTTCCCCGCGCATGCGGGGATGATCCGTCGGCACCGGCGGCGCCACGGCGACCGCGACGGCGTTCCCCGCGCATGCGGGGATGATCCGCATACGAAGCGTAATCCTACCCCACCCAACCAGCGTTCCCCGCGCATGCGGGGATGATCCGGTTCAGGCCGAATATTCCGCACGTCTGCAGGAGCGTTCCCCGCGCATGCGGGGATGATCCGGTTGCGGTCTACCACGTCTCGACCGGTCAGCGGCGTTCCCCGCGCATGCGGGGATGATCCGGAACTAGCTACGGTCCTGCCGGCTCTCGGCGGCGTTCCCCGCGCATGCGGGGATGATCCGTTGTGTTTGCTCTCTGGTTGGGTTGTGGGTTGGCGTTCCCCGCGCATGCGGGGATGATCCGCCACACTCGCGCGCTGGGACGACTGCACTGGCGCGTTCCCCGCGCATGCGGGGATGATCCGTCGGTCGGGTCGTAGTGGCGCGAGCCATCGGCGCGTTCCCCGCGCATGCGGGGATGATCCGTGAGCGAGGCTAACGGCGTTCCCCGCGCATGCGGGGATGATCCGTCTTCGCGCGCGTGCAGGCGGGCGAGCGGCTGGCGTTCCCCGCGCATGCGGGGATGATCCGAAGTCGGCGCATGAGGCGCGCATCTCGACAAGGCGTTCCCCGCGCATGCGGGGATGATGGACTTGACCCGACGACGCGTTCCCCGCGCATGCGGGGATGATCCGCGACTCAGCACCACGGACATGCGGGTGGACATGCGTTCCCCGCGCATGCGGGGATGATCCGCCCTGGAGCAGGCGCAGGCCCAGGCGCGCACGGCGTTCCCCGCGCATGCGGGGATGATCCGACGCCACCTACACCACCACGTAGTACCGCACCGCGTTCCCCGCGCATGCGGGGATGATCCGACGTTCGTCGACGGGCGCACGGGCGTCCCGAAGCGTTCCCCGCGCATGCGGGGATGATCCGGCGCACGCCACGCAGCCGATCACCGTCGTCATGCGTTGCCCGCGCATGCGGGGATGATCCGCGCGTAGTGGCGCACCGTCATGCCCTGGGCGCGCCGCTCCACCAGGCGGCGGACCGCTTCCTGTTTGAACTCGGCACTGAAAATCCACCGTGTCCGCTTCGTCGATTTCGCTGCCTTCGTCATCGTCACACCTCCACCCACCCCGACAATCCATGCGGAGTTAACTTGGTGTCCGTGTAGACGGGTTAACTCCAGTTGCACAACCCCTCGGCTGCACCTATCTCTTGCAAGGCCAAGATCCAAGCCCCGCCGCCTCCGCCATCCACCGCCCGCCATGCCCCCCGGCCGCAACGATCCCTGCCACTGCGGCTCCGGTCGCAAATACAAGCGCTGCCACGAAGCGGCCGACCGCGCCACGGCGAGCACGCCTCGCATGACGCTCCTGCGAAACGCGCCGGAGCCCGCTCGTCGCCGCCTGAGCGCGCCGCCGCCTGAGCTGCTGCACGGCCCGTGGGAGGTGGACGTGGTCCCCGTGCCGGGCACGATCGACAATGACGCGGCCGCGCGGACGGTACTGGTCATGCTCGTAGTGGGAGGATTCGTCGTCGCTGCCGAAATGGAGAACCGACCCTCCGAAGAACCGCACGCGCTCGCCGCGCTGATGGCGCGCGAAATCGTGGCGGCGCTCGAACGCACGGCCGCCGCGCCGCCGCAGGTCTTCCTGCGGCATGCCACGCTCGCCGATCCGCTGCAAGAACTGCTGCAACCACACGGCATTCGAGTAGCGGTCCAACACGAACTGCCAGCGCTCGACGAGGCCTTGCGCAGCCTGCTCGGTCACCTCTTTCATGGTATCGCGTCACGGGAGTTGCTGCGATCGCAGCCCGAGACATGGGCAGGATGGGGCATGCCCGCCGAGAGCGTCAAACGCAAGTTCGCCGCCGCCGCCAGCTACTCTCGCGCGGCGCCGTGGCAGGTGGCCGCCGACGAACGTCCCATCCTGGTCTCGCGCCCTGGTGAACGCGAATGGACCGTGCTGGTGCTCGGCGCGGCCGGCGAACAGTCGGGTCTCACCTGCTACGAGCAACGCGCGGACCTCGAGCAGCTCTATCGCGACAACGAAGACCCGACGGCTGCCTTCTCCGCACTACGAGGCAAAGTGATCGCCCTGCTGTTCAACCGCCGCCAGGAGATCCCGAAGCGCATGCGCGAAGAAATCAAGGCCGCGCGCTGGGATGTGGCGGCAGCGGATGCGTACCCCACCCTGCTTGTGCTCAACACGCCCGGCGGTGGCATCCGAATCGACGACTTTACGTTTCTCACCGATGCGCTGCTCAGCGTGCCGAAGTTCGTGGCCAAGTTTTCGCGGGCGTTCAGCGATCGTGCTGACGACAACAAACTGATTGTCTGGACGGACGCGGACACCGGGCTGACATGCCGGCTGGAACCGTCCCCCACACTGGTCGATCCGCTCGAAACGTACGGACCTCTCAAGACGGCAGGTCCCGAGGGAGAAGGCGCCACCCCCGGCGCGACGATCGATCCCGAAGAGGCGGACACTCTCATTGACGAGACAGTCAGTCGTTTTTACGAATGGATGCGGGATCCGTCCGCCGCACAGCCACTCGGCGATGCCACCGCGCACAAGCACGCCGAGAATGCGCAACTGTTCGCGTCGTTCTGCGCGCACGCGAACGGTCGCCCGATCACGGCAGTCACCGAGTTCGATCTGCGCACGTTCCTGTACGATTGGTATCCAAGCAGGGTGCTCGACAGCGATCGCGAGGCGCCAGCCGTGCTGGTGTCGCTGCGTCGCTTTTTCGGGTTCCTTCGCGCGCGCGATGGCGTGCACTGTCCGTGGGCATCGCCGATTCTCAAGGACAAAGCGTTCTTCGAGCAACGGTGGCACACGTGTCCTGAGGGCTTTTCGTCGGAAACGGCTGATCAGGACTGGCTCGAGCCGCTGTCAATCGATCTCGTCTCGCGAGCGCTGGTGCCGCTGCCGGATGATGACGATGACTTCGAGTTCGGCGAGACCATGGGCGTGGTGGAACAGCTGCTCGTCCTTGAGCTGCACAATCAGTGGCTCGTATGGCGCGACGAGACTATTCGCGGAGGCGTCAGCGACCTGCGCGGCGTGCTCGAAGCGTTGCAGTCACGTCAGCGTGCATGGCTCGACGCGCCCCTGCGCTGGGATGCGTCGAGCACGCCCCGCTCGGCAATCGCCGGTGAGCGGAAGGCGCCGCGCAACCGACGGCGGCGCTAACGGAGGGCAACGATGACGTGAAGTACACTCGATCGTCGCGCCCGCCGTGCGCGCATGCGTCGAATCCGTGCAACGCGTAGCCACGCAATCGAGTACGCGCATTCCGCTACACTGAACTTCGGCTTAGCGGGGCCGATCCAAGCGAGCGTCTGCGATGCGCGGCAGCACACCACCCGGTGCGCCAAAGTGCGTCAACAGGCCCTGCGCTTGAAGACCGACATCCGCGAGCGGCAGCCGAAAGCGACCCGTGGTTGCGTGGTAGTAGAGACAGCCAATCTCGCTGGGCGGTCGCTCGTGTACGAACCGCTCTGCCTGTGCCAGTGCCTCCAACCAGACTCCCTTTGCCTCGACAAGGTCGAACGGCTGCGCGAGCTGCAGGCGATCGAAGTCTGCCGGTTGAAGTCGTCTCGCCGTCTTCGCGACTTACCCGGGCGCGAATGAATCCGGGCTGTGACAACTCAATATCGACGCGATAGCGCCGACTCTCCAGCGTCACCAGATCACGCGCAAAGGCGGACGCGACGCGGGCCTCCGAGTCATGGAAGAAATCAAGGTCGTCGCTATAACGCGCTGTTGACGCTCCGAAATGCAGCGCCGCACCGCCGGCGAGGTATCGCTCGTCGTTTGGGACCTCGGCGAGCGCGGCGAGCAGCTGCCGCTGGAACACCGTTAGCGGCACAGCTTGGCTCCAACCATCCACGCCTCGCGGTTGCCGTGCTTCATGAGTTGCTCGGCGACCCACGCAACGTCGTCGCTGCCAATCACCAGATCCGGACGAAACGACCAGAAACAGATGGCTCGAAAGCGCCTGAAGGCACGCCTCGCCTCCCGTACGCGCACCATGGCGCGCGCCGTCTCCGGGTCGAGCGCGCGGCGACTGCGCCGTCCGCCTCGAGCGCCTATTTCGGCGAGGTATCTATTCGGCGAGCTCATGAAGTAACGTAAGCTGCTTATGATGTAAATGAAAGCCTAACAGTACTTTAACTGTTCTTTCGCAGCTCGCGGAACGCCCCCAACCCACGTGCGAAGAGCGCCACCGTCGGCTGGCCGACTTTCACGTTTCACCCCTTGTACGCCAGCAACCGTAGCGCGTTTGCGATCACCACGAGCGTGCTGCCCTCATGCACGATCACCGCCGGCCCAATCCCCACGATCCCGCTCACCGTCGCGAAGGCGAGCAGCCCGATCACGCCAAGCGAGACGAACAGATTCTGACGGATGATCCGACGCGCCTGACGTGACAAGCCAATGGCAAACGGCAATCGGCTCAAATCGTCGCCCATGAGCGCGACATCCGCCGTTTCCAGCGCGACCGCGGTACCGGCACCGCCCATCGCAATCCCTACCGTCGCGTGCGCAAGCGCCGGTGCGTCGTTCACGCCGTCGCCGACCATGGCGACGTTTCCCTGCCCGGCGAGTTCGCGAATGGCCGCCACCTTGTCCTCCGGAAGCAAATTGGCACGGACCTCGTCAACACCGACGGCCCGCCCAACGGCGTCACCGACGCCCTGATTGTCCCCGGTGAGCATCAGAATGCGCTTCATGCCCACGGCCCGCAGAGCGTTGAGGGTGTCCCGTGCATTCTCGCGAGGTGTGTCGGCAATGCCGATCACACCCAACCAACCGCCGGCCGACGTCGTTGTGTTGCCGGAACTTCCACCCGTGCGCCGCACGACCATCGTGCTTCGCCCTTCCTGCTCGAGGCGTACCGTCGCAGCACGAATGGCGTCAGGGATCACGACACCTGGGGCCTCGAACATGAGCAGCCGACCTACCTCCACCACTGCGTCTCCGACCGGCGCACGAATCCCTTTTCCGGTGATCGATTGCAGGTCGCCAGCCTGCGGGACCGCCAGTTTTCGGGATTCGGCCGCAGCGAGCACGGCTTGCGCGAGCGGATGCTGCGACCGCTGCTCCACCGCAGCGGCAGTGGCGAGCAGTTCGTCGTCGGTCACGCGCTCGTACGGTACGAGGTCGGTCACCGACGGCTCCCCGATAGTCAGTGTGCCGGTCTTGTCCAGCGCCACGACCTCGATGCTGCCGAGCACCTCGAGGTACGCCCCGCCTTTGATCAACACGCCTCGGCGCGCCGCCTGTGCAATGCCGGCAAGCACGGCGGCCGGCGTGCCCAGGGCCAGGGCGCACGGCGACGCGGCCACCAGAAGGGCCATGGCGCGATAGAATGCTTCCGATTGTGTCCACACGCCGAGCAGCGGGGGCACCACGATCACGAGAACATCGGCAATCAGCACGATGGGCACGAAGACACGTTCAAATTTTTCGGTGAACAGCTGCGTGGGCGCCTTTTGCGTTTGCGCTTCTGCAACCAGTTTGATCACCCGGTCGAGCGTGCGGTCCCCCACCGCGGCGGTGACCTCCACGACCAATGAACCTTCGCCATTCACGGATCCAGCGAAGACCTCCGCACCGTCCTGCTTCTCAACCGGCACACTTTCGCCGGTAATCGGTGCCTGGTTGACGGCGGACTGACCTTCACGCACCGTGCCGTCAACCGAGATGCGCGCGCCGGGCCTGATGACCACGCGATCGCCGGGCCGCACCTCTTCGATACCGACCTCCACCTCTCGCATCTCTCCACCCGCCACGCGCTGCACGATGGCATGCGTGGGGGCCAACTCTGCCAATGCCTTGATGGCGTTTCGAGCGCGCCCGAGCGCGTAGTGTTGGGCCGCATGGGCCAGACTGAAGAGAAACAGCAGCAGCGCGCCCTCGAGCCATTCACCGAGCACCGCCGCGCCCACCGCCGCCACCACCATCAACAGATCGATGTTGAAGCGGAAACGGCCCTTTAGGGCATCCTTGAGAAAATGCGCGACGTTGTCCCACGCGCCGAATGCGTACGACCCTATGAACAGCGCGATGGCGAACATTGGCTGGTCCGGCATCGAGCGCTCGACCATCCAGCCTGCCACCAGCAACACACCAGCCGTGAGACTCCACGCGAGCCCACGATTTCGGGCAAACCAGGTGCCGGCAACTCCCGGACTCGCATCAACACGATCGTGTTCGTCGGGATTCGCATCGCCTCCAGAACTTTCGGCCAACGCAACGCCCAGTCCGTCGAGTGCTCGCACAATGGTCTCTTCGTCGGTCTCACGGCGATCAAATTCCACGCGCGCTATTTGACCGGCAAAGTTGACCGACGCCGCGGTGACCCCGTTGAGGGCGCGCAGTCCGTCCTGCAGCCGTAACGCGGAGTCTTCCGCACCGATCGCGCGGAATCGGATGACCACATGTCCGTATCTATTCGTGACCTCCGCCCCCGCAGTTCGGGCGAGCTGCACGACCTTCTCGAGCGTCAGCTGATCGGAATCGTAGTGCAAGCAGAGCTGCGCTTCCTCTGTCGCTTGCGCAGCAGCGTCTCGCACACTGTCGTGCGTGTCCACGCCGAGGGGCTCGCCGGCGGGAGGAGCTTCTCCCGGCAGGAGAATGTGCGCGCGATGTACACCCGCTTGTTGCTCGAGCATTTCGATGAGTCGCAGCACGCAGGCATCCTGCCCGTCATTCACGTCCGCCAATATCAGCGGCAGACCAAGCCGTGTCGCACGTTCCATCCTCTTGACTTCGCTCATGTCGCGCCCTCATGGAGTAGCGTCGCGTGCGCGCGTGCCGCGGTGCGCTCACCGGTACGAAAGACAGGCTGCTCCGTTGCATCGCGTGCGGCCTGCTTGCGCTCAAACAAGAGATAGCGCAGCGGAAGCACAAGCAGTGTCAGCGGAGTAGCGCATTCTCGGCTGCCATGCGCTCGCGTGACGGCGGTGCATGGAGTACCGTGCAGTACGCAGGGCATGGATCTGTGGGTCGTGGCGAATCCTTCAACGTCTGTGCTGGACCATCCGCATGAGCGAACCTCGGGGAGACATGCCGCTCCGGCCGTCACAACATTGGGCGACGCCACAACGCCTGCACCGCGATACGGGTCTGGTGCAGCCTGCGGCGACTTACCGCCGAGCTGACGGAGGCAGCGAAGCGCAAGGATGAGTTCGTGGCGACGCTGGCGCACGAACTGCGCAATGCCCTGGCGCCAATTCGCAACGGCCTGCGCATCATGGAGATGGTGGGCACCAGCGGTGACCCTCGCGGCAACGGCGCCGCGGACCCTCTGCGCCGCGCGCAGGTAGAATTGCGGCTAGCATGGAGTCAGCCTTGTTGCACTTGAATAGTTCTCACCGGAACGATCTCATGACCCTGCACGCCCAACGCTTTTGGCCGCTACTCGCCGCCACGATTCTGCTGCCGCTGCACCTCAAGCTGGACAAGTCGGATCCGACCAAGGACGCGGTGTTGACCACCGCGCCGAGCGCCGTGAGCCTGTGGTTCTCGCAAGCGGTGGAGCTGCCCGCCAGCAAAGTCACGATCACAAACGCAGCGGAGAAGGTGATTGCCACCAAGGCGCTCACGAACGAGGCGAACGGTGCGGTCGTGGCGGCCATCGATGCACCAATGCCAGCGGGCCGCTACACCGTATCGTGGCGCACGATGGCGAAAGACGGCCACGTGATCAAAGGCGACTTCGTGTTCAGCGTCGGAAGAAACTCAGCATCGCAGCCGTAACCTCGGCCGCGCCAAACAAACCGTGCGACGCTCCGCGCACCAGCATCACCCGAGCGTTTGGCATGTTCGCCGCCACCTCGTACGCATTCTCGACCGGCGTACGCCCATCAAACTCGCCGGCGATGAGCAGAGCGGGAACGGCTGCATGCAGCGGCGCGCGATAGTTGGCGGACAGCCTCGCGAGTGCGAGACGCTCGCAGAGCGCGGGTAGCGGAAAGTTGATCGCGTCTCCCAGAATCGCTTTTTCCGATTCGGCGCGAATCTGCTGCAATCGCGCCGGTGAAGCGTACGACGCGCAATCCATGGAAAGGTTCATGAGGTTGAGTGGCCGAGGCGCGCGATCTCGCAGCGCCCAGCGCGCGAGTGGTGCGTAGTCGCCGTCAATCATGGCCGGAATGCTCGCCACCATGGCATTGATTTCTGGCACGGCGTCGAGTGACTCGGCCACGTAACGCTGCAGGTCCCAGGCGCCGAGCACGATGGTCTGGCCGGTGGGAAAGGCAAAGTGCGCGGGCGCACCGACGAGCCGCGTGCGCAGCGTATCGAGCTCGCCCAGCATCGTGGGACGCCGTTCCTGTGCGATGATCGAGAGCACCTGCTGTACACGCGATGGCACCTTGAGCGTGTGATCTGGGCCCTCGACACCCGCGAGCACCATGCGCTGCACGGCCTGCGGGTACTCACGTACAAATGTGAGTGCGAGATGTGTACCGTAGCTTCCGGCGAGCAGTGAGAGTTGCGGCACGTCAAGTGCCCGGCGCAATGCGTCGAGATCGTGCGCACTCTCGAGCGTGGTAAGCCCGCCAAGATCGAACGTGGCGCGAGACGAGTCACGCAGACAGCGTCGCACCCGCGCCTCGAGCACGAGGATCCGCGCGTCAGGATTGGCGGGCTCGGCACGGGAATACATCTCGCCGGGCGGACAGAGCACCGTGCGCGGCTCGGAGCGTCCAGTGCCGCGCTGGTCGAACGCGATGACGTCGGCGATGCTGCGCAGCGCGTCTAGCAGTTCGCGCGGCATGCCTTGCAGGGCTCGTGTCGCGGCGTCACCAGGACCGCCCGCGAGGAACACGATCGGCGCGGCAGGGGCGGCGCTGCTCGACGGGAAGCGTACGAATGCGAGTGCCAGTGGCTCACCGCGTCCCGTGGTGCGATTCGCGGGCACGTACAGCGTGCCGTTCAACACCGACAACGTGTCTCCGCGCACGGGGAAGGAGCCGGGGACCATGCTCACGGTGGGCTGCTGCGCGAAGAGCGTGTTGCTGTTGAGCGTGTTGCTGTTGAGCGCGTTGATGCCGAGACCGCTGACGCAGGGCGCGCAATAGCTGAACGCGCGAACGACGAGTGCGCCAACTGCGGGTGCGCCGATTGCGGGTGCGCCAACGATGAGCACGCACGCAACGGCGGCAGCGCGCGCCTGAAGTCGGGCGGGCACGCGAGCATGGCCGCTCATGACGTCACCGAGGCGGGCTGCTGTGACTGAATCTGCAGCATGAGCTCTGCTCGGCGGTGCTGAAGCGCACGCTGTCGGCGACGCGATTGCAGCAAGCGCACTCCGGCAAACACCAGCATCACAACGCCTGTGCCTACAACAGCGAGCGCTGCTGCGCTGTTTGTTGACCACGGAGCGAACGCCGCTGCACCAACCGTGAACAGCACGGAAAACATCGTCGCCATACGTGCTGCGAGCACCTGATGCTCCGCCAGCAGCACGCGTCGCGTTCGCAACACCCACACAGCAAACACCACCCACGACACGGCGATGGCCAGCATGATCGAGAGCGCAAGCTGCGTGCGGGGCGGGAGCGACGGTTCGGTGATCAGCAATGCTGCGAGTACAGTGGCCATTGCAGTGGCAACGAGCAGCAGCATCACGTGCGCCAGCCGCGACGGCAGGGCGAGTTCGTCACGCAGCCGCTGCTGCGCCACCGCGATGGTGTTTGACATGACGGCCGCGTCAGGTGATGCGCCGGAACCTGCAGTACGATTGTTCATGATTGAACTCCCTGAGCGATGAGGCGCTCGCGCAGCATGCGGCGGGCGCGGAAAAGGCGTGATTTGACGGTGCCAACCGGTAGCGCGAGCACCTCGGCGATCTGGGCGAGTGACAGCTCCCGCAGGTAGAAGAGCACCAGCACTTCGCGCTCGATGATCGGCATCGCCGACAGCGTTTCGCTCATGCGGGTCAGAGTGTCGCGGCGTTCGAGCTCTGACTCCACTTCGAGGTCCATGTCATCCGCAACGTCGGGCGTGAGCTGATCGTCCAACGCGACCTCCACCGTAGCCGCATATGTGCTGCGGTGCCGGTCCATGAGCGTGCGGCGCGCGATGCCAAACAGCCACGCTCGCAGTCGTGACGGATCACGCAGCGACGGAAAGGCGCGCAACACCCGAAGCCACACGTCCTGCACGGTGTCCTCGGCGCGCTCG
>JBBQNT010000120.1:0-10944 GCA_038330215.1 Gemmatimonadales bacterium
CCGAGATCGCGTCGGTCGAAGACGAAGGCGCCATTCGCATGAACCTGCCGGCTGGCGCAGAACGCGCGTCATCACTGGCCAAGGTGCTCGAACTCGCGGTGCGTCCCGACATCAAGCCGCGCCTCATCATCGATGGCAAGGACGGCAGCGTCGTCGTGGGCGGCGATATCACCGTCGGTCCGGCCACCGTCAGTCATGGCGGCGTGACACTGTCCATCGGCGATGTCACCGCTGGCGACGAATCGGCGCCCACGGCTGGCAACGTGCGCATGGCCATCGGCACGCCGGTGCAGAAGATCGCCAGCGCGCTGCACGCCGTGCAGACACCGCCCCAGGAGATCGCGGCCATCTTCGCCGCGCTGCGCGACGTTGGCGCGATCACCGCTGAAATCATCGTTCGATGATCGAGCGTATCGCGCCCCCCGCTGCTCCCGGCACGCCGGCCACTCCGCCCGCCACTCCGCCCGCCACTCCGCCACGTGATGCGAAGCTGCAACAGGCAGTTTCCAACCTGGAAGGGGTGTTCGTGCAACAACTCTACAAGGCCATGCGCGAATCCGTTCCGCAGCAGGAAGGAATCGTTTCAGGAGGGGCCGGAGAAGACATGTTCACGGCACTGATGGATCAGCACCTCGCTGCCGAGACTCCCAGGCATTGGGAGCGCGGCCTGTCCGACGCACTGTACCGTCAGCTCAGCCAGCATCTGCACGTTGCACCACCGACGACCGACGCGGTATCCGCCGCCTCGCTTCCCGATTCCGTACGCCAGCCCGACCTGTGATGTCTCCTGCACTGCTCACCGCCGAACCACCCATGATGGTTCTCCCGCCGCACGCGCCGTCCATGCTGGACGCGTTGCACGATGCGCTCAGCACGGAGCGTCGTCTGCTCGACGATCTCGTCGTGCAGATGCGCCGTCAGCGCAACGCCGTCGGCTCGGACGACATCGACAGCGTGGACGAGAGCGTCTTCGCCACACACCGTATCCTGGCCACGCTCGGCCAGGCACGTCAACGTCGCCGCCAGCTCAACGAACTGCTGGGTGGAACGGCGGACATGCCCCTGCGTGAACTCGAGTCGCGTCTTGGCGCACAGCTCGACGACCGACTGCGCGACGCGCGCCAGCGCCTGCAGGCAGCCGCCGAAGTGCTCTCGCGCGAAGTGGGCATGAATCGCAAGCTGCTGCGCGAAGCGCTGGCCACGAACTCGAAGCAGGTGCGCGTGCTGTCGGGCGAACCTGCGTCACCATCCACGTACGCCGCCGAAGGCGCCGCAGCACAGTCGTCGCAGCCGCGCGGCCTCGTCGTCAATCGCACGGTCTGATCTCATGAGCTCCGGACTCTTCGGCATCGCGCGCACCGCACTGCTGGCGCACCAAACGTCCCTCCAGGTGATTTCGCACAACATCGCGAACGCCGAGACGCCGGGCTACTCACGTCAACGTCCCATGCTGTCGACGAATACGCCGGTGCGCATGTTGTACGGCAACATCGGCTCGGGTGTCTCGTTCGACGGGATCGAGCGGCAGCGCGACGTGCTGCTCGACCAGTCATTCCGGAGCGCCGCAAGCCTGCTCGGCGAGTCCACCACGCGCCGCGACTTGCTCTCGCAGGTGGAGGGCATATTCGGCGAACCAGCCGATGCCGGCATGGCCGCGTCACTCGACCAGTTCTGGGCGTCCTTCAGCGATCTCGCGACGTCACCCGGCAGTCTCTCGGCCAAGGCCGTGGTGCAGCAGCGTGGCCGACAGCTCGCGCAGTTGTTCAACGACTACGACACGCGCCTCACGCAGACGCGCGAACAGGCGACCACGCGACTCGATTCACTGGTGTCGCAGGTCAATCAGTTCGCGGAACAGGTGGCAGAACTCAACGGACGCATCCTTACGGCCGAATCCACGGGAACCGTGGCGTCCGATCTGCGCGATCAGCGCGACTTGCTCGTGGACCAGCTTTCGTCGCTCGCCGGCGCGCGCGCCGAACCACAGCGCGACGGCTCTATCAGCGTACTGCTCGGCAACTCCACGCTGGTTGACGGCACTTCGGCGCGTCCGCTTCGCCTGCAGCAGGACCCGCCGGTACCGCCGCCCGCCGTGGTGCCCTCGGATATTCCGGTCAAGCTTACGCTCGGCAACAGCGTGGATCGTCTGGCGCCGCTCGCCGGCGAGCTCAAGGGACTCGTCGATGTCATCAACACCGACGTGCCGACCTTGCGTGGACGGCTCGATACGCTCGCCTCATCGATCGTCACAAGCGTGAATACTGCGCACACGGCCGGCTTCGTCTTTGCGGGCGCAACGATCCCCGGTGTCGCCGCCGGCGTCTTCTTCGACGCCGGTACGGTGACCGATCCCGTGCGCGCCGGCACCATGAAGCTCTTTTCGGCGATCGAACTCAACTCGGCGAACATCGCGTCGTCGGGCGATATCAATGCACCGCTCGACAACAGCGTCGCGACGTCGCTGTCGGCACTTCGCAACAGCACGACTGCGGTCTCGTACACCGGCCCCGGTGGCGTCACGGAGACCGCAGGCTTCGGCACGTTCTTTCGCACTACCGTCACGCGACTTGGACTCGATGTACGTGGCAGCACAGATGATGCCTCCGTTCGTGCCATTCTCGTCGACCAGGCCGACGCGCGACGTCAGTCGGTCAGCGGCGTGAGCACCGATGAAGAACTCATTCAGCTCATGCGCGTGCAGCAGTCGTATACCGCCGCGACCAAGTTGATCAAGACGGCGGACGAAATGCTGCAGACGCTGCTCTCACTCGTCTGACGGAGCGCCACTCACATGCTTGTGCTCGGACGGAAGGAAGGCGAGGCGATCCTCATCGAGGGCGGCATTCGCATCGTGGTGGTGTCGTGCGACAAGGGCGGCGTACGTCTTGGCATCGAGGCACCATCCGCGCTGCGCATCCTGCGTGGCGAGCTGGCCGCGCAGGTGGCCAGCGAGAATCAGCGCGCCAGCGTGCCCGCCAACTCCGACTGGCTCGCCGCACTTGGCCCCGCCAAGGTGCCGCGCGACCCGCAGCCGGAGCCGGCATGAGCCGCGCGACATTGCGCGCTCAGCGTCCTGCGCGTCTCGCGGCCGGCAGCGTGGGCAGCGTGAGCGTCGCACCACCGTCATCGCGCGGCGCGGCTGACCCGTGCGCACTGCGCAGGCAGCAGTCGGCAGCCGCGGCATCGATGGCGGCACGCGTGGCATCTACGGCGTGTCCGCTCGCGTCAGGCGCGACCGTTATGCACACCATGTCAGCGTCACCGCTCACGTCGAGCGTCACGCCAATCATGCGCGGAAAGGCCGTGCGCTTCGCAGCGGTGAGTGCCAGCAGTACTGCCTGCAAGAACGCATGGGGCTCGACCAGCACGGGCAACACATTCTTCTGCTGCGTGACCGTGACCGTCACGTCGCGCAAGTCGGGATGGTGCTCGTGCAGTGCCACCGCCTGCTCCACGACATCCATTGGCGCCACAGGTTCGAAGCTGCCGTCGTTGTGCGCCGGCAGCAATCGAAGCAACTGCAGCAGTGCATCCATGCGCTCGGTTTCAGTCCGAAGCGACGCCGCTGCCTCCTGGCAACTCATGTCCTCGTGCTCGAGCATGTACGCCGCCGCCGACACCGTCGCGATGCGATTGCTGAGCGCGTGCGTCACGCCACGCAACAACTCGTCCTGTAACTCCAGCCATCGCGCCCGTGCGACGGCCAGCCGCAACTCCGGCCCTTCGGGCAGCACCGGTGGCATCGCCGCCGGCGTCACAGAACGTGTCGAGTCCCCGTCGCCGCCGCTCACTGTGCGTTTCTCATTTCGTCACCGCTTAAACGGCTCAGGTACGACCGTATGATGGTCATTGTCGGTTTGGTTATCGTATTCGGTGCAGTGCTCGGTGGCTACGTCATGCATCACGGGCAACTGGCCGTGCTCGTGCAGCCCAGCGAGTTCGTCATCATTGGTGGCGCCGGCATCGGGGCCTTGATCGCCGCAAACCCACCGGCGGTGATCAAGGCAACAATGCAACATTTGATCGCGTTGGTGAAGCCTACCCCGTTCGGCGCACTTGCATACGCTGAACTGTTACAGGTGTTGTACGAGATTTTCCAGAAGGCACGCAAGGATGGACTCGTCGGCCTCGAAGCGCACATCGAAGATCCCACGGCGTCCGACATCTTTCAGAAGTATCCCTCATTCCTGAACAATCATCACGCCGTATCTCTGCTGTGTGATACTCTCAAGGTGCTGCTGACTGGTGCCGTCGAAGATCATAACCTCGCCGAGATCCTGGACCTCGACCTTGAGAAACATCATCACGAGGCGATGAAGGTGCCACAGGCCGTCGCCGCCGTGAGCGACGCGATGCCTGGCTTCGGCATCGTCGCGGCCGTGCTGGGTGTCATCATTACCATGGGCTCCATTGGTGGCGAAGCTGCCGTGATCGGGCAGAAGGTGGCGGCCGCACTCGTCGGCACATTTCTGGGCATCCTGCTTGCTTACGGATTGCTCAGCCCGCTCGCTGCGGCGATCACCTCGCGCATTCACGCCGAGAACGACTACATGCTGTGCATCCGCACCGCGCTGTTGTCATTCGCCCGCGGCGACGCGCCGATGACCGCGGTCGAGTTTGCGCGCCGCAACGTGGAGCCGCACGAGCGTCCGAGTTTCTCCGAGCTTGAAGAGCTCACGCGCAAGAAGGCGGCGTAGCGCATGGCTCCGCGCGGCGGCAAGAAGATCGTCATCGTCAAAAAGAAGGTCGTCGGTCACGGTGGACACCACGGCGGGTCGTGGAAGGTGGCCTACGCCGACTTCGTGACCGCGATGATGGCGTTCTTTATGGTGATGTGGATCCTTGGCATGGACGACCAGACCAAGTCCGCGATCGAGGGTTACTTCTCCAATCCGGTAGGCTATCGCAAGGGCTACGGCGCGGGCTCAAGCCCGATCGCCGTCGGCTCGTCTCCCACGAACATCCAGCGCACCCCGCTGCGTCTCGTGGTGCGCGCCAACGAGGAGAAGGCGTTCGAGGCGGCGAAGCAGCGCATCATGACGCAGCTCGAGGCCAACGACTCGCTGGCGAAGCTGAACGCGCAGGTCGAGGTCAACGTGACACGCGATGGCCTGCGCATCGAGTTGATCGAGAGCGGCAGCGGCGACGTGTACTTCCCCACGGGCTCGGCGCTCATTAAGCCTGCAGTGGCGCTGGTGCTGCAGATCGTGGGCAGTGAGCTGGCAATGTTGTCGCATCCGATCGTGCTCGAGGGGCATACCGACGCCGCGAAGTTCGGCGCCGACGCCACGTACACGAACTGGGAGCTGAGTTCGGATCGCGCCAACGCCGCTCGGCGTGTGCTCGAAGCCACGGGCGTTGATCAGTCGCGACTGGTGGAGGTGCGCGGCTATGCCGACAGGCGTCTGCGCGTACCCAACGATCCGAATGCGGCGGCCAACCGGCGCATCTCGCTACTGCTGCCGTTCACGGACGTGCCGGGGGGCATGATCGGCGACATGCCGATCGAGCAGCGCAGTGAACCCCCAAGCGAGCCGGTTGCGCAGTCGGGGCAATCAGCTCCGCGGTAGCCGTTGTGGTGCAACGCGAGTTCGTTCGCAGTATTCCCGTGACGTGCGAACGCGCAGCATCAATCACGTTCAATCACGTTCAATCACGTTCAATCACGTTCATTCCCGTTCAATCACGCTGTCCAGCCGGCCAGTCGATCTCGAACAGCCTCGGCCAGCGCTTGCCGGTGAGCAGTAGTCGTCCCCGCGCTGGGTCGAACGCGATCCCGTTGGCGACGCCGTCACGCGCACGCACCCGCTCTTGCTGAACCGGCGTGAGCAGCGAGCCGACATCCAGCCAGCCGAGCACGTGCCCTGTGGCCGGATCGATGCGCGCGATGAGATCGGTCTTGTACACATTTGCCAGCAGCTCACCGCGCACCCACTCCAGCTCATTCAGCATCCAGACCGGTTGTCCCGCTTCACGCACCTGTATCGTACGCTCAACGCGAAAGCCGTCGGGATCAATCACACGAAGCGTGCTCGTGCCGTCCGACATGAAGAAACGATCGCCGTCCGTGGTGAGTCCCCAGCCCTCACCGCTGTAGGTAAAGCTGTCCACGAGCGTAAGCGTGGTCACGTCGAACACGTAGCCGCGCTGATGACGCCACGTGAGTTGGTACACGCGATCGCTCCACACCGCGATGCCCTCGCCGAACATGGGTGCGGCGAGTTCGGTGCGGCGAAGCACCTCGCCAGTGAATCGCTGCACCTCGCGCACGCCCGAGCTGCCTTCGAGTCCAGTGCTTTCGAGCAGGCGCTCGCCGGTGACGGACAGGCCCTGCGTGTACGCGGTTCGATCATGCGGCCAACTGGTGTCGGCACGCACCGCAATGCGCGGCGTAGACGACTCGTACGGGACCGGTGGCGGCGATGCATCGGCATTGCTGCTGCGCGCGCCTCGCATGCCAGGGGGCAGAGACGACGCACGGACAGCGTCACCGCCATCGTCGCAGGCAGCAAGCAGCAGCATGGGCAGTAGCGCGAGCAACGACGATGCGCGGCCTGAGGACGTGTGACGTGCACGGCCACAGTGACGCCTCGCGTGGTCGGACTGGCTATCGCACGTGCAGTGTGCGTCCGTGCGCGATGAATCGCTCGATTCGTGCCACCGCAGAAAAATCGACGAGTGGGTTTGCATCGAGCACAAGGAAACTCGCCTCGTATCCCGGCGCAAGTCGGCCTATTCGACGTTCGGGAAAGATCACCTGCGGCGTCGTCACCGCCCAGAGTTCGAGCAGTTCTGCTGCGGTGAACACGCCGAGTGAGTGCAGATACTGTGCCTCGGCCACCGACGTGTCGCCGTATTCATCGCTACCGATCGCAAGTCGCACGCCGGCATCACGCAGCAGCTTCAGGTTCGACGAGTGCAGTTGGTCGGCCGACGCCCGCAATGCGCGATCACCAGTCTCATCGGCATAGCGTGCGAGCCCCGACACGGTGGTTATGACCGCTACCTGTCGCCGCGCAGCCTCGCGAGCATCGGCGACCGTCAGTTGAAAGCGTGAAGAATCAGACAGCGCGGCGCGTTCATCACCGCGGAATCCGGGCCGGGGGTTCTTCGTTGGCGACGCACACACGTTCAACGTGGCGCACTTCTCGCCGGGTGGCGCGCTGGAGCGCCTCATTCGCGTCTGCCACGAACCGGAACTGCTCGACGAACGCGAGATTGACCGCACGATTGACGAGATGCTGGCTGAAATGTCGCCGTCGGCGCGAGCGATGGAGGAACCGGCACTCCGGCAACTGCCGTGCGCACAATTCAAACCGGCGCACCTTGAGCTGTTGACCGACACGCGCGGCCGGCTGTGGGCTGGCGAGTTCACCTACTCAGGCGCGGAGCGCTGGCGGGTCTTCAATCAGTCCGGACACTGGGAGCTTACGGTGGAACTGCCGGACAATACGAGCTGCTCGAAGTGGGCGACGACTTCGCGCTGGTGCGCGATACCTCGCCACTCGGCGTGGAGAGTGTGCACGTGTATGGCTACGCGCCCGGATTGACCGGCGGTCGCCTTGCTGCCGTAGGCGATGATTGGCGGTATGTTTTCCGGAGCGTCACACTTCCTCCCCGCCTGTCGACTCATGCACTGCGCTCTTACCCGGCAAACCCTTGCTTCGACTCTTCACGCTTGGTGGCCTGGGAATCTGGACGTTGATCGATCTGATCATGATCATCATCGGAAATTCCCGCGATAGCGAGGGTGAAAAGATCACAGCGTGGACATAGGCGCCAGCCTGAATCATCACCACGACCATTGTTGTTCCCGACTTGCACCTATCCTCGGAGCCCCGCCATGCTGCGCCATCGCGCGTTTACATTCATCGCGCTGCCATCAGCGCTGCTCGCCGCGCCGCTGTCCATACCGCTCTCCGCACAAGAAGCGAACTTCGGCCGCGCACTCGCCATGACCGACACCGAACTGCTCGTGGGTCAGCCGGTGAACTGGTACGGGCCGGGCACGGTGTACAGCTACCGGCTCGACGCGTCAGGCAAATGGCAGGAGCAGCAGCGCTTCACTGCGTCCGACGCACTTCGCATGGACGATTTCGGCCACGCACTCGCGCTGGATGGCAATACGCTGTTCGTCGGCGCGCCACGCAAATCGGCTGATGCCGGCGTGGTGTACGCGTTCACCCGCGAGTCGGTCAACGCGGTATGGCGAGAACGCGCACGCATCGCGGCGCCAACTGCCGGACAGTTTGGAAAGTCCCTGGCGGTGTCAGGCAACGACGCGTTTGTTGGTGCGCCGAGCGTGAGTGGCGGTGGGGCGGTGTACCACTATCAGCGTCGCGGTGACACGTGGCAGATGCAGTCGGTGCTCAAACCTGCATCGCTCGATAGCCTGGCCGCGTTCGGCTACAGCCTGAGCTTGCAAGGCCGGATGTTGTTGATTGGCGCACCGAATGACAACGCCAGCGTGGGCCAGGTGTACGCCTCCGTGCGTTCGGCAGACGGCAGTTGGAGCGTGCCTGGCGTCGTCAACATTCCACGCGCCGGCGCTGAACGGGCCGGACTTGGTGCAGCCGTGTTGCTCGACGGTGAGCGAGCATTCGTGGGCGCCCCCGGTGCGATGCTGGTGCACGTACTCTCACGCAGCGCGAACGGCGAGTGGTCGACCACCGGTGAGCTGCGCGCCTATGACGGCGGACGCGGCACACAGTTTGGCGCGTCCATGACGACTGTTGGACGGAATGTGTGGGTCGGTGCACCGGCTGCGAATGGTCGTGTGTACCGCTTTCTCGCAGACAGCACACGCGACTGGCGCGGCGCGCTAGCCCTGGTTGCCGATTCAAGCGAGGGTGCGTCGTGGCCGTTCTCGTTTGGCCTTGCGATGGCGAGTGCCGGTGACCGTGCGGCCGTCGCCATGCCCACGCGCGATTTTGGGGAAGGGCGTGTGCTCGCGCTCACGCGACGCGGCAACGAGTGGGAGCACACGCAACTGCTCACCGGTACCATTGCCACCATTGCGAACGCGGCGACACCAGCGGCGGCGTGCACCAATGGCACGGTGAGCGTGTTCACGTGCAACAACGTAGATCTTGTGGCGCATATGCCGGTGAGCGCGCTCGGCGGTGAACGCGGCGTGTGGGTGAACGATGTGTGGGGTTGGACGGACCCTGAGACGCAGCGCGACTACGCGCTCGTTGCCAGGCGTGACGGTGCGAGCTTTGTGGACGTGACCGATCCGTCCAGTCCGCGGCTCGTGGGCACATTGCCGCGCACCGTGGGCGTGCCGCCGTCGGTGTGGAGGGATATCAAGGTGATTGGCAACCACGCGTACATCGTAGCCGACGGGGCAGGCGACCATGGCGTGCAGGTGTTCGACCTCACGCGCCTGCGGTCGGCGCGCAACGTACCCACCTTTGCGCCGGACACCACGTACCGTCAGATCGCGAGTGCGCACAACATCGTGGCCGATACCGCAAGCCGCTTTCTGTATGTCGTGGGCGCGAACAGTGGTGGCGAAACGTGCGGTGGCGGGCTGCACATCATTGACGCGCGCTCGCCCACGGCACTCAAGTTCGTAGGTTGCTACAACGATCGCAGCGGCAGCAATCCGCGCGGCTACACGCACGACGCACAGTGCGTGAACTATCAGGGACCCGATGCGAAGTATCGCGGCCGCGAGATCTGTGTGGGGTCAAACGAGAAGGAGATCAACATTGCCGACGTCACGGATAAGGCAAACCCCGTCACGATCGGTCGCAACAGCTATCCCAACGTGTCGTTCGCGCACCAGGGCTGGTTTGACGCGGAGCAGCGCTACTTCTACATGAACGACGAAGGCGACGAGATGGACGGTCTGGTGGAAGGCACCCGCACGATTGTGTGGGACCTCACGGACCTCAGCGATCCCATTGTCGCGAAGATGTATTACGGGCCCGTGAAGTCGTCCGACCATAACCTGTACGTGGTGGGCAACCGCGTGTACGAGTCCAACTACGGCAGCGGTCTGCGCGTGCTCGATATCAGCGATCGCACGTCGCCGCGGGAAATGGGCTTTTTTGACAGCGCGCCGTTCAACGACGATGGCCTAGGATTCAGCGCCACGCAGAGCGGCGCGTGGAGCAACTATCCGTTCTTCAAGAGCGGCGTGGTGATTTTCACGAGTGTGCGGGAAGGGCTGTTCATCGTGCGGGTGCGGGAGTTTGTGCCGTAAGGATCTTGTTCGCAGGTCGGGTCGCGTTCACGCACTCTCCTCAAGCATCACGCCACCAAACCGACGCTCGCGCGCTGCGTAGTCCGCGAACACGTTGTCCAGGTCGGACGTCGTGAGGTCGGGGAAGTTGACTTCGAGGAACGCCAGCTCGGCGTAGGCACTCTCCCACAGCAGAAAGTCCGAGAGCCGTCGTTCGCCACCGGTGCGCAGCACCATGTCCACAGGCGGCAAGATGCTCGCACCACCCGCCGATTCGCACAGCCCCTGACCGGACAAGATCGCGCCCTGAATGGCCGCGCGGCTCGAATAGTCGATCGCGACGCGCAGATGCATGCGGCGTCCGCCCAGCGTGCGAGCTTCGGCGGCGGCAATGCGATCTGCGAGTGCACACGGCAGGCGGTCGCGTCGCCCGATCACGGAAAGGCGAATGTCGTTCGCAACAAGCTCCGGCAACTGCCGGTCGAGGTGCGTGGCGAAGAGTTCGAACAACTGCTTCACTTCTTCTTCCGGGCGCTTCCAGTTGTCACTCGAGAACGCATAGAGCGCGAGTTGCTCCACACCGAGGCGCGCGCAGTGCGTGACAACCGTGCGCACCGTTTGCGCGCCCTTCACATGTCCCATCCAGCGCGGACGGCCGCGACGCGTGGCCCAGCGCCCGTTGCCATCCATGATGATTGCCAGATGCGAGGGCACACGCCCGGCAAGCGGCGTCACGCGCCCCCCACGCGCTTGAT
>JBBQNT010000121.1:0-10895 GCA_038330215.1 Gemmatimonadales bacterium
AAACGCGTGTCCGGTGGGTACGGTCTGACGAAGCGGCGCGATGACATGCTGCCACAGCAGTTCGTTGGAGACGAAGTTCTCGCTGCGAAACCAGCCGGCGGGTTCTGAGAGGTCCCGCGTGAGTCGCCAGAAGGTGGAGTCACCGATCGCGGTGGGAAGGCGCGAAGCGACGGCCGTTTGGGCGAGCGCGGGGGTGATGCAGGCGAGCGCGGTGAAGGCGGCCAGCAGCGGTACAGCAAGGCGCGATGCGGCAAGGCGCGATGCGGCGGGGCGCGTCGGAGCGGGGCGTGACGGAGCGGGGCGCGTCGGAGCGGGGCGTGACGACATCGGAATGGGCGACGATTTCGGATTGCAGAGAGACAGGGAGCGCGAAGTCGCGAAGGCGCGAACGCGCGAAGGGGAAGGACGTGAGGATGGTTGAGGCGCGGGGGCGATCCAGGAGCACGGGCAACTCTGCCGCTCACCTGAGACTGGGGTTCGGACGGGTGGGTAGCAAGATGTGACGAGGCGTGGTGGGAACGGCGGCGCGCGGCGGTGTCGTTCCTTGGCATGCCCAAGAGATCGCGTACGACCATCGCATTCGTGGCTCCCTGGGAGTGCTCGCGATCGGTGGCGAACATTCCCGCCGCACCGCGCGAGGACGTGCTGGTGGTGCTGCTCGAGTCGGTGGGCAAGGGGGCGTCGCTGCCGTGGCATCGTCAGAAGCTGGTGCTCCTCCTTTCGGCGATGCGGCACTTTGCCGACGCGCTCACGCGCGCTGGATATCAGGTGCGGCTCGAGCGCGTTCCTTCGTATGCCGAGGGGTTGGCGCGCATAGCGGCCGAGGTCGGCGCGCGACGCATCGTGGCCAGTGAGCCGCGCGAATGGGATATGCAGGAGCAGTATTCGCGGCTCACTGAGTTGCTGACGGATTCCGGCTCGGAACTCGTCTTGCGGCCCGATCGCGGATTTCTCGCGACGCGCGAGGAGTTTGCGAACTGGGCGGAGGGACGCAAGGAGTATCGCATGGAGTGGTTCTACCGCGACATGCGACGAAAGTGGAGCGTGCTCATGGACGCGAACGGCAAGCCGGAAGGCGGTCGCTGGAACTACGACGTCGAGAATCGCAAGGCGTGGCCCGGTAATCGCGCGGTGCCCGCGCCGTTTGGTGTTGCACCTGACGAGATCACACGCGGCCAGATGGCGCGCGTGGACAAGTGGCGCGGACTGTGGGGCAGCTCAGCGACATTTGCACTGCCCGTCACGCGCCGTGACGCCAAGGCCTGGCTCGAACGATTCGTGACGGAGCGACTGGCTGAGTTCGGGCCCTACGAAGACGCGCTGGTCGAGGGTGAGCACGAGTTGCTGCATTCGAGCTTGTCATCGATCATCAACGTGGGACTGCTGCATCCGCTCGAAGTTGTGCAACGGGCCGAGCGTGCGTATCGCGACGGCGACGTGCCCATCGCGAGTGCGGAAGGTTTCATCCGGCAGATTCTGGGCTGGCGGGAATACATGCGTGGCATGTACTGGCAGCTCATGCCTGCCTTGCGCACGGTGAACGCGCTGGATGCCGAGCTCAGCTTGCCGCGCTGGTTCTGGGCACCTGATGGTGAGGAGTACGGCCACGACGGAAGCACCAGCGCGCCGTGCGAGATGCGCTGTCTGGCCGACTCCATACGGCATGTGCGCGAGCACGGACGCACGCATCACATTGCGCGACTCATGGTGCAGTGCAACTTCGCCACGTTGCTGGGTGTGAAACCCGAAGCGCTCTCACGCTGGTACTGGGCCGCCTTCACCGACGCCTACGAATGGGTGGAACTGCCGAATGTGGCCGGCATGGGTACGTACGGTGACGGTGGATCGATCGCGTCCAAGCCGTACGTGAGCACGGGTGCCTACATCCAGCGCATGGGCAACTACTGCGCCGCATGCCGATACGATCCGGCACAGCGAACCGGTGAGAACGCGTGTCCATACACCCTGCTCTACTGGGACTTCCTCGCACGGCATCGCGAGCGGTTCGTGAAGCATCCGCGCATGGGCATGATGGTGCGCAATCTCGATCGCATTCCCGAACAGGAGCTCGTGCAGATCCGCCGCGAAGCCGGCGCGTTCCGCGAGAACATGGCGTTTGACGATCAGTAGCGACGCGCGGACTGCGCACCAACTACGCATTGCCAACGCACGATCTTCCGCCGCTCGGCGTGCGCCACATTGATGTCTGCATTCATGGCAGCTCCGGTGAGATCCGGCTAAGAGACCGCCAGACGCTATCCGCTGGACATGAACGCGGGTAGTATGCACTTTTTCGCTGATCCTTCTCTTTCTGAAAGTATCTCATGCCGGCTTGCGAGCTCGACGACCAGACGTTCAACAACCCGGTGCAGCTCACGCCGCTCGGTGAGACGGTCGTGCCCTGCATCGACGTGCTGCGACGCTGGGGTGACGAGTACTTGCGACAGCTCACATGACCAGCCGGCCCGCCCGGGTCGACAAGGCTATCCGCGCCGCAATGCTCGCGCTCGTGAAGTCGCGGTGCGAGAACCGGCCTGGCACGTACCGCATGATCGCCCAGGGCGGTCGAGTAGTCTACGTGGGCAAGTCACGCGCCCTGCGCACGCGCCTGCTCTCGTATTTTCGCGCGAAAGGGCGACGCAACAAGTCGGCGCGCATCCTGCGTCACGCACAGTCGATTGAATGGGACTACGCGCCGAATGAGTTTGGCGCACTGCTTACCGAACTTCGACTGATCAAGCTGCATCGTCCGCATTTCAACAGCGCGATGGTAGGCGATGAGTGGCCGCGTGCCTACATCGCCCTCACAGATGGACCCGTGCCGGGTTTGCGCGTGATTCGACGTACCGACGACGCGCGCGCGGCAGGACTGTGGGGACCGTTTCGTCGAGTGAACGATGTGCGTGACGCGGTGCACGCGCTCGCCGAGCTCACAGGGGTGCGTGATTGCAATGTGGATCACGGGCAGGGCGCGGCGCCTCCCCGCACACTCTGGTTCAGTGACCAGCCGATGCGTACAGCGGGAAAGCGCACCCGAACCCCCGGGTGCCTTCGCGCCGAACTGGGCAGTTGTCCCGGTCCGTGCATTGGCGCGGGACACTCGGCAGAGTACGCGCGTGGTGTGCATGCCGTGCGCGAGTTCCTGGATGCACGTGATGACACGCCGCTTGTGCTGGCGAGACAACGCATGCACGAAGCCTCGGCCGCGCTTCAGTTCGAACGTGCTGCGGTATGGCGCGACAAGTCCGATCGTCTGGCGTGGCTGCACGGCCGCGTCTCACGCTTTCAGGCGAGCATGGACCGTCTCACGTTCCGTTACGATGCGCATGCGGCCGATGGCACCGGACGCGTCTACCTCGTGCGACGCGGCACCGTGCGCGCCGACGTGGCAATGCCCACGTGCGACGCCGAGCACGACGCACTCGAGACACTCGCGCAGCGTGTCTTCTTCGGGCCCGATCCCAAGGGCGCCGACGTACCCATGCACGATCTCGACGAGTTCTACCTGGTCGCGAGCTGGTTCAGGCGGAGACCCGAAGAACTGGCGAATACGCAACCGTTTGTCACCCGGGGTTGTCCAACCCCATAGCGCGGAGACGCCGGTCGCAGGCCGGGTTCTGACGCTTGAGGCCATTCCGTCCCGAGACCGTGCCTGACATGCAAAGCCAGCCGCTCTTCCTGCCGTCGCGACCGTCGCTGCGCGCCACGCTCCTCACTGCGCTGGTGCCCCTGCTGCTCGTCACCGCCGCGTGCAGTGACGCCGCATCGGAAAGCGGCGCACCAAGCTACACCGTCGCTGTGGACACCGTGGGCGATACGGTAATCGTGCGCACCTCGGGCGATACACCCGCAGGCGCCGAGCTCGCGCTGCGCGAGGTATGGCGCGTGGGCGATCCGAATGGCGATGAGCGCACGAGCTTTGGTGTCGTGCACAGCGTCGTGGTGAATGGTCGCGACGAGGTCTACGTGTTCGACGCCTCCGCTCCCAGCCTGCGCCACTACACGTCAGGCGGCGAACTGCTGCGCGTGATCGGCGCGAAAGGCAGCGGACCAGGTGAGTACACGCGCAGCAACGGACTTGCCGTGCTCACCGATGGACGCCTGGTGCTGTGGGACGCGGGCAGCTCACGCGTAAATGTGTACTCGGACACGGGTGCCTTCCTGTCGCAGTGGATGCCACCAGTGCAACAGTTCAACACGAGCAACAACTCGCTGCTCGCGGCGTCGGAGGGGGGCGTCTATCTGCGCGCCTTCGTGCGCGACACCACGCTCGAGCGAGAAGCACTCGGCCGCGTCGCCTGGTTCCACTTTGATACGGCGGGCGTGCTGCGCGATACAGCGCTGCAACCGTTCTACGGTGACCCACCGCCCAACCTCATGGCGCGCGCCGAGAACGGCATCAGCTCGCGGCCGGTCCCGTTTATGCCCACGCCGCAGGCCACCATGCATCCGGACGGCTTCGTGGTGGGCGGTCCAGGCGCGCCGTATGTCGTATACACGGAACATGCGAATCGTCCGCTGCGCATCGAGCGCAGCATCACTCCGGTGTCCGTTCCCGCCGAGGAGCTCGCACAAACGCGCGAGACGGTGATCTGGGGACTGCGCCTCACCGATCCCAGGTGGACATGGGACGGACCTTCCATGCCCAATCAAAAGGCGCCAGTACGCGGAGTCGCAACCACGCTCGACGGGCAGACGCTGGTGTCGGTGAGCACCGAGTCCGAGCCGTTCGAACCCGAGCTGGCTCCGGTGCGCGAGGGCGAGGCGCCACGCCCACTGGTCAAGTTTCGCTCGGCCACCGCGTATGAACTCTTCACGCGCGACGGCCAGCTGCGCGGGCGGTTCACGTTGCCGCACGGCGGGCGATTGCACACGATGCGCGGCGACGATGCGTGGGGTACGGTGACCGATTCGCTCGACATTCCGTATCTCGTGCGATGGCGCGTCGAGCCTGCGGCACGTCCGTGATCGCGCACTGTTCGCCAACTGCGCACGCGCGCATGCGATCGAGGGAACGAATAGCGCTACCCGGTCACTGTAGAGGATAAGGCGCCGGCTGCGGCGTATCGTTTCCTCTTCTTGCCTTACGCATGTCCGTTCCCGCTGCAACACTTGTTTCGACCACCTCGGCGCGCAGTAGCGACGCTCGCGAGTCGCGCACCTTGGCCCGTCGCCGACTGCTGCTCGGTATCACCGGCGTCGGCCTGTCGGTGGTGCTTTCGCTGGTGTGGCTGTTGCTGCTGCTCACCGGGCTTGTTCAACTATCGCAAAGCTGGCGCCTTGGCGGTCTCGCCGATACGCACCTGACAACTGCGCTCACCGCGTCGGTACTCGGCTTGATCGTGTTTTCGGCACACGCACTGCTACTGGGCGGCGTGGAATACGTGGGTGGAGCCGTCGCCGTGCGTCACGCACCCAGGCTGCGCGTCTGGTTCACAGGCTGGATGCGCGGTGCGGCAGTGCAGGCTGCACTTTTCGGTGGCGTGCTCTTTGGTGCCGCGTTCGCCTCGAGCGTGCTCGGATGGATCGGACTCGTAGGCGCTATGCTCGGCGCCTCCGTCGCGCTGCTGTTGTTGCACGGCATCATCGCGCGCCTTGTCGCGCCGCTGTCGATTGCTACGGCTGACGCCGAGCTGGCTGAGATTGCCGGCGCGTCAGGTATCCGCGCCGGTGCGCTGCGTGTAGTGCACGCCGATGACGAGGCGTTCGTTGGCGGATGGGTAGGCTTGTTCAAGCCACAGCTCTGGATCCCGCGCGCCTGGACCACAAGCGACCATCGGTCGCTGCTTCGCGTGCAGCTCGCGCGTCGACATGCACAGTTCACCAGCGGCGCACGCCGGCGCGGACTGTGGCGCGCCGCGATGTGGCCTTCGCTTGGTGTGGCGCTCTTCGCGCCACTGCTTCCGTGGGCCTACACCGACGGCAACTTCTGGCTTGCGCTGCCGGCTGTGAGCACGCTCTGGACGTTCATGGCGTTGCTGCTCCTGCCATCGCTCTCGCGTCCGGTCGTGTACAGCGCGGATGCCGCTGCCGCGCTACGTCTTGGTGTTGACGCGGTGATCGGCGCCATTCGTCAGCTCGATGCGTGGCAGGACGACGAACCGGAACGCACACCGGGCGTGGAGTTCGTGTTTCATCCCGTGCCCTCGCGCAACAACCGCGGGCGCGCACTGCACCGCCGCACGCGCCCCGTGCTGGGTGGGGGACATCAGCAAACGCGGTTGACGCTCTATGCGTCGTTGGCCGCGGGCGGTCTGCTTGGTCGCGTGGTGCACTGCAACATTGGCCGACCGGCGCTGTGGGCCGTGTATCCGGGCGATTGACGGTGAGCTGACGGGCGTCTCTGACGCAGGTGCGCCTGCCCGCCAGCACATGTACCAGCGCCACTGCCACCGCATCCGCCTGCTACCGCATCTGCCGCGCTGCGAGGTGATGATGCACCGGCATTGGCTCGCGCGCGGGGCGCGCTGGCGTATGCGGCAAGCCGATGCAAGCGCGTTCACGCAGCAGCGAACTGAACTGCGTCGCGAGCGCGGCGTCCAGCGTATGCATGCTCAACTGTCGCCCGGTTGCGCGCACGCGCACGCATGTGCCGAGCGGATCCGTGCGCAGCTCGACGCAGGTGACGGCCGCGTGCGAGACATGCGCGATATCCTGATCGGGGTGTGCGGCCGCGAGCACGATCAGGCGCCGCGTGGACGCGACCCAGGTGACCGGGCCACGAGAATCCGTGCCGGGTAATACCGCGAGCAACCGTTCTTCGGGGCCCAGCACGTGCGGAATGTCGGGCATCTCGGACGCGAACGTATCTCGAGCGGTGCGACGGGAATCGGACGACGAAGCGTGAATGAGCGAGAGCGAACGATTCGAAGCTGCGGACACGGGCGTGCCTCCGGCATAATCAGGGAGAGTGCAGTGCTTGCTTCACGATGCTGCCTCCCGACCACGCCGTCGCGGTCAGCCTTTAAGACGCATCGCCTCACTCTCAGAGATGGGATCGACGTCCAACTTATGGGCAGGTTGGCAAGTGGGCAAATGCCGCGCGCACGCACTGCAGGATGGCAGCGGTTTTTCGGATCGGCTCGTATGTTGAGAGGAGCCGTGGCCCGTCCGCCATCATGAAGTCACCATACGACTACCCAAAGATTTTATCCCCGGATGATGGCTTTGCAGTGTCATGTTGTGCCTGCTACGCGCATTCGCCGGCCCATGCCATCCTTACACTCTCATTTCGCATGATCTGCCTCGAGGATACGCTCATGCCCGGATATCGTCGTTCATTGGCTGTCGCAGCACTGTCGCTTTCTGCATTGACGCTTTCGGCGCCGGCAGACGTTGCCGCACAGGCACCGGACAGCGTGCAACATTCTGCGTGGGACGTGCCCTTTGGCGGACGCCCGAGAGATCCGTACGTCGCTCCAGCGGGCGATCGCATCTGGTTCGTGGGTCAGGCCGGCAACTATGTGGCGTACTTCACGCCCAATAATGCAGAGTTCAGAAAGATCGAAATCGATTCGGGTACCAATCCGCACACGGTCGTCGTGGACAAGCAGGGCAACGCGTGGTATGCCGGCAATCGCAACGGCATGATCGGCCGCATCGATGGCAAGACCATGGCGATCAAACGCTACGCCATGCCGCAAGCCGCAGCGCGTGATCCGCATACCATCGACTTCGATGCCAACGGCAATCTCTGGTTTTCGCTGCAGAACTCGAACATGATGGGCCGTCTCGACCAGGCCACAGGCAAGGTCGAGCTCATCGACATGCCGACACCGCGCTCGCGTCCGTATGGCGTGATCGTCGCGCCTGATGGTTATGTGTGGTTCGATCTCTTCGGCACCAACAAGATCGGCCGAATCGATCCAAAGACGAAGGCCGTGAAGGAGTACGTGCTGCCGAACGAGCGCACGCGCCCGCGTCGCATCGCGCGCACGAGTGATGGTGGCATCTGGTACACCGACTACTCGCGTGGCTATCTCGGCCGGCTCGATCCCAACTCCGGTGCCGTCAAGGAATGGGAACTGCCGGGCAAGGGCGCGTCACTGCCGTACGCCATGACCGTGGACGAACAAGATCGGTTGTGGGTTGTGGAAACCGGTGTGCGTCCGAATCGGCTCGTGGGCTTCGACCCCAGGAGCCAGCGATTCTTTGGACATACCGACATCGGTGAGAACAGCCCCAATGCCGTGCGTCACATGGTGTACGATCCGAAGACGCGCAGCATCTGGTATGGCAGCGACCTCGGGCAGATCGGCCGTGCGGTCGTGCCGCGCATGCTTCCCGTCATGCAGGACTGAACGCTTGACGCAGCTGCACTACCCCAGCGCGCTCACCACGTGAGTCGGCGCGTTGCGTATCAGGGCGAGCCCGGCGCGTATTCCGATGTCGCCGTCGGGCAGTACTTTCACGACCGCGCGACCGGGCTGCCCTGCGCGACATTCGCCGAGGCGTTGCAGCGTGTCATCGATGGCAGCGCCGATGCGGCGATGCTGCCTGTCGAAAATGCAATTGCCGGCCCAGTGCACGCGGCGCTCGAGGTCATCGAGCAGGCAGGCAACTCGCTGGTACGGCTGGCCGAGCATCGGCTTGTGATCGTGCTGTGCGTTCTTGCTCTGCCGGGCGCGATGCTGCCATCGGTCGAGCGGGTACGCAGCCATCCGGTGGCGCTTGCGCAGTGTCGCATTTTTCTTGCGCGACATCCGTGGCTCGAGGCCGAACCGCATGCCGACACCGCCGGTGCGGCGCGCGAACTTGCGGAGTCAGGTGATCGCACCAGTGCCGCCATCGCCAGCGAACTTGCGGCGACACGATACGGCCTTGAAGTGATCACCCGCGGCGTGCAGGATGTGCCGCACAACTGGACGCGATTCGTCGTGCTGATGCGTCACGATCACCCGGATGTGCAGCCTGGCCGGGCTTCCCCCAACGTCACCGCCGATGATCACGCGTCTGCGGACACCGACGCGATCTCTGCTGCCGCGATCGTACGACCCACCGCAGCCGCCACCACGCGCGCCTGACGCATCATCTCGTCGAACGCGGCAAACGTGAGCGACTGCTCCCCATCCGACGCGGCACATGTTGGATCCGGATGCACTTCCACCAGCAATCCATCGGCGCCCGCGGCAATCGCTGCCATGGCAAGCGGTGCTACGAGTGACGCCTGTCCCGCCGCGTGACTCGGATCCACGAGTACCGGCAGATGTGTTTCGCGCTTGAGCACGGGAATCGCGGCGATGTCGAGTGTATTGCGCGTGCTCGTTTCGTAGGTGCGAATACCGCGCTCGCACAGCATCACCTGTGTATTGCCCTGCGCCAGCACGTACTCCGCCGCCATGAGCAGTTCCGTGATCGTCGCCGACAATCCGCGCTTGAGCAATACCGGACGATGTGAGCGTCCGACCTCCGTGAGCAGCGCGAAGTTCTGCATGTTGCGCGCGCCAACCTGCAGCACGTCGGCAAACTCGGACACGAGGTCCACCTGTCGCGGATCGAGCACTTCCGTCACCACCGGCAGCCCCGTCTCCCGCCGCACTTCCGCGAGCAGCTCGAGCGCCTCGCGTCCCATGCCCTGAAATGCGTACGGTGACGAGCGCGGTTTGAACGCCCCGCCTCTGAGTGCGCGCGCGCCAGAGGCCCTCACCGCACGCGCGGTGCTGTGCAGCATGTCCCGTCCCTCAACGGAGCACGGCCCACCGATCACGATCAGCTCGCGCCCACCCACCACTGCCCCATCACCCAGCGTCACGTGCGTGTCGCCAGTCGCAAACGCTCGTGACGCGAGCTTGTACGGCTTGCCCACCTTGAGCACCTGCTCGACACCTTCAAGGCGCGAGAGGTTGGCGGCAGCGAGCTTGTCGTGATCACCGATGCAGCCGATAATCGTGCGCTCGTCGCCGCGACTGACGTGCACCCGCAGGCCCGCGCGTTCGACATGCTCCACGATGTTCGCAATGGCGCGGTCGGAAATTCCAATGGATGTGACGATGATCATGACGGATCCTGAAGAGAGTGATCGGGATCCGCGCTGCATCGTGACAACTGCCGGGGCGCAAACACAAAAGGCCCGTGCAGTGTGCACGGGCCTCGCGGATGGTCAGGTGGCGCCGTTACGCGCAGCAGTACCCGACACCGTGGCCCATGCGGGACGGCGCAAAATACCAATACGAATAGCTGTGCGAGTGGCGGAGCATACCGGACGTTGTCCGTGTCATGAAGGTTTGTCAAGCGCCATCAGCAACTCGAGGCGTGCCATGACCGCGTTCCGAATGCGGTCGGGCGAGACCACGATGGCTTCCGCGCCATACTGCAGCACGTGCCGCACCGCCCACTCATCGTCGGCGAGCGGCCACTCCACCGTCACCGAGCCGTCTGCATCAAGCGGCACCGCTTCACGCTCGGCGATCCATCGCGCCACCAGCGGCGAGTAGCGGACGACGAGCGTGTCGTGCGGACGCTCGCCCACGAACATGCGACCATCGCGCATCACCGATTGCACATCAAAGTCGGTCGGCACCTCGAACGTTGCGCCATCGAGCGACACCGACGCGACGCGATCGAGCCTGAATACACGCACCGCCGTCACCGACGTGCACCATCCAATCACATACACGTGCTGGTACGCGCGCACCACCGCCCATGGATGCACCACGCGCGCCTCCGCGTCACTCGCGCCCTCACGGCGGTACTCGATGCGCACCGCGCGATGCTCATCACGTGCCTTCCAGAGCGCGCCGAAGTGTTCGAGCAACCGCTCCGGTGCCGCTTCTACCGCCACGGTCGACTGCGCGTCATCCGCCGCCACCGTGTGCACACTCGGTGCACCACTCGACGGCGCACCCACCGATGCCGACCGCAATTTGACACGCGTTGCCATGATCGTGGCGCGTTCT